>NZ_JBEXGT010000005.1:0-322674 GCF_040607475.1 Sphaerisporangium sp. NPDC005288 | reverse complement strand
GCCCGCGCGGTGCGGAACGCCACCTCGATCCAGTCGTTGCCGGTCGACTGCAGGTTGCTGCTGCGCCGCCCACCGGAGTTGCCGTCGGCATAGGCCTCGTTGACCACGTCCCAGGCGTAGATCTTGCCCTTGTAGTGGCCCACCACCCCGTTGATGTGATTGATCATCGCCTGCCGCAGCGCACTGCCCGACATCGACTGCATCCACCCCGGCTGCTGACCATGCCACGCCAGCGTGTGCCCACGCACCCGCTTGCCGTTCTGCACCGCCCAGTTGTAGACCCGGTCACCGGCAGTGAAATTGAACTGCCCCTGATTGGGCTCGGTCGCATCGATCTTCATCTCGTTCTCGGCCGTCACCATGTTGAACTCACGGTTCGCGATGGTCGTGTACGCCGAATCACCAAGCCGCCCCGAAGCGATGGCCGTACCGAAGTACCGCCCGCTCTGCGCGGCGGCCGCGCCGAGCGTGCTCGCCGCCGCACCGGCCGGCATGGTCGGTACCGTCACCGCGGCGACCACGCCGAGCAGGCCGGCGGCGGCGGCGATCAGAACCCGCGGCCGCCTGAAAGGCAGCGGCGGAAGCATCTCTCTAATGCCCATGACTGAGTGCTCCAGACTGAATCACGGAAATGCGGACACGCTGGGGTCACCCCGCGCGATCGACGCCGCGTCCCGTGATCAGGGAACGCACACCACTAGGGCGTCACGAATGACGGTCCTCACCGCACACCACCACATGGCAGGAGGAGCCGCCTCGGAAACACAGTCTGGAAACCCTGCCGAAATGTGTCAAGTCAGCGAGAAACTTTCAGAGGTGCGACGTCACCGAGGGAGACCCCGGAAAGCGCTCGATGAGCCCGGCCATCCCTCTACGCCCGCGAGGTCCGTCCTGTCCGTGCCGCTCTTCACGTCCGGCATCGACGAACGTACACTTCGTAAAGTACGTAGTTGACGATCATTGCGGAGTTGGCGCGGGTGAAAGTTTCGGAGGCCGAGTTCGTCGATCGCATGGGACTGATCATGGAGCGGCTGGGCGGGACGCGCACGATGGGCCGCCTGTACGGGTGGCTCATGATCTGCGACCCGCCCGACCAGTCGCTCACCGGCCTGGCGGCGACGCTCGGGGTGAGCAAGACCGCGGTCAGCACGGTCGCCAGGCAGCTCGAGCTGAGCGGGATGGTGGAACGCGTCCCCACCTCCGCCCGCGAGCACCGCTACCGGATGGTCGGCGGCGGATGGGACCAGGTCATGCGGGTTCAGCTGGCCATCGTCAGGCAGAGCCTCGACACGCTCGACTTCGGGCTGTCCCTCATCGGCGACGACCGGCCCGGCCAGCGCGGCCGGCTGGAGGACACCCGGGAGTTCTTCGCCTTCATCCTGCAGGACTCGGACGGGATGTTCGAGCGCTGGAAGGAGTACCGCGAGAGGTCGTCCTGACCCACATCGGCAGAGGGATCCTCAACCAAGGAGAGGCGATGTCCGACATCGTCGAACGGTACGACATCCCCGAACGGCACTTCTGGCTGCACGGGCCCCGTTCGGGCCCGGCGGTCGAGTTCGACGCCGGCACCGGGCTGTGGAACGTCTACGGATACCCGGAGGCCCACGAGGTCCTCGGCGACCCGGCGACGTTCTCCTCCAACACCATGCGCGTCGTTCCCAAGGAACTGCTGCCCAGCGATGACGACTTCTCGCTGAACGGCTTCATCACCCAGATCGACCCGCCGGAGCACGGCAAACTGCGCAAGCTGGTCAGCAGCGCCTTCACCCGCAAGGTCGTGGCCGACCTCGAACCGCGGATCGCCGCGCTAACCGGCGAGCTGATCGACGCGGCGCGCGAGCGCGAGCGGTTCGAGCTCGTGACCGACCTGGCCTACCCGCTGCCGGTCATCGTCATCGCCGAGCTGCTCGGGGTGCCGAGCAGCGATCGCGCCCTGTTCAAACAGTGGGCCGACGCGCTGTTCCAGCGGGACGCCGAGATCTCGCTCAACCGGTCCGCCGAGGAGCGCAGCGCGGACCTCGCGGCCACGATGGGACCGTGGAAGGAGATGTCGGCCTACCTCGCCGCGCACGCCGCGGAACGCCGGCGGCAGCCGCGCGCCGACCTGCTCACCAGGCTGGTGGAGGCGGAGGTGGACGGCGAACGCCTGCCCGACGAGGAGGTGGTGAACTTCGCCATCGTGCTGCTGCTCGCCGGTCACATCACCACGACGATGCTGCTCGGGAACACGGTGCTGTGCCTGGACGCCTTCCCCGGCGAACAGGAGGCGGTACGCGCCGACCGTTCGGCGATCCCGGCCGTCATCGAGGAGTCCATCCGGTTCCTGACGCCGTTCCCCCTCCTCGGCCGCACCACCACCCGGGAGGCGCGGCTCGGCGATGCGACGATACCGGCCGACCAGATGGTCATGGTCTGGCTCGCGGCGGCCAACCGGGATCCGCGCCAGTTCCGCGACCCCGGCGTCTTCGCCCCCGGTCGCGAGCCCAACCCGCACCTCGGCTTCGGCCGCGGCATCCACTTCTGCCTGGGCGCGCCCCTGGCCCGGCTGGAGGGACAGGTCGCGCTGAACATCCTGCTCGACCGGTTCGACGTCCTTCGCACCGACCCGCAGGACCCCGTGCAGTTCATCCCCACGCCGTCTCTGACAGGAGTGCGCCGTCTCCCGCTCGGCCTGGGGTGAGAACGCGTGACCGACGCGTGGCGGGCGCGACCGTTCTTCCCCCGTCGCGCCTGATGGGCGCGGAGACGCCCGCGGGGGCCGGTCCCGATGGGGCCGGCCCCCCACCGGTGTCGTCAGGCCGGGAAGTCGTCGGCCTCCGCGACCTGGCGCACCTCCACCTCGACGTCGTCGAAGAGGTCGGCGTACTGCTTGGCGTACTCGACGGCCTGCGCGCGGTCGTCGAAGTTGAGCAGCGCGAAGCCGCCGATGACCTCCTTGACCTCGGTGAACGGGCCGTCGATCGCGGTGATCCCCCCGCCGCGGGCCTTGCGGACCAGCGCGCCCCGCTCGGACGGGTGAACGCCCTCGGCCGTGATCAGGATGCCCTTCTCCATCGAGTCCTGGATGAACGCGCCCAGCTTCTCCATGAACTCCTGGCTGGGGTTCCAGGCCTCGGGGGCACGCTCGTCGAGCCGGTGCATCATGAGAAATCGCATTGTCGCTCCCTTGTCGTCTCGGGCTGGGTCCGGCGGATCCCGGACGCGTCGACCAGCCGTCACACACGCGTCGAACGCCGGCACGCCGTTTCGACACTCTCTTCGGGACGATTTTCGTCGGCGTCGTTCTGCCCCGGAACACCAGGTCAGAGGGTCGCGACCGCCGGTGGGTCGCCCTTCGGCGCGGTACGGGCGCACGAGCCCGCCAGGGACGGATCGCACGGAACCGTGCGTAGAGATCGCTACTAGTGCGCCGTTTCACTAAGATTCGGGGCCATGTGGCGGAAAGTCCGAGTACTTGTGGCAACAGTGTGTGCGATGGGCCTGCTGACCGTTCCGGCGGCGGCCGAGACGGGGAAGAAGGCGGACGAGCCGGCCAAGCCGTACTGCGCCCGGTACAAGTGCATCGCGCTGACCTTCGACGACGGGCCGTGGCCCTACACCCCCGAACTGCTCGACACGCTGAAGAAGCACAAGGCCAAGGCCACCTTCTTCCTGCTCGGCCGCAAGGTCGAAGGCCGGGCCGAGCTGGCCAGGCGCATCGTGGCGGAGGGCCACGAGGTGGGAAACCACACCTGGACCCACCCCGATCTCACCAAGCTGACCGATGACGAGATCATGCAGGAGGTCAACTCGACCTCCGAGGTGATCGAGCAGACGATCGGCGAGCGGCCGACGATGATGCGCCCGCCGAACGGCGCCACCGACTCCCGGGTCGGCCGCCTGATGGCCGAGCTGGAACTGCCGCAGATCCTGTGGACGGGCTCCACGCTCGACTGGCAGGCGCGCGACACCAAGGTCATCACCGCGCGGACGCTGAAGCTGGCCAAGCGCAACGGCGTCATCCTGCTGCACGACATCGTCCCCCAGACCGTCAAGGCGATGCCGGCCGTGCTGACCACGCTGGAGAAGCAGGGCTACCACTTCGTGACGGTGACGGCGCTGCTGCAGGGACGCGAGCTCAAGGGCGGCGAGGTCTACCCGGCGCGGTCCGAGTAGCCGTCGTCGGCGCGGAGGGACCGGTTGAGCGCGGACCTCAGCCGGTCCTGCAGGGGCACCTCGACCAGCCGGTGCACGCCGTACGCGAGGACGAGCGCGGCGGCCAGCACGACGGGCAGGGTGAGCCACCTGCCCAGCGGCGCGTGCAGCCACCCGATGAGGAGATACCCGACGTGGTGGTGGAACAGGTACAGCGGGTAGGTGAGCGCGCCCAGCACGGTGAGCCAGCGCCAGTCGACCCCGTCGAAGGTGCCGAGCGCGACCAGGACCATCACCAGGAAGATCAGGGAGATCACGCCGACCACCAGGGCGGACCCCAGGTTCTGCCCGAACCGCTGGACGGCCGGCGGGTTCTCCCCCAGCACCTGCACGAGCGCGACCGCCCAGCCGGCGCCCACGAACAGCCAGGGGAACAGTGACCCGCCGAAGCGGTGGACGAGGTACAGGGCCATCCCCGCGATGAAGTACGGGGCGCTGAAGGGGACGAGGACGGCCTGGAGGAGGTCGGCGTCCACCCGCTCGGCGATGGCCAGGAGCACCAGCCAGCCGCCGAGGAAGGCCAGGCAGCGCCGGTAGGTGAAGCCGATCGCGGCGAACACCGCGATGAGCACGTAGAAGACCAGCTCCTGCCAGAGCGTCCAGTACACCAGCTCCAGATCGCGGATCCGCAGCCCGTGCTGGAGCATGGTGAGGTTGGCGATCAGCTCGCTCAGGGTCGGCCGGTGGTCGGTGGTGAGTCCCACGACCGCGAGCGCGCCGAGGATGATCACGCTGGCCCAGTAGGCCGGGTAGAGCCGGGCGATCCGCGAGGAGGCGAACTCGCCGGGGGTGCGTCCCCACGCGCTCATCAGGATCACGAACCCGCTGATCACGAAGAACATGCGGACCCCGTAGACCCCGAACATGGTCACCGCGCTCAGGGTGGGGAAGGCGTTCGGCGTCCCCCACGCCCGCGTGTGCCCGTAGTGGAAGAGCACCACCGCGAACGCCGCGCAGAAGCGCAGCAGATCGAGAACGCGCAGCCGTGGCCGGACGGAATGCACGACCGGTAAATCTGCGACCTCGGGGGCCGGGAGCAGCATGGCCATGAATATAGCGATATAGATCGTCGAATCAGCCGTCCTCCTCCAGGTAGGCGGCCGCTTTCCGGCAGCGGCGACCCGCCTCCGCCCGCCGCCGCCCGCCGCCGGGGACGCCGGGAGCGGCTGAGGCCACCGGGCCACCAGGTGCGGGGTTTTCACCTACGGCGGTCGATATGCGGCTGGTAGCCTGAATCGCGGCCCGGTGCAGTCGGGTTGACCCGGCAGCACGGCGGACGGCGGCCCGGTCCGGTGGACAGCAGAACCGGAACGGGAAGGCGTCCGCCAGGAATGAGGAGGCCGATGGATCCATCGGTTGTGGATCGAATACGTCCAGGTGACCACGTGTGCTGGACCTTCGACGACGAACACCAGCGGCTGGCCGCCATAACGGGCTACGTGAAGGCCGGCGCCGGCGCCAACCAGAAGATCATCTACCTCTCCGACGCGTCCCCGGACCTCCTGCTGCGCGAGCTGACGGACAACGGCGTGGACGCCTGGCGTCTGGTACGCACCGGGCAACTGCAGATGGGCCGCCCGCGGGACGGCTACCTCACCAACGGCCTGTTCGACCCCATGGTGGTGCTCGACGACTGGCAGCGCGAGATCGCCGTGGCGCGCGGCGGCGGATACACGGCCCTGCGTCTGATCGGCGACATGTCGTGGGCGAGAGCCGGCGTGGTGGGCGCCGACCCTCTCCACTGGTACGAGGCCCAGGTCAACCGCGTCTTCGCCGACGGCTACGCCATGGCCCTCTGCCTGTACGACCGGCGGCTGTTCGACCAGGTCAGCCTCCTGCGCGTCTCGGCCGCGCACCCGTCCCGCATGGAACCCGGCACCGACTGGAACTGGCGGCCCCTGCTGCGCATGGAACGCACCGGTGAGCCGCCGGGGCTGCGGCTGATCGGCGAAGCCGACGCCTCCAACCGTGACGCGCTGGCCGCCACCCTGGCCGACGTCATCGACGACATGTCCCGCCCGGACGCCACGGTGACCCTCGACGTGGCCGGGCTGCGGTTCGCCGACGCCGGCGCCGCCAGGCTGCTCATGGGCGCGGCCGCCACCGCCCCGCCCGAAGTGCGCATCACCGGCTGCTCGGTGTCGCTGATGAAGCTGATGCGGTTGCTGGGCGGCGATCCCTGCGCCGGTGCCGTCGCATGAACCAGTACGCACCGTCCACGCGGGCGGCCGGCCCGTTCGAGCACATCGGCCTTTTCTACCGGGACCCGGACCAGTACGCGTCGGGCTGCGCGGCCTTCGTCCGGCGCGCGCTGGCCTCCGGAGACCCCGCCCTGGTCGCCGTCCCCGGCGGCAACGGCGAGCTGGTCCGCGCGCGGCTCGGCGCCGACGGCGACGCCGTGACCTTCGCCGACATGGCCCACGCGGGCCGCAATCCGGGGCGCATCATCCCCTCGGTCCTGCTGGCCTTCGCCGGCGCCCACCCCGGCCGCCGCGTGTGGATCATCGGGGAGCCCGTCTGGAAGGGCCGCAGCGCCGTCGAGTACCCGGCCTGCGTCGCGCACGAGGCGCTGATCAACGCCGCGTTCGCCGGCCGGGACGCCGCCATCCTGTGCCCGTACGACGCCTCGGCGCTCGACCCCTCGGCACTGGCCGACGCCGAGCGCACCCACCCCATCCTTCAGGACGCCGACGGGAGCCGGGCGAGCGCCGCCTACGGCGACCCGCTCGAGACGGCCGCGGCGTTCGACTGGCCACTGCCCGCGCCGCCGGACGACGCCGAGCGGTACACCTTCACCGGCGTCGGCGCGCTGCCGGGCGTGCGTGACTTCCTCACCGTGCGGGCGATGGCGGAGGGCCTGGCCGGGGAGCGCGTCGTCGAGCTGCTGCTGGCGATGAACGAGCTGGCCACCAACACCACCGAGTACACGACCGGGCCCGCCACGCTGACGGTGTGGGCCGAGGACGGCGTGCTCGCCTGCCAGCTCGACGACACCGGGCACATCGCCGACCCGATGACCGGGCGCGTCCCGCCGGCGGACGGCGCGACCCGCGGGCGCGGCGTGCTCATCGCCAACGAGCTGGCCGACCTGGTGCGCATCCACCACCGGCCCGCGGGCACCTCCGTGCGGTTGCACTTCCTGCTGTCCCCGCCCGGCGACCCTGCCGCGGCCGGAGCCGGCGGAGGCCTCGCTGAGACGGCCGTAGCGGAAGCCGGCGGAAGCCTCGCCCGGACGGCCGCGGCCGGAGCCGGTGGGAACCTCGCTCAGACGGCCGCGGGTGGAGCCGGTGGGGACCTCGTTCAGACGGCGGCGGTGGAGGAAAGCGGGAACGACCCGGTCAGCGCCGGCTCCTCGGGCTCGTAGGGCGCGAGGGTCACCGGGACGCCGTTGAACACGGCGTTGCCCGACGGCACGTCGACCACCGACTCGTCCGTGAGGGCGTTGGCGTTGACCCCGGCGTGCTCGGCCGCGACGCGCTGGGTGCTGCCCGCGTGGCCCCATCCGTGCGGCAGGCTGACCACGCCCGGCATGATGGCGTCGTTCGGCTCGACCGGCACGACCAGCTCGCCGTTCGCCGACCGGATCACCGCCTGCCCGCCGATGCCGTACCGGGCGATGTCGGCCGGATTGACGTGCAGGGTGCACTGGTTGCTCCCGCCGACCAGCGTGGGCACGTTGTGCAGCCAGCTGTTGTTGGAGCGCAGCTGCCGGCGTCCGATGAGCAGCAGTTCGGGGGCCGGCGCGGCGAGCCGCTCGCGCAGCCGTCCGGCCTCCTCGGCCAGCCGCGGCGCGGCCAGCTCCACCCGGCCCGACTCGGTGCACAGCAGCTCCGCCAGCCGGGGCGTGAGCGGCCCGAGGTCGATGCCGTGCGGGTTGTCCAGCAGGTCGGCGAGCGACAGTCCGTGCGTGCCGAGCCGCAGGAAGGCGTCCAGCAGCAGCTCGGGCCCGCTGTCGCCGATCAGCGAGGCCCGCACCTCGGCGACGTCCCTGCCCTCGAAGGGAGAGCCCGGCGCCTGCGTGGCCCCGCCGAGGATCTGGTCCAGCATCATCTCGGTGAGCGCTGCGGGGTCGGCGTCGGCGCCCTGGCCGGAGGCGATGAGCGTGAGCTTCGACAGGATGTCGGCCTCGGACATCTGCTCAGGGGAAAGCGGCAGGATGGCCGGGGAGAACCGCGTGTAGTTGCGCACGGTGACCGACAGCAGCAGGAAGTCGTAGTGCGGCATCTGCAGGATGCGCGGCGGCGGCAGGATGACGTTCGCGTGCTTGGTGGTCTCGTTCAGGTAGGGATCGACGCAGACCACGAAGTCGAGGCCGGCCAGCGCGCGGTCCAGGCGAGGGCCGCCCGGCGCCGAGAGCACCAGGTTGCCGGCCACGGACACCAGAGCCCTGACCTGCCCCTCGCCCGGGGTCTCGATCTCGTCGGCGAGGGTGGCCACCGGCAGCTCGCCGAGCGACTCCGGCAGCCCGCGCACGCGGCTGTGCCAGCGCCCGGTGGTGTACGGCTCGCCGGTGCGGCCGAGGTCCATGGTGGCGGTGCGGGTGAACATGACGCCGCCGGGCCGGTCGAAGTTGCCGGTCAGGATGTTGATCACATCGACGAGCCACTGCGTCGCGGTGCCGAACTCGACCGTGGAGCCGCCGATGCGCGAGTAGACGGCGGCCGTGGGCGCCGCCGCCAGCTCGCGGGCGATGCGGACGATGTCCGCGGCGGCCACGCCGCACACCGGCGAGACGATGTCGGGGGTGAAGTCCTCCGACAGCCGCCGCAGGTCGTCCAGCCCCGCGACGTCGAGGCCGATCGTCGTGAGATCCTCGGCGAGCAGGGTGTGGACGATGCCGAACAGCAGGAACGCGTCGGTGCCCGGGCGGATGAACAGGTGCTCGTCGGCGACGGCGGCGGTGCGGGTGCGGCGCGGGTCGACGACCACGAGCCGCCCGCCGCGCCCGCGCAGCGCCTTGAGGCGGCTCGGGAAGTCGGGGGCGCTGCACAGCGACCCGTTGGACTCCACCGGGTTGGCGCCGAGCACGAGGAAGTAGTCGGTGCGGTCGACGTCGGGCACCGAGATGGCGAGCGGGTCGCCGAACAGGTAGCCGCAGGCGACGTGCTTGGGCATCTGGTCGATCGTGCTGGCGGAGTAGACGTTGCGCGTGCCGAGGGCCTGGCCCAGCGCCCCCCGGTACAGGATGCCGCCCATGGTGTGGAAGGTCGGGTTGCCGAGGTAGAGGGCCACGGCGTCGCGGCCGTGCCGGTCGATGACGCCCTTGAGCCCCTGCTCGACGGTCTCGAAGGCCTCCTGCCAGCTGACCTCGTGCCATTCGTCGTCCTGCTTGCGCACGAGGGGGACGCGCAGGCGGTCGGGGTCCTGGTCGAGGTGGCCGAGGCTCGCGCCCTTCGGGCAGATGAAGCCCTTGGAGAACGGGTCGTCCGGGTCGCCCTTGACCGACGTGACGCGTCCGGTGTCGTCGAGCGTGAGCCGCAGGCCGCAGACGGCGTCGCATAGGGGACAGGTCCGGTGCGCGGTTCTCATCGGCACTCCCTGAGATCGTCGATTGGACCCATGATGAGCAGGCGCGGGAGATGGGGGGAACCCCAGCAAACGGTGGGATAGGGGTCGATACGGGTGGGTAGTCACGGGCCTGACTCCGGAGCACACACACCTTTACGAGCGGGTTCACGGCCATAAACGGCTTTTCTCACGTACGGTGGGTCCCGGGGGTTTTCACGGCGACATAGCGGGCAGTCCGGTCTGGTTCGAGCCGGCCGATCGACCGTCCGTAAAGGGAGAGCCTCACCCGTCGAGGAAGCTCGCGGGCAGTGTGCTCCGTCAGATGGTGACCGTCCCGGCTGTCGATGACGGGTGAAACCACGGAAGAGGGTCGTGATGGCGAACGAGGTCACCGACGGCAAGGCCGTCGCACGCGAACTGGCGGCACGGCTGCCCGGATGGACGGTGTGGTACGGGGAGCACACCGGGCGCTTCTGGGCCACGCCCAAGGGCGCCGCTAAGGCGGACCCGCGGCTCGCCGAGGGCGAGACCCCCGAGGAGCTCGAGGCCGCCGTGCGCGGGCTCGTCGCCGGCCCTCAGGCTCCGGTCGCGCCCGCGCCGCAGGAGCCGCACGTGAACCAGCACGTGAACCAGGCGCCGATGGCGCCCGAGCAGTACCGCCACCCGGTCGGCGCGAGGCACTGACCGGGCCGTCGACCGGCGGAGGCGACCGACCGGCCACCGGCCGCGGCTGCGGGCCGAGGGGGGAACGGGCCGGGGTCGCAGGCCGGGCGAGGGAAACCGACCGGCCGCGGGTCAGCGGCACTGGGCGAGCATGGCGGACTTGTCGGACCTGGTGACCGGCAGGTCGTACTTCACCGCGACCTGCGCGAAACGGGTCACGTACGCGCAGCGCACCTTCCGCACGGGGGGTAGCCAGGACGCCGGCCCCGCGCCGCCCTTGTCCTCGTTGGCCGGGCCGTAGACCGGGATCAGGTTGAGCGGGTCGTTGGCGATGCGCACCCGCTTGGCCATGCTCCATCGGGAGGCGCCCATGCGCCACTCGTACGACAGCGGCACCACGTGGTCGACCTGCACGCGGTCGGCATCGTGCTTGCGCCACCGGATCGTCCTGCCGGTGTAGGGGTCGCGCAGCTTCATCGCCACCACCACGCAGTGGGACCCGCGGCGGTAGGCCACCTCCTCGCCGTCCCGGGCGAGCAGGTCGTCGCGGGTGCGGCAGCCGTTGCGCGCGTACGGCACGCCCCGCGCGGTGTCCGCCCAGTTCTCACCGAACCGGGTGCGCGTGTACCCGCGCTTGGACCCCTGACTGCCGACCCGCACCCGCCGGATCAGGTCGACGGCCTCCGCCCGGTCCATGCGCGAGGTGATGGCGACCAGGCCCGGCCTGGTGCCGTCCGGGTTCTCCAGCGGGCCGGCGCGCTCGGTGACGCGCGTCGTGTCCTTCGTCGCGGCGTGACCGGCGAGAGAGACGAGCACGATGGCGACTCCGGCCACCGCGACCACCCCGCGCGTGCTCAGTGCCGCCTCCCGGGCCGGACGGGTGAAGACTCGTCGAGCCGTCTATCCCCATAAATCCGGTGATCGACACCGCCAAGTCCCGGCCGGACAGGGTCAGAGGGCCACGAACGCCATGCCGCGGTGCTTGAGGCGGGGGATGACCGTGCGCAGTGCCCTGAGCGTCTCGGAACGGTCGCCGCCCCCGTCGTGGCACAGCAGGATGGCGCCCGGCCGGCAGGCGAGCATGCTCTGGGCGATGCGCCGGGTGCCCGGCCTGGACCAGTCGCGCGGGTCGACGTCCCAGTCGATCGGGATCATGCCGTGGTCGCCGGCGGCGCGCACCACCTGCCGCGACCACGATCCGCCCGGCGAGCGGAAGAACCTCGCGTGGACGCCGGTGGCGTCGGAGATGCGCCGCTGCGCCTCGGTGATCTCGGCCTTGACGCGCCCGGCGGACAGGCGGTTGAACGGGATGGGATGGTGCATCGTGTGGTTGCAGAGCTGGTGCCCGGCCTCGACGATGCGCTCGGCCAGCCGCGGGTAGCGCTGAACCTGCAGGCCGATGAGCGAGAACGTCGCGCTGACCTCGTGCTCGGCGAGCAGGTCGAGCATGCGGGGCGTCCACTCGGGGTGCGGACCGTCGTCGATGGTGAGCGCGATGGCGTTGCGCGGCGCGGCCGGCGCCAAGTCGTGCAGGCTGCGCACGGGCTGGTGGCGGGCCTTCAGCGCGTGCGCCGTCCACCCTGCGGGCGGTGGCGCGACCCGCGGGTGCGCCTTGCGCCGCCCGTGCCGGGCCGGAGCGGCCCCCGGCGCGCGTGAGGACGACCGCACGGCGTCGCCGGCCAGCGAACCCAGCGAACCCGCCAGTGCAAGGGCTCCGAGGGCCCACAGCGCGCGGCGACGGCCGGCCTCGCTTTGATCCACGAGGTCACGGTACCCACTCCGGTGCGAAAGGCGTCGGACCGACAGGAATGAACTCCGGCGACTTGTGAAAGTCACCTCCCATCAGACGGTCGCCCGTGCCCGTGGTGTCACGGCAGCCAGCTCACCCGGCCGCGGAGCAGGCCGTACCCGACGAAGGCCACCGCGTCGATGAGCGTGTGCGCGACGACCAGCGGCATGGCCCGGCCCCACCGCTGGTAGAGACGGCCGAACAGCAGGCCCATGGCGACGTTGCCCACGAAGCCGCCGAACCCCTGGTACAGGTGGTAGGAGCCCCGCAGCGTCGCCGACAGGCGGACCGCGCGCCAGGGCCGCCAGCCCAGCGCGTCCAGGCGGTGCAGCAGGTAGCCGCTGACGATGACCTCTTCGAGCACGCCGTTCTGCGCGGCGGCGAGCAGCAGGATCGGCACCCGCCACCAGACGTCGGGGAGCCGGTCGGGCACGACGTCCAGGTTGATGCCCGACCGCAGCGCCATCAGGTAGAACGCCAGCCCGGTGCCGCCCACGACGGCCGCGAGCAGCGCGCCGCGCAGCAGGTCGCGTCCCGGCTCGCGCAGGTCGGCGCCGATGGTGCGCGCCGACTCCCCGGACCGCACCAGCAGGTAGGCGACCAGGGCGGCGGGGGCCAGGGCGATCGCGATGTCGGCCAGTTGCAGCGACAGATCGAGCCAGGGACGGCCGGGCGCCCTCGTGCCGACGAGCACCGCGTGCTGCGCCTTCAGCTCCGCGGGGGCGGTGAGCGAGCCGATCAGCGAGATCAGGGAGCGCAGGGCGCTCGCGCCGAGCGAGACGGCGAAGACGACGATGAGCTCGGCCCGGACCAGCCGCGGAGTGAGGCCGGTCTTCCCCGTACTGACATCCTGCACGCGCGTAGCCTCCCACGCGTGGCGTCAGGCGAGCGTGAGCGGTTCGGCCGTCCTTACCGGCGCCCGGGAGAAGGCACCGTGAACCAGGTATCCCGGGACGTGGCCGACCTGAACCGGCGGCTACGGATCAAGGCGCATGTCCGATATAGCCGCCCTAATCCCCCGACCGAAACCCGGCGCGGCAGTCAAGCCCCTCTGCCGGACGTACCGCCTCTGACCAGGCCGGAAGCGTCGATGACCATGGGTTTGCAAGGGGTTGTCAAGTCACCTGCAGGCGGGCTGGTCCAATATGTGCCCATGACGACGTACGGGATCATCGCGCCCCAGGGCAAGTACACCGCCGTCAGCGACGACCTGGCCATCGGAGCGACGGTCAGCGTGGTGGTTCCGGCCATGAACGAGGCGGAGAACCTGCCGCACGTGTTCGCCACCCTGCCACGCTGGATCGACGAGGTCATCCTCGTGGACGGCAGGTCGACCGACGACACCGTGGCCGTCGCCCGTGCCCTGCGCCCCGAACTGCGCGTCGTCCCGCAGACCGGGCGCGGCAAGGGCAACGCCCTCATCGAGGGCTTCGCGGCGGCGAGCGGCGACATCATCGTCATGATCGACGCCGACGGCTCGACGGACGGACGCGAGATCATCCGCTTCGTCTCCGCCCTGGTCGCGGGGGCGGACTTCGCCAAGGGGTCGCGCTTCACCTCGGGCGCGGGGTCCGACGACATCAGCGTCACCCGCTCGCTCGGCAACACGGTGCTGACCACGCTGACCAACTGGCTGTACGGCACCCGCTACACCGACCTGTGCTACGGCTACAACGCCTTCTGGTCGCGCCACCTGGACGCTCTCGCCCTCGACTGCGACGGCTTCGAGATCGAGACGCTGATGAACGTCCGGGCGGCCAAGTCCGGGCTCGCCGTGCAGGAGATCCCGAGCCACGAGCGCTGCCGCATCCACGGCACGAGCAACCTGCACGCCGTGCGCGACGGCTGGCGGGTGCTCAAGACCATCCTGCGCGAGCGCGGCCGTCCCCTGCCCGCACGACGCCGCGCCGCCGTCACCCCGGTCTCGGAGCACGTCGCCGCCTGAGGCGGTCACTGGTACGCACTGCCCTGAGGCGGTCACTCGTACGCGCCGTGCACGGTGGCCGGGCGGGCGGCGCGGGAGCGCGCCCGCGCGCGGCGCTTGGCCGCCTCGCCGCGCTCCAGCCACCACTCGACGACCAGCAGCGGCACCGTCCACCCGAGCCAGCCGCCGAGGCCGGCCAGCGTCCAGGTGAACATGGTGACGTCCCCCTTGAAGGTGGTCTCGAACTGCGGCGTCAGCACGATGGCGACGACGACGCCCCACACGCGGTTGGTGATGATCGAGTAGGTCAGCGCGAAGCTGCGCAGCATCCAGCGCCGGTGGTCGACGAACCGCCGCTGCCGCGCCATCCGGTAGCCCGCGGCGGTGAACGACAGCCACAGCAGCGCCAGCATCACGTTGCTGACCGCGATGACCGGCCCGAACGGGGTGCCCGCCCCGATGACCAGGCCGGCCAGGCCGGCCGGGAGCACGCCGCCGAAGACGTAGACCCGGCCGACGTACCGGTGCGCCACCGGGTACCGCTGCCGAAACCACGGCCACACCTGCAGGAAGCAGGTCAGCATCGCGACCGAGGCGAACATGACGTGCGCTACCAGCAGGGGATAGTGCGCCGAGAAGCCCGCCGGTCGCGGCACCCGGGACAGCGCCGGGTCACCGGTGAGGTACGGCGGCAGTGAGTAGACCAGGAACACCACGGCGATGAAGCCGAGCGGAGCCATCCACGGCCGCTGCCACCATCGGCGGGGCGGAACGGAGCCGGCCGAGGGACCGGGGGGCGGGGAGGACGGGCTCTCGGTGGTCATGACCATGACGGCTCCTCATCGGGAAGGGTGGCTGGCTGCGTATGACATACGCTGAGCGTATCTGATACGCAGGGCGTAGGGAATACGCTGAGCGTATGCCATACACATGGCGTATGCCCTACGCAGAACGGTAGGATGGCGCCGATGAGCGAGAAGACCGGCGGAGAGCTGCCCCGCACGCTGGAAGTCCTGTGGGGTCGTTCCGAACGCCGCGCGCGGGGCCCGGCGCAGGCGCTGAGCCTCGACCGCATCGTCACCACCGCGATCGCCATCGCCGACACCGAGGGCCTGGCGGCGCTGTCCATGGCCCGCCTGGCGGAGCGGCTCGGGTGCGCCACCATGTCGCTGTACCGGCACGTCGCCAACAAGCACGAGCTGTGGACGTTCATGCTGGACGCCGCGCCCGGGCCGGCGCCCGAGATCTCGCCCACGCCGGCCGACTGGCGCGCCGAGCTGCGCCGATGGGCGGTGGAGCTGACCGGCGTCTACCGCAGGCACCCGTGGATCCTGCAGGTGACGACCGCGGGGACACCGCCGCTCGACCCGGGGCAGCTGGCCTGGCTGGACGCCGGGCTGCGCGCCCTCGGCGGCACCGCGCTGCGGCCGCGCGAGAAGATGTCGGTGCTGCTGCTGGTCCTGCACTACGTGCGCGGAGACACGCAGCTGTCCACGAGCGACCCCGGCGCCGCGCCCGGCCAGGACGACCCCGCGGCGCCGTCGTACGGCGAGCTGCTCGCCCGCCTCATCGACGAACGCTTCCCCGCCCTGGCCGAAGCCCTCAACGACGGCGTCTTCGACGAGTACGACACCGAGGGGCCCGTGGAGGACCCTGCCTCCCACTTCGGGTTCGGGCTCGACCGCATCCTCGACGGCGTCGAGAAACTGGTCCGCGAACGCGGCCCCCACCCGGCGGCAAGTTAGCGGCCCCCGATCTCACCGTTCTCACTGACCGCGAAGGCTTCCAAGGCCTGAACCGCACCGCGGCGGCATCTCGGGGGGAGCGGTGCGCCACACCTGCCGCGAGGGCAGGAATGTCGCTGGGCCCGGCAAAGAGGCCGGATGCAATCGAACACGATTTCGAAGAGTTGCCCACTGTGCGCGGCTGGCGTTGCGGGCGGGCGAGCCGGTTGATATTGCTTGCGCTAGCGAGCCCCTCTGAAGGGATTCAAAGATCCTTTGGTGGGAGGTGGGCCACGTGGTCAGATCGAGACGACCCAGAGTGGCACGGAGGCTGGAGGACGCCTCCACGGTGGTCAGCGCCGCCAGCGGCCTGCTCGGGCAGACGTCGAGCCTGCTCGGGCACATGGCCTGCCTGCTGCGGCAGCTTGTGATGATCGTCGGTTGGCTGGTGCTGCTCGTGGGCTCCGTCCGGCTGCTGCTGCGCCCGCCGTCGTCGCTCGCGCCCGAACACTTCCTGACCCCCGGCGCCGGCGCGGCGGCGGTCGTCCAAGGGCTGGTCAGAATTCCTCCACGGTGGTGGAAATCGCGGCGCCCCTAGCCCCATTCCAGGTATTCCCGAGGGCTACGACGGCACCTGTGATCGCCGGACCGCTATGCGCGATCGGCACAGGCAGGCTTTACCGGATAAGTCGGTAGGTAGGCTGGTTGCACCCAATGTGGAAGGCCTCGTGATGTCACGAGAACGACCGACCGGTGACATCTCCGGCGCCACCAGCGAACTTCCCGCCCATCACCGCACCGACCTCCTGCCGGCACCGGCCATGACTCCGGACGCCACGCTGATGCGTGCCCTCCTGGAGGCCTCGGGCGAGGGCGTCGTGCTCTGCGACGCGGACGGGCGCGTTCTGCTGGCCAACGCCGCCGCCGTCCGCATCGCCCCGGACGCGATACCCGGCCTCCCCACATCCTCCGCCGCCACCGCCGCCGGCCCCTTCGCCCCGGGCATCCTCGGCGCCGCCGCGGCGCTCTTCGACCCGGCCTCCCTCGACGCCGGCCCCGTTCCCCTCGACCCGGCCTCCCTCGACACCGACCCCTTTCCCCTCGACCCGGCCTCCCTGGATGCCGCCGCCGCTCTCTTCGACCCGGCCACGCCCATCGGCGTGAGCCGTCTCACCGTCCACGGCGGGCGCACGGTCCGGGTGCGTCGAGAGATGGTCGGCCCGGCCCACCAGGCGTGGTTCCTGTCGGAGGTCGCAGGAGAGGTCCCGGCCGGCGCCCGTCCGCTCTCACCCGCGCACGAGCGCGCGGAGTTCCGTCCGGTCTCGCCCGCGCACGAGCGCGCGGAGTTCCTCGTCGAGGCGGGCCACCGGCTGTCCGGCTCGCTCAACACGCGCCGCTGCGCCCGCGCCACGGCCGAGCTCGCCGCGTCGTTCCTCGCCGACGCCGCCACGGTGCTGCTTCTCCCCGACCATCGCCGGTCCCACTCCTGGCTGCGCGCCACGGCGTGGGGATCCACCGTGCGGGAGGGCGAGGCGCGGTCCGTCGCCGAGTTGCCCGAGCTGACCGACGCGCTGTACGGGTACGCGGCCATGCCCCACCTCCGGATCGACGCAGCCCGGGCGCCCGGGTGGCTGCTGCCCGAGGGCTTCGGCCAGGCCGCGCACCTGCTGATGACGCCGCTGCCCGGCAACGGGACACCGGCCGGCGTCCTCGTGCTCGCCCGCCGCGAGGGCGCTCCGCCCTTCGACGCGGCGGCCGAGAGCCTGGTGCGCGCGTTCGCCGTCCGCGCCGGCGCCGCCATCGCCTCCGCCCTGCTGTACCAGGAGCAGAGCGCCACCAACGCGATCCTCACCGAAGATCTGCTACCGCCGGAGCTGCCGGTCCTCGACGAGGCCGAACTCGCCGGATCGCTGCGCCCCTCGCAGCAGACGGACCTGATCGGCGGCGACTTCTACGACGTATGCCGCCCAAGCCCCAGCCGACCCGGCGTCCCCCGCGACGAGCTCCCCCCAGGCGCCCCATACGGCCTGGACAGGTCCGGCATGCCCCAGGGCGTGGACCGGCAGGACGCCCCCTACGCCGCCGTCCGGCTGGATGTCCCAGCTCGCGCGGGTATGGGAAAGGACGCGCCGCTGGTCGTCCTGGGAGACGTCTGCGGGAAGGGCGCCCGCGCCGCCGTACTGGCCGGGCGGATCCGTCACTGCCTGCGCACGCTCCTGCTGGTGGAGAACCGGCCGGAACGGCTGATCGCGCTGATCAACCAGACCCTGCTGGCCACTCCGGCGTCCGACGCCTACGCCACGCTCGTGCTGGCCCGGCTGCGCCCCGGCCGCGCGGGACGCCTGCTGATCGACGTCGCCGTGGCCGGACACCCGGAACCGCTGATCCTGCGGGCCGACGGCAGCGTGGAGGAGGTCAGCGCCTCGGGCTCCATGCTCGGCATCGACGACCACCTCGACCTCCGCCCGGTGACCGTCGAGCTGGCCCCGGGCGAGCTGTGCCTGCTCTACACCGACGGCATCACCGAGGCGTCCGGCGGCCCCGTCGGCACCGAGCTGTACGGGACGAACCGGCTGAAGGAGGCCCTCGCCACGTGCGTCGGCATGCCCATCTCGGCCGTCGTGCAACGACTCGAGGAGGTCACCACCGCCTGGACGTCCCACGGCGACAAGGACGACCGCGCCCTGCTCGCCATCCGCGCCCGCCCCCTCCCCGAAAGGCACAGATGACCGACCTCGCCCTGGTCACCGACCTCAGCACGGCCGTCGAGCGTTATCTGCAGCACATCGGCGAGGCGGACGAGTACGGCGCCGTCGACCTGGTGCTGGCGCTGCTGGACGACGGCGTGCCCGCCGAGCGGGTGCTCCTGGAGCTCATCGCCCCCGCGCAGCGCCGGGTGGGGGAGCTGTGGGCGGCGGACGCGTGGTCGGTGGCCCGCGAGCACGCGGCCACGGCCGTCACCGAGCGGGCCGTCGCCGCCATCGCCACCCGCGTGCGCCCCACGCCCCGGTTCGGCCGGGTCACCGTCGCCTGCGCCGACGGCGAGTACCACCAGCTCGCCACCCGGCTGCTGGCCGAGGTGCTGCGGCTGCGCGGCTGGCGGGTGGACTTCCTCGGCGCGAGCGTCCCCGCTCCCCACCTGGTCACCCACCTGCACCAGACCGGCCCGGACGCGGTGGCCGTGAGCTGCACCCTGACCACGCGGCTGCCCCGGGCGCACGCGACCATCACCGCCTGCCAGGCGGCCGGCGTCCCCGTCCTCGCGGGCGGAGCGGGTTTCGGGGCGGACGGACGTTTCGCCGGTACGCTCGGCGCGGACGGCTGGGCCCCGACGGCGGACGCCGCCGCCGACCTGCTGGAGGCCGGGCTGCTGCCGTCCTTCCCCGCCGCGTCGCCCGGCGGCCCGCCACAACCGCCCTCCCCGGACTACGCCCGGCTCGTGGCGGGCCGGGCCGACCTGATCGCCCGCACGATGCGCGCGCTCACCGAGGCCCATCCGCCGATGGCCTCCTACGACGAGCGGCAGCGGGAGGCCACCGCCGACGATCTCGGTCACCTCACCGACTTCCTCGCCGCCGCGCTGTACGTGGACGACGTCCCGCTGTTCACCGACTTCGTCGCCTGGACCCGGGACATCCTCAAAGCGCGCGGCGTGCCCCCGGCGGCACTCGCCCTCGGCCTGCGCCTGATGCGCGACCAACTCCACGACCTCCCCCAGACGCACCCCCTCCTCACCGCCGGCATCCACACCGCCCAAAGCCCAAGCCGACCTCCCGCCAACCCAAGCCGACCTCCCGCCAACCCAAGCTGACCTCCCGACAGCCCAAGCCGACTGTTCGACAGCCCAAGCCGGCTTTCGACCGCGCCCGCCCGGGCTCTAGTGGCGGACTCGCCGCCGCGCCGTCCACAGGCGACCGATGTGCCACATCGCCGCGTACGCCACCAGAACGGCGGTGAACCCGGCCGTCGCGCCCAGCAACACCGCGCGAACCTGGTCATAGAGGCTTGCCGCGGCGCCGTCACCCGTCCCGAGCACGGCCGCGCCCACACCGGCGGCCGAGGAACCACCGCCCCGACCACCAGCCCCGCCGGGGGCAACCACCTCCGCAACGGCACCACCGCGGCGACATGGCTCAACGTGAAAGGCACGCCCCATTGAACCCGGACCGCCAGGCCGTCCGCACAGCCGACCAGAGCATCGATTTCGAGGATGACCTGCGCCCCACTTGTCGGCAGAATGGGTGGTCGAGTCGGGGCTATGGAGGCCATGCGCGTGGATATCGGGAGTTCGCGGCGTTTCGGGCCCCTCTCGAGGCTCGGGAAGACCGGGACACCCCCGCCGGAACCCCCCGCGGCGGTGGCGCCGTCCGAACCGCCCCGCCGCAGAGGTGACTGGCTGCGGCTGTACGGCTGGCTGGCCGCGATTTTGGCCGCGGTGCTGGTCGGCGGGCTGATCGTCTTCGAGACCGGGCCGCCGACCGAGGCCGAGTTACGTGAGCAGGCCCGGCTGACCGGAGAGCACGCCCGCGACAAGCTCTATATCGGAGTGAAGAACGACACTCCCGGCATCGCCGAGAAGGACCCGCGCACCGGCGCCTTCTCCGGGTTCGACATCGACATCGCGTACATGATCGCCGCCGACCTCGGCTTCCGCCGCGACCAGGTCGTGTTCCTGTCCATCAAGACCGAGGACCGGGCCCGCCGTCAGGCCACCGACGACAAGGGACACTACGTCGCCGTGGACCTGGTGGTGGCGACGTTCAGCATCACCCCCGACCGGGTCGCCGATCCCTCGGTCGGTTTCTCCACCCCCTACCTGTACACCGAGCAGTCCGTGGTCACCCGGAAAGAGCACCCCCCGGTCGCCTCGCTGGGGCAACTCGCCGGCGAGAGGGTCTGCACGCTCGGCACCTCGACCTCCGAGACCCCGCTGGACAAGGCAGGCGTGAAACCCCTCGCGGAGATGCAGGTCAGCGACTGCTTCAAAGGGCTGGCGAACAAGAAGTACGACGCGGTGAGCACCGACGCGGCGATCATGGCCGGCTTCGTCGCCCGGTCGCACGGGACGTTCGTGCACCATGACATCGCGCTGGAGAAGACCGAGATGTGGGCGGTGAACACCGGCACCAACACCGCTCTGCGCACCCTGGTCGAGCTAGCTCTGTTCCGCTCCTACGCCGACCCGCAGAACACCGCGTGGGAGGACGCCTACGACCGGCACATCCGGCCGCTGCTCGCGGCCAACCCCGGAGTGAACGTGGCCCAGAGCCTCCAGCCGTGCGTGAAGCCGCCACGGATCCGCCGGTGGCCGTGGGAGCGGGCCCTTTCCTCCGATGGCTGCTGAGGAGGAACGCCGGCCCCTCCGGGTACGCGCGCCGCAGCGCAACCAGGAGTGGCTGCTCACACTGCTGCCCGCCTTCCCCCTGGTGCTGCTGGTCATGCGGCTCTGGTACGCCAGCCGCCAGGACACCCAGACTCTGCTGCTGCTCGTCCAGTACGTCAGCCCGCTCGGGCTGCTCAGCACCGTGCTCCTCACCCTCGTGTGGGTGCTGCCCGCGGTGGTGCTGGCCGCACGGGTGCTCGGTCCGCTGTACCGGCTCAGCACCGGGCGGCCCACCTGGGTGACCCTGGCCGCCGACCGGATGCCCGACTGGGTCGTGGCGGTCGTCGTCGGCGTCGGACTGCTCGGCTGGCAGCTCCGCTTCCTGCCGACCCTGCTGATGCTCACGCTCGCGGCGAGCGGACTCGCCCTCCGGGAACGCCGCCCACAGGACCGGACGACGATCAGGGCGATCTGCCTGGCGCTACCGGTGGCCGCCGGAGCACTCGGCCTGTTCGTGCTGCGCACGGCCATCGTCCAGGCGCTGCACCAGGACGACCTCTCCACGCTCGTCCTGCTCGCCGCGCCTTGCGCGCTGGCCCCGCTGCTCACCGGACCGGTGCCCGCGCGCGCCGCGCCGCTCGTGGTACAGAGCCTCGCCTGGGCACTCGCCGTACTGTTCCCCCTGGTCGCCGGGGTGGTCGTCCTGCGCTCACCGATCCTGCCCCTCACGGCCGTGGAACTGGCCGCGAAACCGGACGGCAAGGCGGAGCGGGTCGTCATCGGCTATTTGATTACCACCGACGACAAGCTCGTCACCATACTCGAACGCTCCGGCGCGGTCCGGTTCGTCCGCAACGACCTGCTGGTCTCCCGGGTGCTCTGCCCCGAGCCGGGCGCCGTCCCGCGCACCACCGTGCACCTGTACGAGTGGAACGTCGAGCGCAGCGTGCTGTCCTGGGTGGCCCCCGAGCCCATGCCCTCCCCACCCGACTCCCGCTGCGAAGGCCGCCCCGCCACCCCCGCCGACCTGACCCCCGGCGAAACCACCCACGCCTAGCTCTCCGCCGGACGAAGACGGCCCCATCTCGACAGGCGACCGGCGGCCGGAAGGCCAGCGCACAGGTTGCCACATATCCGAATACGGTCGTCCGAAATAAATCGCCTTCGGCAGCAAATAATGACATTTCCGGCAGCATGCTTCATTGTGAGCGGGCCGTTATCGGAGCGTCCGCGATTCGCCTGGCCTGCGACCTATTCTGGCCCGGAACCCCGTAGCCGCCCCCCACCGCACTGGAGATCCGGACGTGCGCGAAGGCCGTTGGACCACGATCACGCCTTCCCAGTACCAGCATGAGCGCGAAGCCCTGGAGCACGTGCGCACGGCCCTCCCCGATGCCGAGCCTTATCGCGCCTGGTCGAATTTCACCTTCACCGCGAACACCGGCCATGTCCGGGAGGTCGATCTGTTCGTGGCCGCACCCAGCGGCCTTTTCCTGATAGAGATCAAGAGTCTGCACGGCCGGCTGAGCGCCAGCGGCGCCAACTGGGTGCAGACCACCGGCAGCAATACTCGCTATTTCGACAATCCACTACATCTCGCTGATTCCAAGGCAAAGCAGCTCAAATCGCTCTTACAGCGGGCGGCGGGGCATCGCGGGCGCATTCCCTACATCCACGCCGCCGTCTTCCTGTCGGTGCCCTCGCTCGACGTCGACCTGCCCGACCATCACCGCAACGGCGTGTACGGCCCGGAGAACGGCCGGTTGCCGCGCGTGCTGTCCGACCTCCTCCTACCCGCCCCCCAGGACCAGCGCAACCGCATCACGCCCGAGTTCTCCCGCCGGCTCGACGGATGGCTGCGCACGGTGGGCATCGCCAAGAGTCGCTCCCATCTGCAGGTGGGCGCCTGGGAGCTCGAACCGCGGCCCTTCGACGTCGGCCCCACCTGGGAAGACCATCTGGCCGCGCACAACCAGATCCAGGCCGAGAAGCGCCGCATCCGCATCTACCTGGTCGAGCGGAACGCCGATGAGGACATGCGGGCCAGCATCGGCCGCGCCGCCCGCCGCGAGGTGCTGGCCCTGCACGGCATCAGCCACCCCGGCATCGTGCGCGTGGACACCATGGAGCAGCACGAGGCGGGCCCCGCGCTGATCTTCCGGCACGACCCGCGCGCCATGCGCCTGGACCACTACGTCGGCGAGTACGGCGGCCGGCTCGACCTGCTGACCCGGCTGGGGCTGATCCGCCAGCTCGCCGAGGCGGTGTCCTACGCGCACCGCAGGCACCTGCACCACCGCGCTCTGTCCGCGCGCAGCGTGCTCGTCACCCCGAGCCGGGCACCGAAGGGAGCTCCCGAGCAGGGCTGGCTCAACCCCCAGCTCCAGATCAGTGACTGGCAGGCCGCCACGCGCGGCGAGGACACCGACGGCACCGCCCTGCGGATGAGCTCCAGCAGCCACGCCGGCCACCACATGGAGGCCTCCGCGCAGGCGTACCTCGCCCCCGAGCTCAACGCGCCGAGCCCCGACCCCGTGGCGCTCGACGTGTTCGGCCTCGGCACCCTGTCCTATCTGCTCCTCACGGGACAACCCCCCGGGGACCGGCGCGCCGAGCTGCTCGCCCGTCTGTCCAAGGAGAACGGCCTGCGCCCCTCCACGGTCGCCGACTCGGTGACCGAGTTCATGGACGAGCTGGTCCAGGCGGCCACCGCTCCGGTGCCCACGCAGCGGCTGACCAGCGTGGCGGAGTTCCTGGAGATGCTGGAACTCGTCGAGGAGGAGGCGACCGCCCCCGAGACGGTCCACCCGGCCGGCGACCGCGACGACGAGCTCGACCCGCTGGACTCCCGTCCGGGTGACACGCTCGACGACGAGTGGCGGGTCGAGAAGCGCCTCGGCACCGGCTCCACCTCCCGTGCCCTGCTGGTGGAGAACCTGCAGACCGGCAGGTTCGAGGTGCTCAAGGTCGCCCTGTCGGACGAGAAGGCCGCGCGGCTGGACCACGAGGCGTCGGTCCTTCGCGATCTGCGTGACGACTCGCGGGTCATCAAGTTGATCCGCCCGGAACCGATCCGCGTGGGCGGGCGCACCTGCATCGTGCTGGAGCACGCCGGGGAGCACACCGTCGCCCGGAAGATCCGCGAGCAGGGCGCACTGACTCCGGATGAGCTGGAGACCTACAGCGACTACCTGTTCGGCGCGGTGGACTTCCTGGAGGGCGAGGGCGTCACCCACCGCGACATCAAACCCGACAACATCGCGATCAGGGTCCGGCCCAACCGTACGCGCCAGCTCGTCTTGTTCGATTTCTCGCTGGCCGGCATCTCGGTCAAAGAGATCGAGGCGGGCACGCCCCACTACCTGGACCCGTTCCTCGGCACGGCGAGGCGCACCGTGTACGACGCGCACGCCGAGCGGTACGCCCTGGCGGTGACCCTGCACGAGATGGCCTCCGGAGAGCTTCCGGTGTGGGGGGACGGCGCGACCGAGCCCCGGTACACGGAAGGGCCGCCGACGCTGGCCGCCGAAGCGTTCGACCCGGCCGTACGAGACGGGCTGGTCGAGTTCTTCCTCCGCGCGCTGCACCGCGACGCGCGCCGGCGGTTCGAGGCGTTGAAGGACATGCGCAACGCCTGGCTCCAGGTGTTCCGCCGCTCGGACGCCTCGCCCCCGGCGCCTTCCGGACATCCGGGCGACCTGCCCGCCGAGGACGTCACCGCCGAGGAGGCGCGCGACGCCGCCGCCCTGTCCGCCACCCGCACCACCGTCCTGGAGACGGCCGGCCTGAGCCCGCGGGCGGTCTCGACCGCGCACCGGCTGGGCGCGACGACCGTCGGCGACCTGCTCGCCCTGCCCTCCAAGACCCTCATGAGCCTTCCCGGGCTCGGCGCCAAGACGCGGCAGGAACTGCAGCGCCGCATCCGCGACTGGAGGCTCCGGCTCGACGAGAGCGAGCCGATCACCTCAGGGGAGAAGGCCGACGCCCGCGAGGAGGCCGCGTCGGCGACCCGCGGAGACGACGCGGCCGCCCACGCGCGCATCGGACTGGACACCATCGCCGCCCTGCTGGTGCCCGACCGGCACGGCAACGGCCGCAACGCCAACGAGGTCGAGGCGACGCGGCTGCTGCTGGGGCTTCCCGACGCGAGCGGTGCGCTGCCCGGCCTGCCGCCCTGGCCCCAGCAACCCGTCGTCGCCGCGACCGTCGGCGTCACACCCGGCCGGGTCGCCCAGGTGCTGCGCCGGCAGCGCGCTCGATGGCACGCCGAGCGGGTGGTGCACAGCGTCCGCGCCGAGATCCTCCGCCTTCTCGCCGAGAGCGGCAGGGTCATGGCGGTGGGCGAGCTGGCCGACGCGGTGCTCGCCGCGCGTGGCTCCCGCCGCACCGACCCGCGGCTGCGCCGGGCCCTGGCCCTGGCGGCCGTACGGGCGGCGGCGGAGATCGACCCGATCGTGCAGGAGCCGGAGGAGCCGCGGCTCCTGCTGCGCCGCCATGGCGACCTGCTCATGGTCGCGCTGGAGGTCGGAGCGGACGACTCCCCCGACACCCCGGCCGCCCCGGCGCTGCTCGACCACGCCGACGCCCTGGGCAAGGCCGCCGATCGGCTCGCCGCCCAGGAGGTGCTGCCCACCGCGGCCACCGTGCTGCGCGAACTGCGCGCGGTGGCCGTCCCCGAGCAGGCGCCGGCGCTGGAGGACCGGCGCCTGGTCCAGCTCGCCGCTGCCGCCTCGCAGCGGGCGGCGGCCACCTCCCGGCTGGAGATCTACCCGCGCGACCTGGACCCGGTGCGTGCGCTGCGGCTCACCCAGGCGGGCGTGGTCCCGTTCGCGCCCGGCGGAGGGCCGGGCGGCCTGCGTCCCGAGCAGGTTCACGAGCGGGTACGGGCCCGCTTCCCCGCTCTGGCACCTCTGCCCGGCCATCCCCGGCTGGACACGCTGCTGCGGGACGCCGGCTTCGACGTCAGATGGCGGGACGGCCGGTACGTCCGACCGCAGTCCCCTGACTCGGTGTCCGACACGGTCGTCCGCCGCCGGTCGACCCGCAGCAGCGCCTCGCGGTGGACGGCCGCCACTCCTGAGCTGGCCGAGGCGCTGCGCGCCGAAGAGCGGCTGGTGTCGGCCCGGCAGGGCGGCTTCCGCGCGCTGACCGTCGGCATGGCCCGCTACGAACGGGCACGGCGCGAGCTGGCCACGCGCTTCAGCGTCCGCCCGGTCAACGTGTCGGCGCTGTTCGTCGCGGCGCTGCACGAGCTTATCGACCCCCGGCCGCTGCCGAAGTGGGAGACGATCCTCGGGGCCGACCTCGCCGAACCAGGCAGCCGCGGCGCGCTGAAGCTCGCCGAGTACGTCCGGGAGGCGTGGACGCTCATCGGCCCCCGCGTCGAGGCGGAACGCTCCGGCGGCCTGCTGCTGCTGCACGACGCCGCTCCACTCGCCCGCTACGACGGGCTGAACCTCCTGCGCCGCCTCGCCGAGCAGGCGAGGGGCGGCGGCGCGCCGGTCTGGCTGCTGTGTCCGATGACCGATCCCGGCCGCTCGCCGAGCCTGGACGGGGCGCTGACCCCCGCCCAGTTGCCCAACGAGTGGATCAAGCTGCCCGACGCCTGGGTGGCCAACGAGCACCGAAGTGGAGCGCGAGCGTCGTGATCGACCGCAAGGCCCTGCTGGCCGACCTCCAGAAGCAGGTCAAGGCGCTGGAGAAGGACCTTCGGGGCCAGGCGGAGACGGCCACCGAGATCACCGCGTCGAACGGGGCCGGCGCCCCGGCCCGGCGGGTCCGCGAGCGGCTGCACGCCGAGTACGACCTGGCGTTCAAGCTGGGACGCACGGCCGCCACCTGGGCCGCCTGGCGCGACGAGCGGGTCACCCAGGCCGCGGCGGCGTGGGTGCTCGGCACGGTGTTCGTCCGTTTCTGCGAGGACAACGGGCTGCTGACCTCGCCCTACCTCGCCGGCCCCTCCACCGAGCGCATGGTGCTCGCCGAGGAGGCGCAGGAGGAGTTCTTCCGGGTCAATCCGGCCGAGACGGACCGGGGGTGGCTGCTCGCGGCGTTCGGCGAGATCGGCGGCTCCCAGGCAGGCGCGCTGCTGTTCGACCGCAAGCACAACCCGCTGTACCAGATACCCGTCTCGCACGACGCCGCAAAGGAACTGATCGCTTTCTGGCGGCGGCGCGGCGAGGACGGGCGGCTCGTCCACGACTTCGTCTCCGACGACTGGGACACCCGTTTCCTCGGCGACCTGTACCAGGACCTCTCCGAGGCGGCCCGCAAGACGTACGCGCTGCTGCAGACGCCGGAGTTCGTCGAGGAGTTCATCCTGGACTACACCCTCACCCCGGCCATCGCCGAGTTCGGCCAAGAAGAGCTCCGCATGATCGACCCGACGTGCGGCTCCGGCCACTTCGTACTCGGCGCCTTCCACCGGCTGCTGGCCGAGTGGGTACGGCACGCTCCCACCCGCGACTCCCGCGAGCTGGTCAGGCTGGCCCTCAAATCCGTCCACGGCGTCGACCTGAACCCGTTCGCCATCGCGATCGCCCGCTTCCGCCTGTTCATCGCGGCCCTGAAAGCCTCCGGCTTCACCACGTTGGACGAGGGCAAGCCCTACGAGTTTCCCCTCAACCTCGCGGTAGGCGACTCGCTTCTCGACTATCGCCAAGACGTTATTCCAGGGCTAGAGACCTCGGCGGAGGAATTCTCTTACTCCACCGAGGACATCTTGAATTTCGAAGGAATACTCACTTACCACAACTACCATGTCGTCGTCGGCAATCCCCCTTACATCAAAGTCAGGGATGCGGGATTGAACAGCCTGTACCGACGAAACTACGTAAGCACATATCGATCATACCATTTATCGGCCCCTTTTACCGAAAGATTCTTCCGGCTAGCCAAGAACCAGCGTGACGACGGACGCGGTTCTGGATACGTTGGCCTCATCAAAGATAACGCATTCATGAATGCAGAGTTCGGCAAGAGGCTGATTGAGACCTTCCTTGCACATAAGGTCGAACTGACGCATATCATAGATCTCTCAGGAATACCAATTTCCGGGCACGGCACACCGACCGTAATCCTTATCGGGCACCCCAAAGATCGTAATCGGGCACTGGAAATAAGAGTCGTGTCCGGCGTACGGGGCGAACCTAATGCATCTGGGGATCCGTCCCGGGGCAACGTCTGGCAAGCGATACTGGCCCTTATCGGCGACTCGGGTAGCCGTAATGATTGGATTGAAGTCACAGACCTTCCCCGATCACGTCTAAGCAAATACCCTTGGATCCTAGGAGCCAGCGGCACATCCAACCTCGTCCAACTTATCGAAGGTGCTAGTGCCGGACAACTTTCCGCACGCATCGAGAAGCCTATCGGCCGAGCGGTGCGCGTTGGAGCGGACGACGCGTTCACTCGGCCATTTCGTGCAACCTTACACACTAGAGCAACTCCCACCTTATTGAAGCCACTATTAAGCGGCGGCGCAATCCGAGACTGGGCTGCAACGCCAAAAGAAGCAATCTGGTATCCATACGACCCACAAGTCTCCCATCAGTTGAGGGACGAACTGTGGCCGTGGCGGCGATATCTCGAAGAGCGGCGAACCTTTCAGGGAAATATGGCGGACGCCGGTTTGACGTGGTGGCAATATATGCAGTTCACTTCGTCCGCCTACACATCACCCCTATCAATCGTATTCGCATTTGTTCAAACACACAACCATTTCTCCCTTGACTTCGGCGGGAAGATATTCAATCGTCACTCGCCGGCCATCAAGCTTCCCGCTGATGCATCCGAGGAAGAACATCTCGAACTTCTGGCAGTGCTCAATAGTTCGACAGCAGGCTTCTGGCTGAAGCAAGTGTGTAAGAACAAGGGCGTAGGAGGTGTGGGTGGCGGAATCGGAGACGAGGAATGGGAACCTCGATACGAGTTCATTGGCGCGCGCGTTGAAGAGCTTCCAATTCCAGGGAAGATGCCAGGATCGACAGGCAAACAGATACATCTACTCGCCCAACAACTCACCGAATTAGATCCAACAAAATCGGCATCAACGACAGCACCTACAGCTGAAGAGAGAAATGAGGCATATCGCAGTTGGCATATGATCAGGTCAAGAATGATCGCGCTGCAGGAGGAGTTGGACTGGGAGGTTTATTCGCTCTATGGGTTGTTGGATGAGGAGTTGACGGCGCCGGGAGAGGTTGTGCCGGAGTTGAGGCTGGGGGAGCGGGCGTTCGAGATTGTGTTGGCGCGGAGGATGGCGCGGGGTGAGGTCGAGACGCAGTGGTTCGCCCGGCATGGGTCCACGCCGATCACTGAGCTGCCGGAGCACTGGGCGCCCGAGTACAAGGCCGTGGTCGAGAAGCGAATCGCCCTCATCGAGACCGACCGGAACATCGGCCTCATCGAGCGGCCGGAGTACAAGCGGCGCTGGAACACGGAGGGCTGGGACGCGCTCCAGGCGAAGGCCCTGCGGGGATGGTTGCTGGATCGGTGTGAGGCGCGGGAGTTGTGGTTCCACGATGTGGACGGGATTCCGGACCAGCCGCGGATGCTCAGCACGGCGCAGCTCGCGGACCTGCTGCGGCCGGACGCCGACTTCGTCTCGGTCGCCGATCTGTACGCCCCCGGCAAGGAGCTGGACAAGGTCGTGGCCGAGCTGGTGGCGGACGACCACGTGCCCTACCTGGCCCAGCTCCGTTACAAGGACTCCGGCCTGGACAAGCGCGCCGACTGGGAGGACGTCTGGGACCGGCAGCGCCAGGAGGACGCCGCCCAGGCCGTCGCGGACACCGCCAAGGAGGCGGCCGACCAGCAGCGGAAGATCGCCGAGGCCGCGCAGAAGTCGGGGGACGAGGCGTCGGCCAAGCAAGCTTTCGACGAGTGGGCCGAGCTGGACGCCAAATACCGTGCGTTGGAGGCGGAGGTCGAGAGGATCCGCAACGCGATCCCCGTGCCGCCGAAGTACGCCTCCAGCGACTTCCTGAAGAACTCGTACTGGCGTAACCGCGGCAAGCTCGACGTCGCCAAGGAGCGGTTCATCTCCTACCCCCATGCGAGCCGCGACGGTGACCCCACGCTGCTACTCGGCTGGGCGGGCTGGGACCACCGCGAGCAGGCGCAGGCCCTCGCTACGGCCATCGTCGATCGGGAGCAGAACCACGGCTGGCCGGCGGACCGGCTGACCCCCCTGCTGACCGGCCTCCGCGAGGTGCTGCCGTGGGTCCGTCAGTGGCACGACGACTTCGACCCGCTCTACAGCGGCACCCCGGCCGACATCTACGAAGGCTTTTTGAACCAGACTCGTGACCGGCTCAATCTCAGCGACGACGACCTCACCGCGTGGCGTCCTCCGAAAACCGCCCGGACCCGCCGGAGCGCATAACTGACAATGCATCCCTTATTACCTCGCCGCTCTAGAGAGAGAAGCGGAATATGGGGTCTACTTGACGTGGACCCTGCTAATCCGGCTCTCTTCCACGGCGAAGGTTGCGGCATGAGACTGTTGACGCCCGGTGGGAGGCAACTCAGCGGCGCGGAGGCCAGAGAGAGACTCGCCGCAACCGGCGTCCTATTACTCGATCAAGCCTCCGCAGAAGAGGTCAGGTCCTTTTTATGTGATTGGACCGAACCGTATCGGCACCCCCACGAGAACAGCCCTGGCATCACCATCATCGAGCCCACCGATGCCAACGGCGAAAAGAACGGCAGAGGTTTCACAAGAGAGTCTCTGCCACTGCACACCGATCGGGCTCACACCAGAGCGCAGCCGACCATAGTGGGTTGCCTCTATATCGAACACGCCTGTCAGGGAGGCCAGTCTCTCCTCCTGGACGGCGCCCGCGTCATCGGCGAGGCCAGGGAGAACAGGCTGCTCGCCGATGCCGGCAACGTCGTGCTCCTGGCTCCGGGACATCCGTGGCTTCCCGTCATCAAGTTCTCCGGCGACTCCGATCTCTGGCGTATCAGATACCGGAGCGACGCAATGGCCCATCCTCATGCCGCGACGCTCGCTGCCAAGCCTCTGCTGCACCTGCTTCGCACGTTGCCCGCACCCGCCGACCATGCCTTCGCCCACGGCCAGGGCTATCTGATCCACAACCTGCGGATGCTGCATGGCCGCAGAGCGTTCAGTGGAGATCGAAGGGCGGTCAGGATCCTGGCCACCGTGACCCGGTCGTCCGAATACGCCTACTTGAACGAAGGCTTCCGATTACCGGCAGAGCATCGCTCCGGCGAGACCAGGGGTTGAGGGTGCGCAATTCGCGACAGTACAGCCAGGTGATCCAGCACCTGAAGGCCCTTCCCGAACAGACTTCCGCAGAATTTCCGCAGGCCATCCGCCAGGTCGTCGAGCAGATCTCCGAACCGGAAGAAGCACTGCGAGGCATCCTGCGACTGCCCCAGATCGAGCACTCCATCCGCTTCTGCGCACTGTACGGCGTACTGCTCCGCCTACGCAGAGAGGAACGTCACAGCGAGTACGAGCACACAGTCGTGGCTCATACCAAGCTTTTCGGCAAAGAGCCCTATTTTCCCACTTTCCTGGCCATAATCGAGCGCAATCGGGGCGATGTGGCCAGCCTCCGGAAGGCCGTCGAATATTCTCGCCGTGCGGCACGGGACATGCCGGATGTCGCCGGGGTCGTACATCAGCTGGCCGCCTTCATGGCAGAGTACCTTGAGCGGAGAGAGGAATCTCCGACGGTAAAAGACCTTGAAGAGGCCGAGCATTGTGCAGACTCGGCCATAACATCCACCAACGGGAGGATCGCACATTATCACGAGACAAAGGCGCGCATTCTCGCACTTCGCCGCGAATTCGACTCGGCTCGCATATCCGTGACCCGGGCGATAGAGCTGGAGCCTCGCCAGGCCCGCGATTACCACCGGCGGCTGATGCAATATCAGACCACACGCATGCGCATCGACATGATGGAGCAGCAGGCGCGGTGGCACGAGATGCAAGAGGGCAACAAGCGAGAGCTGACCGAGTTCAAGAATCAGCAACTACAGCTTCTGGGCCTGCTCGCGGCTGTGGTCGCTCTGATCGCGGCCGGGGCGAACATCGCGAGCCAGAGCAAGCCCTCGGACGGAGTTCTGCTCATCGAGGTGATGGCCGGAGCGGTCGTCATCGTGTTCTCGGCGTTCTCCCTGATGGCGGCGCGGTCACTCTGGCGCGTTCTGGTCGGCTTCGCAGCGGGTCTCGCTCTCATCTTGATCCCGCACATCTTCGGACGGTGACACCACAGTGAAGGTCCTCGACATCACCGAGAGCCCCGGCTCGCGCGCGAAGCCGACCGAGGACAGAGCCGGCTCGTCGGGGAATCTGGGGTGGGTCATCGACGGCGCGACCGACTTCAGCAACGAACGAACCCTCCCAGGCAGCTCGAATGTCCAGTGGCTGGTGGACCTGGTGAACTGCGGTCTGCGTGAGCTCGGCGCACTGAACAAGTTCACGAAGGTCGCCGATGTCCTCGACCGGCTGGGTGAGACGGTTCGCGCCGAGCTGGCCTCTGTCGCTCCCGCCGGCCTGCGTCATCATCCCTGCTGCTCGATCGGGCTGGCGGTCTTCGACGACGGCTCTGTGGAGTTGGGCCGCATCGGTGACGCCGTGCTGGTGGCCTACGCGGGAGACCTCGTCGGACAAGAGGTCAGCACCGATTTCTTCAATCGACGTGAAGCGCGAGCCGTGCGGCAGTCGAGATCCGCCCACCAGACAAGGGAAGAGATCGTGGCCGCCATGTTCTCCCGGCGCCTGGAGTACATCAAGGGCGTTCATCCGGAATCGGTCTTCTCAGGGCATCCGGCGGGAGTTTTCCACGTGCATCGGCACACCATGCCGCTGAAGCTCGCCGAGACGGTTCTGATCTGCACGGACGGATTCGCCCGAGCCGTTGACGACTATCGGCTGTTCCCCGACTGGCAAGAGCTCGGCCGCTATGCGCGCCATGCCGGCCTGGACGGCGTCACTCGACTGATCAGGCAGCACGAGACATCTTCGGCCGGCACGCCAGGTGAGAAATTCAAGGGCGCTGACGATGTGGCGGCCATTCTATTGGACAGTGGAAGCAGGAGATGAACATGGACGGCCCTGACCGCCTCCGTAGTGATGGCATGCCCGAGTACCTTGTCGAGCGGAACCCCGGGTACTACGAGTACCAGCTGCCGATATCGGTTAAATTGGTGATCGACATGGGCGGGCAGATCCCGCTACTCATGAATGAACGGAATGAGTGGGAACTGCCGGGCGGGAAACTCGAAGTCGGTGAGACGCCAGAGGTGTGCGTCTGTCGTGAGGTCTTCGAGGAGCTGCACCTCACGGTCAGCGTCGAAGAGATCATCGACACCTGGGTGTACGAGATCACCAAACTGCGGCACAGCTTCATCGTGAGCTACGGAACCACCTACAACGGATACGAAGAGGTGCGCAGTTCGAACGAGCACAAGAAGCTCGGACTGTTCGCCTACGACGACGTGCCCGCCCTTCGCATGCCCGAGCCCTACAAGCGCACCATCCACACCTGGCGGAAGATCGTCAAGCAGCGCTGAGCCGTGATCTCCCAGGTGCCCTGATCACACGGCTCGCCCGCCCACGGGTGCGGCCCGACCTCCGGAGCAGTTGTTCAGTGGCCGCGCCTTCGGCGCGGACCGGCTGTGACGCGCTCCTGGATCAAGGAGCGGTAAACTCTCCTCCGCTCAAGCCGGGGAGGTGCGTCACCGACATGCGACCGCTCAGACCTGGGGACCCACCACGGGTGGGCGTGTACCGGATACTCGGCTTGCTGGGCGAGGGCGGCCAGGGAGCCGTCTACCGCGGCGAGGCTCCGGACGGCCGGCCCGTGGCCGTCAAGGTGCTGCATGCCCGCTTCAGCGACGACGCCGCCGCGCGGGCGCGGTTCGCCGCCGAACTGGCGCACGCCGGACGGGTCGCGGCCTTCTGCACGGCCCGGGTGCTGGACGCCGAGGTGCAGGGCGACCGGCCGTACATCGTCAGCGAGTTCGTCGAGGGTCCCTCCCTCGCCCAGGTGATCGCGGCGGGGAACGCCCCCGCGGGACCCGCGCTGGACAGGCTCGCCATCGCGACGGTGACCGCTCTGGCCGCCGTCCACGAGGCGGGCGTCGTCCACCGCGACTTCAAGGCGGCCAACGTCATCATGGGCGCCGACGGGCCGCGCGTCATCGACTTCGGCATCGCCCGCGCGCTGGAGGCCACCGGCACGCTGACCAGCGCGGTCGTCGGCACCCCGGTGTCCATGGCGCCCGAGCAGCTCGGCGGCGCCGTGGCGGGGCCGCCGGCCGACGTCTGGGCCTGGGCGTGCACCATCGCGTACACCGCGACCGGCGTACTGCCGTTCGGCAACGATTCCATCCCCGCGGTGATGCACCGGATTCTGCACGAGGAGCCGGACCTTCGAGACCTGAGCGGGCCGCTGCGCGGTCTCGTGGCCGCGTGCCTGGCCAAGGACCCTGATCGTCGGCCCACCGCGCGTGACGTGCTGCTGGCCCTGCTCGGAGGCCAGGGCGCGCCGGTGGCGTCCCGAACCCTGCTCGCCGAGGGGGCCCGGGCGGCGACCGCCGACTCCTCCGTGACCGCCGACTCCTCCGTGACCGCCACCTTGACGCCGTCGCAGAGGGGCTCCGTTCTGCGTCGTGTGGTCGTCGCCGCGACCGGGATCGCCGCAGCGGGTCTCGGCGGGGTGACGTTCCTGTCGTGGGCGAGCGTCGGCGTGCTGCAGGAGCCCCTCACCATCGCCACGTCCGTCGCTGATGTGTCAGGACTCGCCACCACCTGGGGCATCGTCACGCTGATCATGGCCGTGCTCGCGCTGACCCTCGCGATCGTGGACGGGTTCACCCGCGGCCGGGCCGCCGTGTGGGCCGCGATCCCGGGCGTCTTGGCGGTGGCCTCGGTCGTCGCCGTCCTGCTGCGCCGGGACGACCTGCACAGCAGGCATCCGAACTTCGGGCTGCTCTCTGTCTCCGAGGCACGCAGCATGGGCATGACCTTCCGCATCACCCTGTCGCACGGCTGGTACGCCGCGCTCGGCCTGTCCGTCGCCCTGGTGATCCTGGCGCTGGCCTCGCTGCTGGGCGGCCGCCCGGCGGGGACGCCGGGCGGCCGGTAGACACCCGATCGTCCGCGCCGCCGATCCGTCTTCGGCGACGACCTGACGGCGGCAGGGCCCGGCGCGGGGCCGTCACCGAGCGCTCGGCGTCAGAAGTCGAACTCGCCCTTCTTGGCGCCGTTGATGAAGGCGTCCCACACGCTCGCACTCACCACGAACGGCGCCCGCTCCGGAGCCTCGGTGTCCCGCAACCCGACCCGCCCTCCAGACAACGGCGCCACCTCCAGGCAGTCACCACCGTTGGAAGCGCTCCTCGTGGCTTTGCGCCATGCCGCCGTCCGGAGTTCTTCACTTAGCTCCATGCCTTTATCGCCTCTCTGATCCGTTCGATGGAGACATGCTGGGGATGCGCTTCGATCCGTATGGTGTCGTACCTGTTGTGGATGGCCTCGACCTCTTCTGCGCGATTCGTAACGTGCCCATGCGTCGCGGACTCGATATACACCGTGTCCGAGCGTCCCGGAAGTTGGGCGATGACAAAGCCCCCAGCGATCCCGGTGGTGCCGCCCAGCACCATCGGCACCATCTGGATGCTGATCCGCGGGGACTCCACCGCCTCTAGCAGCCTCTCCAATTGCCCTTGCATAACCGTGCGACCACCGATCGGGCGCAGTAGAACGCATTCGTCGATCACCACCCACAGTACGGGCGGCGTGTGGCGCGCCAAGATCGCTTGACGCTCCATGCGAGCTTGCAGCTTCTTGGTCACCTCATCCTCGGATATATGCGGTTCGCCGCGAATGACGGCGCGAGCATACTCCTCGATCTGTAGCAATCCTGGGACGACCAGAGGTTGCCATGTGCGAATCGTGTGCGCTTGCTGCTCGACGTCCAGCCAGCCGTGGAACCACGGTGGACTGGCTTCCCGCGTGATGAGCGGCCACAGACGGATCAGGTCACCGTTCACAAGTAGGGCTTCATCGCAGCGCTCTACGAAATCACGACTCGGGAAGCGCTTGGCCCGCTCAACGAAGCCGACCAAGCTGGCGCTGAAGTTGATTTTGTCCGCTAGATCCTCCTGAGACATATCGACTCTTTGCCGGTATCTGCGCAGCTCAGAGCCAAAGAAGGCGAGAGGACTGGCGTTGGGGTGAAGCTCGGCGGGCGCGGGCATTCCCTCCTCCATTCGGCAGCGGTCATACACCGGTCGTACAGCGCTTGGACTCTGGCTAACACGGAAAGTGTCTCCAGGTTGTACCAACCACTCGACTGCAAAAAGTAGCCGCTTAGGAGCAAGCTATGAAGCGCTTCGGTGAAACCGGTACGCCATCACAGCATGGCGCTCACACACATACACAGGGACGTGATCGCAAGCAAAGCGAATCGACAGACATGTCGGGATATGGCGGTAGAAATTGGAACTCGCAATCTCAATGCGGCGCTACTGCTCGCATATAGGAAGCCCGCCAGCGGGACACAGACTTGTCACTGTTTGGCAAGCCGTACTCAGTAAGCCATTGCACGGGGCTCGGGGCCCGTTGCCCGCCGTAGGACGGCGCCGGATTCGCCGACCCACGTCCCGCCGTACCGGCGCCGATCAAGCAACCCCTGAGCGCGGAAGAGGGGGCGTTCGTGCCTCGCTCCGGTTCAGTAACCGGCGTGGAGGGAGCGGAACCCCGGTGGACCGAAACCAGCCGGTGGCCGAACCCACCCCGTACACAAAGCACGGCTCGCCCCGAAGGGAGCCGAACCCCGGTGGACCGAAACCAGCCCGTGGCCGAACCCAGCCCGTACACGAAGCGGGGCTCGCCCCAGAGGGAGCCGACCCCGGTGGGCCGAAACCAGCCCGTGGCCGACCCCAGCCCCGTACACGAAGCGGGTCACGCCTCGGCAGTGGAGGCCGGGCATGCCCCTTGACCGGACGATGGAGGTCCGATCCGATGCAGAACCCTAGTCGAGGATGCCCTCCCAGCAGGGGGATCCGCGTGATCCGCGTCCGCTGGCACGCTGACGAGCCGCCGATGCCTCTCGGCTGCCGCTGGTGCGGGCACCCGCCGTACGCCCACGAGGCCGCGAGCCTTCCCCACCGTCCGGGCCATGAGTGGGCACAGCCCACCTCCGCGCAGATCCAGGCTCGCATGGCGACACGGCGGCGTCTCGGCCTGACGGGCCCGCCCGTCCCCCGGCGGCCCGTGCGCCCGCTCATGCCGCCGGACCTTCGACCGTCCTCCCTCCCGCACGGCACCGTCGCCGGTGGGTCTGGGCGGCACCGGCGGCCGGAGCCGTCACGAACGGCGGGCGGCGGCACGCCGATCAGGCCGCAGCCTCCGACTGTGCCAGGCGCACGAGATGGGCGGCATGGGCGGCGCAGGGGGGTGGAGGCGTGAGCAGGGACGCGGCCCCCCCGGCGCCGGCGCGCGGCCGGCACCGGCCGGGCGTGGCGCCCACGCTCGTCCCTTCGCGGCGCTGGGACGCGGCCGAGCGGGCGGCCGCTCAGCAGTTGGACCAGATGGAGCCGGTCTGGGCGATCTGGTACGGCGTCGGCTCCCGGCGGTTCTACGCCGTCGCCACCTGGCCGTTGCCCGCTCCCCTGGCCTTACAGGCGGGCACCGCCGACGAGTTGCGCAACCTGATGCGCGAGGCCGAACGGGTGGTCCTGTTCCCCCTCGTCCCCGACCACCCCACCCCTCCAGCGGCGGCAGATCGTCTGGGCCGCCGCCCCTTCCACCCGGCTCTCCCGAGCCGTCCGACACCTGACGGAGCACCGATGCCACCAACGCGGGACGGCGGTCTGCGCACCGCCTGCTGGGACCTGACCGACGACCTGTCGATGATCGGCGAGGCGCGTCGCGCGGTCAAGGAGACCCTCATCTCCTGGGCGCTGCCCGAACTCACCGATGATGTCGTCCTCGCCGTCGGGGAATTGCTCGCGAACGCCGTCTCCTACGGCGAGCCTCCGGTCCGGCTGTCCCTGTGGCTCGGCACCCGCGCCCTGTGCGTCCGCGTGACCGACCACGGCCCCGAACTGCCCCGCCACCTGGACCTCGACGTCGAGGCCGTCCATGGCCGCGGTCTGACCATCGTTGACGCGCTCGCCGACGACACCGGCGTCACTCCGTTCCCCGACGGCGAGGGCAAGGGCAAGACCGTCTGGTGCCGCTGGCATCTGACCACCCCGGCCGCGGACACCTCCCACGCCGGCTGACGCGCGACCCCCGCGGCTACTGGTCGAAGTCGATCCGCAGATCGCTGGTGTACGCGCCTCCGTCGTTACGACGCCCGCCGACCGCGCCAGGCGGGCGTGGCGTGACGTCGTCTCCCGTGAAGACCTCGATCGTGCGGAAGTCGAAGCCGTCCTGCTGGGCCCGCTCCCAGGTGAACCGGACCGGCTGTCCGGGACGGAGTGATCGGTATCCCTCTCCCACGATCATGGAAAAGTGGGCGAAGACGTCGCCAGGAAGATCGGCGGACCGGAGGTAGCCCCAGCCCTCTTCGTCACTCCACTCGACCACCACTCCGGTGGCGATCGAACCCGGCTCCACGCCCATCCGACTTCTCCTCACCGCCATGCTCGACGGATCTCCGGACCCGCCACCATGCCGATGACCGGCTCATCAGTTGGAGGCGCTTCCGTATCGCAGGCTTTCGACGAGTCGCCAGACGCCGGTCGAGGGGTTCTTCAGCGGATCGTCGTCATCGGGGTGGAGCTTACGCGCCCGCCGACAGACGGTCTCCACCCCATGCGCGAAGTCGGCGTACTTCGTCGCACCTTCGCTCCAGGTGGGCACGACGTCTTTGAGCGGCTTCTTGGCACTCTCGGCGGACTGGAACGGTTTCCCGTGGCCGACATGGTGCAGGAGCAGCCATAACTCGAAGCGCGGAGTCGACAGGGCGAGGCGGACCTCGCAGTTCTCCGCCGCCCGCACCATCTCTCTCGTGAGCGATGCCCCCTTCCCCACGCGTTGCCAGAGCCGCGGCAAAGAGATCATCATCGACGATCGGGACAGCACCATCGCGCCCGGTTCCCGTCCCGGCGGGACTCGAACTCTGACAGTGAATAATTCGGGCTCGCCATATTCGTTCCTTTCGGTGAACCGAACATGGTCCCGCTTGAGTACCTCCTCACCCTGAATACGGCCGAGCAACGTCGCGTCATGGCCGGTGAAGATCAGTTGAGCATCGCGGGGATGGGTGGACCGGTGACTGAACAGACGGATGAAGTGCGCCGACAGATAAGGATGCGGACTCGAGTCCAGGAGATCGATCACGTAGGTGGATGGGATCTCAGGCGCGGCGTGCGCCAGGCCAAAAGGGTGACGTTGGATCCCGGCACCAGGCTCGCTCTCACGTCAATGAAGCCGACAAAACGCCCATTCGCCACTGCATCTCCCGGTGTAGCATTCCGGCCCCACTTCCATATGACGTGGCCGCACGACTACCTTGATGAGCTCAACAATGTTCCTGCCGCAGGTCAAACAAGTGAGGGTCATGACGACGCCGGGCCAGCAGCCGTTACTCCGGGAGTTCATCGACATTCCCGAGGAGATGAGCGACAGCGATTTCGTGCTCAAGCTCGCCGAGGGGGTGACGGACGCCGAGTCGACGCTTCGCGACTACGTCATCACCGACGACCTCGTCGCGAACTACGACCGGGCGCTCGGGCTGATCAAGGCGGCGGTGACCGGGAACGGCTCCAAGGCCGCTTACCTGCACGGGTCGTTCGGCGCAGGAAAGTCGCACTTCATGGCAGTGTTGCACGCCCTGCTGCGCGGCGAGAAGGCGGCGCGCGAGCGCAAGGAGTTCGCCGGCCTGCTGGCCAGGCACGACTGGCTGGTCGGCAGGCGCTTCCTGCTTGTACCGTTCCATCTGCTGGACGCCAAGTCCCTGGAGCACCGCGTCCTCGGCCGGTACGTCGACTACGTCCGCGCCCTCGAACCAGGCTCGCCCATCCCGGCCGTCCACCGCACCGACGCCCTGCTCGAACAGGCGCGCCATCTCCGTACCCAGATCGGCGACCAGGCGTTCATCCGCGGGCTCCCCGGCGGCGACGGGCCCGGGGAGCCCGATGAGTGGGGCGACACCTCGGCGTTCTGGACGCCCGAGAAGCTCGACGCCGCGTTCGCCGGGTCCCACGCGGACGCCTCCGACGGCGACACCGACCACCCCGTCGTCCTCACTCCCGGGGACACGCTCCGGCGCCGCCTGGTGAACGACCTGCTGCAGACCTGGAACCGAGGCTTCTTCACCAACGCCAAAGAGGACGCCGAAGGGTACGTCTCCCTCGATCGCGGCCTGTGGGAGCTCAGCCGGCACGCCAAGGACCTCGGCTACGACGCCCTCATCCTCTTCCTCGACGAGCTCATCCTCTGGCTCGCCAACTCGGTGGGCGACTCCAAGTTCGTGGCCCGCGAGGTCCAGAAGATCACCAACTTCGTCGAATCGGGCGACGCGACACGGCCCGTACCGGTGATCAGCCTCATCGCCCGCCAGCGCGACCTGCGCGAGCTGGTCGGCCAGGAAGTGATCGGCGCCGTCGAGCTGGGGTTCCAGGACACGCTGGACCTCGCCAAGGGACGTTTCGACACGATCACCCTGGAAGACCGCAACCTTCCAGAGATCACCCGGCAACGGCTGCTCACCCCCAAGGACTCCACGGCCGAGGCCGCGATCGCCCGTGCCTTCGACCAGACCGGGAAAGTGCGGCGCGAGGTGTGGGACACCCTGCTCGGCACCGGCGACGCGACCGGCGCCGACATCGAGGCGTTCCGCAAGACCTATCCGTTCAGCCCGGCCTTCATGGACACGCTGGTCCACATCTCCAGCGCCCTCCAGCGCTCCCGCACCGCGCTGAAGCTCATGCGGCGCATCCTGATCCGCCGCCGCGACGACCTGCGCCTGGGCGAGCTGATCCCCCTCGGCGACCTGTACGACGTGATCGCCGAGGGCGGTGACGAGCCGTTCACGCAGAAGCTCAAGGTCGAGTTCGAGGCCGCGCAGAAGCTCTACGACACCAAGCTCCGCCCGCACCTGTTGTCCCGGTACGGAGACCTCACCGAAGAGGAGATCAGCCGGGTGCGGCGCGGTGAGATGTCGGACGCACGGTTGGTTGCCCGGGTCCGGGCCTTCACCGGCGACGACCGGCTGATCAAGACGCTGCTGCTGTCGGCGCTCGCGCCCACCGTCCCGGCGCTGCACAACCTCACCGCCGGCCGCCTGGCCGCGCTCAACCACGGCAGCGTCACCAGCCCCATCCCCGGAGGGGAGGTCGGACAGGTCGCCCGCAAGGTCGAAGAGTGGGCCGGCCAGTTCAACGAGATCAAGTTCACCAAGGGCGACGACCCGGGCGTCGGCCTCGAACTCGTCGGCATCGACGTCGACTCCATCCTGGAGAACGCCCGCAACGCGGGGGCCGACACCGCCGGCACCCGTAAGAACCTGGTCAGGAAGCTGCTCTACAAGGAACTGGGCGTCACCGAGACCGGTGAGTACGGCGGCGACCGGTACGACTTCGCCTGGCGCGGCAGCAGACGCTCGGTGGAGGTCGTCTTCGGCAACATCCGCGACCACGACGACCTGCGCGACGACGTCTTCCATCCGGCCGGCCCCGCGAGCTGGCGGCTCATCGTCGACTATCCCTTCGACGAGGGTGACTACACCCCTGCCGACGACCGCAACCGCGTCCAGATGATGTACGCGAAGGGCTTTCGTGACCGCACGCTCTGCTGGGTGCCCGCCTCGCTGTCCACCGAGCGCACCCAGGACCTGCGCAAGCTCGTGACCATCGAATACGCGCTGCACGGCCAGCGGTTCGAAGAACTCGCCAAAGACCTCGGCCCGACCGACCGGCACCGCGCGCGCCAGACGCTCAGCGGCCAGCGGGACGTCCTGCAGGGCAGACTGACCGACACCCTGCGCCAGGCGTACGGGCTGACCATCAAGCAGCAGGCCGACGTCGTCACCGGCTTCGACGATCATCTGCTGTCGCTGTCGGAGGAACTGCACCCGCGCCTGCCTTCGGGCGCCTCTCTGGCGGAGGCCATGCACCGGCTGGCCGGCCAGATGATGACCAGCCAGTTCCCCGCACATCCCGACTTCGACCCGGACGGTGCGGGCGCCGCCGCCGTCGTCAAGCCCGGTGATGCCCGGCTGGTGCTCGACTACGTGCGCAAGGCCGTCGAGTCACCCGACGGCCGGGTGGAGGTCGACCGGCCGCACCGGGCCGCCATGCGCCGCATCGCCAACCCTCTGCTGCTCGGCGAGATGCACGAGGCCGCCTTCGTCCTCGGCACCCACTGGCGGCGCCACATCCACCAGTGCGTGGCGCAGGACGGCGTCGACGGCGACCTGAAGGTTCCCGCGCTGACCGGCTGGATCAACGGCGCCGACGGCCGGCCCGACGCGCGCGGGATGGACCGGCTGGTCGTCCACCTGGTGATCACCTGCTTCGCCGAGCAGACCGACCGGGCGTGGGTCCAGCACGGCGGCCCGGTCAACCCCGAGCTCACGCAGATCCGGGACGACATGGCCCTGCGCGAGCAGAGGCCGCCGAGCGAGGAGGTGTGGGAGGCCGCACGCCGGCGGGCGATGGCCCTGTTCGGCCAGAACCCGCCCGCCGCACGCCGGGCACGGCTGGCCGGCCTGTTCGCCCGGGCGCTCTCCGACGACGCGCGCCGCTTCCGCGACGCCGCCCACCAGCTCGTCGCCGAGCTGGAGAACCACCATGACATGCTGGGCCTGCACCTGGACGCGAAGGACGGCCGGCTGCGGACCGCGCGCCTGGCCGCCGACCTGCTCGACGGCCTCACCTCACAGCACGCCAAGCTGGAGATCATCGAGCGGCTCGCCACCGCCGACGTCGGCGAGGCGCCCGAGCGGGCGGGCACGAGCATCAAGAGCGCGGCGACGGTCGTGGCCGCGTTACGGGCCGCGCGCTGGGACAGCTTCGCGCTGATCGCCGACCTGCCCGAGCCGCACCGCACGCGGGCCGGGCTCATCCTCGGCGAGCTGCGCCAGGTGGCCCTGGCCGACGAGTTGACCCTCCCCCTGGCACCGGCGCTGGCGAAGGCCGCCACGGCCGCGTCCAAGCTGCTGCGCGACGCGGTTACACCACCGCCACCGCCACCGCCACCGCCACCGGTGACGGCGAAGGTCGTGTACCAGGGGCCGGTGTCCCTGCTGGAGGACGGTCTGGCGCGGCTGCTCGCCGAGGCGCGGGCCCTTCCGACGCCGGACTCCGACCTGGAGCGTAGATTGTCCGATCTGCTGGCCCACGCGCGTGAGCTGGCCAAGGCCGACCCCCAGGCCGCCGTCGAGATCTCCATGCGATCGGTCCCCCGTTCGTGAGCACGACCCCCGCCCCGCCCCGGCCCCTGCCCGTCGCGACCGCCGCCCTGGAACAGGAGGTCGCCCGGCTGCTGCGCAAGTACGCCAAGAGCGACCAGCGGGCGTTGCTCATCCGAGCCGAGCCGGTGTGGGCCGGTCCTGAGGAGACCGTGCTGCACGGGCGGCCGGTCCGCATCGTGGCGGCCGTGTCGCCGCTGGCGGTGATCGAACAGGTCACCGTCCACCTGGAGCGCGATGACGACGCCGTGCTCGTCGTGCTCACCGACGCCGAAGAGAGCGCGCTCGGGGTCGGGCTGCTGAGCAGGGTGATCCGGCAACGGGTCTTCGTGGTCGAACCGTGGCTGCTCGTCGAGGAGAGCTTCGGCGCCCAGCAGACCGACCCGCGGCTCCTTGCCGAGGGCTGGGCGGCCGAGGCGCTGATCGACGCGATGCCGCCCGGCGGATGGCCGCGGCTGGCGGGAGCGATGCTGACCCGGGAGACCGCGCTCAGGCAGCTCGCCGCGCGTCGCCTGTGGCTGGAGCGGCTCGGCATCGGGGCCGACGAACTGAACGCCGGCGCTCTGCTGGTCTGGAGCACCGACCCTGCCGCGGTGGAAGCGTTCGGTGCTTTGCGTGACGGCGAACGGTCGGGCCTGCGCCGATGGCTGGCGGAGATCGCCGGCAGCACGCCGGACGTCGTGTTCCGTCTGGCCGACGGCGGCCGGGCGGAGGACGCCCTGGCGCTCGGCGTCCTGTGCGGCGCGCTGTGGGCACCGGCGGCGGAGCAGGTCGCACAGCGCTCGCAGGGAGGCGTGCTCGCCTACATCTCCGCCCTCACATCCAGGCAGGCAGGGTCCCAGGCCACGGTCACGGACGCGACCATCCGCGCCTTCGCCGCCGACGCCGAGCACACCCTGACCCGCCTGTTGCGCGAGGGCGCTTCGGTCGACGAGAGCCGCCTGGCCCAGGCCGTCCTCGACCGCGCGGAGGAACTCGTCGTGCAGTTCGGCGCACGACCGGCGGCCCGTCACAGCGATCTGCTGCCCTCCGGGTTCGAGGACCGCATCGACGAGGTCGCGGCCACGCTCAAGACCGCGATCAGGCAGCGGTCACCGGAGAGCCTGACCGATCTGGCCGGCGCCGTCGCCCGGCTACGTGCCCACATGCTTGCCCCGGCGCAGGCCCATCGAGTGCGCCGAGCCGAGATGGCTCGGCGACTCCTCCAGTGGCTGGTGCGCCCGTTCGACGCCGTGGCGCTGGTCAGCGGCGTGGGCACGGCCGTGCAGGCGCAGGTGGACGAGTGGGGATGGGTGGACCGCGCCCGCGACGACGTCTGGGTCGGCGAACCGCACAACGAAACGCTCAAGGAGGCGTACGAGAAGCTGCACGATCTCGTCCGGGACCGAGGGCGCGATCTGAACCGGGCGTTCGCCGCCAAGCTCGCCGCGTGGACCGCCACCGGTCCCGGCGATCTGCTCACCGTGGACGCCGTGCTGCCCCGGGTCGTCTCCCCCCTCATCGCCGGCGGGGGCGACCTCGAAGGACTGCGGCCGGTGCTGTTCGTCGTCCTCGACGGGATGAGCACCGCGGTCGCCGCCGAACTGGCCGAGGAGCTCCGCCGGCAGCACTGGGAGGAATACGACCCGCTGCCCGACGCCGGCCGGCCACGGCGGCGGGCGGTGGTCGCCGCCATCCCCACGGTCACCCGGGTGTCCCGGGCCAGCCTGTTCGCCGCGCGCCTCACCACGGGCGGCGCCGCCGAGGAGCGCAAGGCGTTCGAGAACCACTCGTTCTGGCGGGGGCGCACGGTGAGGCTCTTCCACAAGGACAGCCTGGCGGGTGACGCCGGCCGTTCACTGGGCGACGGGCTGACCACGGCGCTGGAGGACGCGTCGGTGCACGTGGGCGTGGTGCTGAACGCCATCGACGACAGCCTCGACAAAGGCAGGGGACGGGTGGACGACGTGTGGGCCGTCGCCGACATCGGCATCCTGCGCACCCTGCTGCACTATGCCCGTCTCCAAGGCAGGGCGGTCATCCTGACCAGCGACCACGGGCACGTGCTGGAACGCGACGGCACGCTTCGCGCCGACGCCGACGCCGGCTCCGCCCGTCACCGCGAAGCCGGACGCCCACCCGGCGAGGGAGAGGTGGAGCTGTCCGGCCCCCGGGTCGCGGGCGGCCGGGTCGTCGCCCTGTGGGACCCCTCGCTCCGCTACCTGCCCAGCAAGGCCGGGTACCACGGCGGGGCCTCCCTCGCCGAGGTGACCATCCCGCTGCTGGCCTTCCTGCCGCTGGGCTCCTCAGTGCCCGAGGGGTGGCGGGCGCTCCCCGACCAGCGTCCGGAATGGTGGTCGCTCGACGCCCACCCGCCCGGCGCCGAAGGGCCGTCACCGGCACCGGCCAAGGCTCGGGCGAGAGGGAAAAGACCGGTCGAAGCCGTTCCCCCACCGACGTTGTTCGACGGAGAGACCGCGCCAGCGCTGTTCGACGCGGCGCCGGCGGCGCCGACCGTCACGAACCCGAACGAGGTCCTGGTCACCGATCTGCTCACCAGTGAACTCTTCGCCGCCCAGCATCAGATGACGCCGCGCAAGATCGCGAAGTCGAAGATCCAGTCGGTGCTGCTGGCGCTGCTGGACGCGGGCGGCCCGCTGCCGCTGCCCGTCGTCGCCGACAGCGCCGGAGAGCACGCCGTGCGGGCCGCGGGCTTCGTGGCCACGCTCCAGCGCATGCTCAACATCGACAACTATCCCGTGCTCTCGATCACCGACAACGGCCGGAGCGTACGCCTGGACCCGCACCTGTTGCGGGAGCAGTTCGGGCTACGGCCGGCCCCACGGCGACCTGGTCCGGCGGCCGGTCCCCCGGGTGCCCGGCCGTCCGGCTCGGACAGGGCGGACAAGACTGAAGGGCAGAGTCGATGACCTCCGGCGTGCCCGCGAGCGCGGCCCGGCGACGTGAGGTCCTCGACGCGCTCCGACAGGGCGCGGTGCCGCAGGCGGGTCTCGATCTGCTGGCCGTCGGCCTCGACCGGTTCGAGCAGACCATCGGCGAGGAACTGGACGCGCTCGCGTCCGGCGGGTCGGTGTTCAAGGCGGTCAGAGGCGAATACGGCTCAGGTAAGACCTTCTTCACCCGCTGGCTGGCCGAAACGGCCAAGCGCAGAGGCATGGCGGTGGCGGAGATCCAGGTATCGGAGAACGAGACGCCCCTGCATCGTCTGGAGACCGTGTACCGGCGGCTCACCGAGCGTCTCTGCACGGCCAGTTACCCGCCGAGCGCCCTGCGGCCCATCGCCGACGCCTGGTTCTACGTGCTGGAGGAGGACGCGCTCGCCGCGGGAGCCGAGCCCGCGGCACTCGGCCAGGCCGTCGCCACGTTGCTGGAAGAGCGCCTGAGCGAGGTGAGCCGATCCGCGCCGACCTTCGCGGCGGCGCTGCGCGGCTACCGTGAGGCCTCCACCAACGGAGACCCGACGACCGCGGAGGCCATCATGGCCTGGCTCGGCGGACAGCCGAACGTCGCCGCCGCCGCCCGGCGCGCCGCCGGCGTGCGGGGTGACCTCGACCACTTCGGCGCCCTCGGGTTCCTCCAAGGGCTGCTGACCGTGTTACGCGACTCCGGCCATCCCGGCCTGGTGCTCGTCCTGGACGAGGTGGAAACCCTGCAACGGGTGCGCTCGGACGCGCGAGACAAGGCGCTCAACTCGCTTCGCCAGCTCATCGACGAAATCCACTCAGGCCGCTTTCCCGGGCTGTACCTGCTGATCACCGGGACACCGGCCTTCTTCGAGGGGCCGCAGGGTGTGCAGCGTCTCGCGCCGCTCGCGCAACGGCTGGCCACCGACTTTCTTCCCGACCCGCGGTTCGACAACCCCAGGGCCGTTCAGATCCGCTTGCCGGGCTTCACCCTCGCCTCACTGACCGAACTGGGCGGCAAGGTCAGAGACCTCTACGCGAACGGGTCGGCGGCGTCCCAGCGGGTCACCTCGATGGTCGATGACGCCTACGTCACCGACCTCGCTCGGGAGGTGAGCGGAGAGCTGGGCGACCTGGTCGGGGTCGCGCCACGGCTGTTCCTCCGCAAGCTGGTCGACGTCATGGACCGGGTCGACCAATTCCAGGACTTCGTCCCCCGCGAGCACTACCGGCTCACCTTCGCCCCCGCCGAGCTGACGGCGGTGGAGCGCAACGCCACGACTCCGCGACGGGGTGGCGCCGCAGAGGCACCGCTGAACTCGGCGGACGCCGTGGAACTCGAACTGTGAGCGATCTGGAGCTTCTGCACCCGACGCTGGCCCACCACATCGTCAACACGCTGGGCTGGCCGTCCCTGCGCCCTCTGCAGCGGCAGGCCCTGCGCCCACTCACCTCGGGAGAAGACGCCGTTCTCCTCGCGCCGACCGCCGGCGGTAAGACAGAGGCCGCGATGTTTCCCCTGCTGTCGGCCATGGCGCATCGCCGCTGGACCGGCGTCTCGATCATCTACGTGTGCCCGATCAAGGCGCTGCTGAACAACCTGCTCCCCCGGCTCGAACGGTACGCCGGATGGCTGGGGCGTCGCGTCGCCCTCTGGCACGGCGACGTCGGCTCCGCCGCGCGGGCCGCGATCCTGCGCGATCCGCCCGACATCCTGCTCACGACGCCGGAATCCCTGGAGTCGATGCTGGTCAGCACGAAGGTGGAGCACGATGTCTTCTTCGCCGGGATCAGGGTCGTCGTCGTGGACGAGATCCACGCTTTCGCCGGAGACGACCGCGGCTGGCACCTCCTCTGCGTGCTCGAACGACTGACCCGGGTGGGAGGGCATCCGATCCAGCGGGTGGGCCTGTCCGCGACCGTCGGCAACCCCGCCGATCTCCTCACCTGGCTGCAGGGGTCGAGCCGGGGCGCACGGGCGGCGCGGATCATCGCCCCCGAACCGTCCCCACCACCGGAACGACCACTGGACCGGACACCGGACCAGCCACCCCCGGGTGACATCGAACTGGACTACGTGGGATCGACCGCCAACGCGGCCAAAGTCGTCGCCGGCCTGCACCGCGGCGAGAAACGGCTGGTCTTCTGCGACTCACGCCGGCTGGTCGAGGAATTGGGCGCCCGCCTGCGTGCCCTGGGCGTGACCACCTTCCTCTCGCACGCCTCGCTGTCGGCCGAGGAACGACGACGGGCCGAGCGTGCCTTCAGCGAAGAGCGAGACTGCGTGATCGTCGCCACCTCGACCCTGGAACTGGGCATCGACGTCGGAGACCTCGACCGCGTGATCCAGATCAACGCGCCCGGTACGGTGGCCTCGTTCCTTCAGCGCGTCGGCCGCACCGGACGGCGGCCCGGCTCCACCCGCAACTGCCTGTTCCTCGCCCTCGACCCTGGAGGGCTCGTCCAGGCCGCCGGGCTCCTGCTCCTGTGGGGCCGGCACTGGGTCGAACCGGTCACGCCTCCGCCCGAACCGCGGCACATCGTCGCGCAGCAGCTTCTCGCGCTGTGCCTGCAGGAACGCCGGGTCGGCGACCACGTGTGGCCGGAATGGTGGCCCGGCCTCGCCCCGTTCGGTCCCGCGGCGACGCCGATCGTGAAGCATCTCCTCTCCGCCGGATATCTCGACGCGGAAGACGGGATGCTGTTCATCGGCCCTGCCGCCGAGGCGGCTTTCGGGCGGCGCCACTTCATGGAACTCACCACGGTCTTCACAGCCGCGCCGCAGTTCACCGTCCTGCACGGCCGCGCGGAGATCGGCCGCACCGACCCGTCGCTGCTCACCGATCGCCAGGATGGTCCCCGCCTGCTCCTGCTGGCGGGCCGGAGCTGGCGGGTCACCTGGGTCGACTGGAAACGCCGCCGGTGCCACGTCGAAGAGGCCGAACACGGAGGGCGGGCCCGCTGGCAGTCCGGCATCCGCTCTCAGCCCGGGTCGTTCCAGCTCACCCAGGCCATGCGTGAGGTGCTCCTGGGCGCCGATCCACCGGTACGGCTCACGCGGCGCGCCCGCGAGAACCTGTCCCTCGCCCGGGACGCGCACATCGACGTCGTCCACCCGGGCGGTACGGTGATCGTCCGCGAGGGCGACGACGTCCGTTGGTGGACCTGGGCCGGATACCGCGCCAACATGACGCTCCGGAGCACCCTCGCGTCGGTCGCCGATCCGAAACAGCAGGTCACCGACACCTGGCTGCGCCTGCGCGCCGATGTGACCCCGCGGCTGTGGGCGGCGGCGGCAGGCGACGCCGCCAATGGGCTCTGCCTTCCCGAGCCGGACGCCAAAGCGGTGGCGGGGCTCAAGTTCAACGCCGCGCTCCCCCCACGGCTCGCCGAGCGCACCCTGGCCACCCGGCTGGCGGACTTCGACGGAGCCGCGGCCGTACTGGCCCGGCCGCAACGCTTCCTGACGACGGCAACCGACCGGTGAACCACCCACCGACCGCTCCCGGAAACCATCGCCCTTTCCCCCATTCACCGCCAGAGTCGCAGCGAAGAGACCGTCATTGACGAACGGTCGTGAGACGACCGTGGAATGAGGTGGCCAGTCCGCATGCCTCTCGTCGCCCACCGGTGAAATCCATTCAGGCATGTCCAGGAATCATGACTTCTAGATCAAGTCTCAGAGGCTCGTCATGGTCTTCGATTCCGACGAATCATCATATTTCGCGAAACTGCCGATTTGTTGTTCCGAAGGCTTGGCACGCGGCGCCATCCATGGCAGCGAGTGCAAGCCCGGCGGAAAGCATGGGCTCGGCGATAGTGGCAGTACTTTAACCGCATATCGGACGTCCACTTGTATGCCGAATCAATCTACGGGCCCCATTTTTCGACTTCCTCTTGTCGCATCTTGACGACTCGATGTATGTGTCATGGTGCACGAAGCCTCTCCCCTGCACCGACAGGACATGACAAGTGACCGCGAATGAGGATTTTTTCCGCGAGAAGCGCGCTGCGGCGGTGTTCAAGCATGGAATTTTGAAGCGCTACCCGGCGATCTTCGCCTCGAAGGCCGGCTTCCGGGTTCAAGGTCGTCGGGTCGTCTTCGTGGACGGCTACGCGGGCCGGGGTCGATACGACGACGGATCGCCTGGCTCTCCCCTCCTTCTGGTACAGGCCGCTGAGTTCGTCACCAACTTCCGCAATGTCGCCGGCATTTTCGTAGAGAAGAACCCGCAGCACTACACGCGCCTCGTGCGGGTGCTCGCCGAAGAGGCGGACGGACTCAGGTACGAGACCATGCAAGGTGACCTTGGGGAGCGACTGCCGGAGGTGCTGTCCAGGGCGCAGGACGCGGCGCTCTTCGTGTTCCTCGATCCGTTTGGAACAGCACTCGCCCACCAGGAACTCATCACGATCCTGGAACGGGATGGACCACCGACAGAGGTGCTTCTGCACTTCAGCGTGAGCGCGGTGGCCCGACTGGGATCCGCCGTCAAGCAGACGCACACCCGCGAAATCCTTGCCCCAGAGGATCAGAAAAAGGTTGACCGGCTCAATCGCTTCCTCGGCGGCGATTGGTGGCAGGCGTACTTCACGCAGGTGGCCGGAGATGATGATCTTGGCACGGCTACGTCCGCCGCCCTTGACGTCTGTGACAGATATCGCGAGATCATCAAAGGCGAGACGGCTTACGATTCAGTGAGTATGCCTGTGCGGCCTCACCCGGACAACCAGCCGAGGTATGTCCTCGTACTGTTCACCGGCCACGTGGAAGGGAAGTGGCATTTCGCCGACACTCTGGGTAAGGCAGGCATGGACTGGCACGAGGCATGGCGCAATGATCTCGTGGCCAGAGACCGCCGTAAGCGCGAATCTTCCGGTCAGGCCACCCTATTCGACATGCACACCGATCTGCCGATCTTTGACCGCGAAAAATACCGGAAGACCGAAGAACCGAAGTGGATCGCGGCCGTCGAAGAGAACATCATCCAGCTACTGGCAACTTATGGAACGTTCCGCCTTGCCGACCACGTGGCCGAGGTCTACGGGCAAACGCTGGGGTCGGCCTGGATACCACATGTACGGAGGGCCGCACAGAGCCTGCACGAAAGAGGAATTATCGGCGCCATCGGGAAAGACAAGCGACTACATCTGGACCCGATAGTGCCGGTCAGGCCGTCATAGTGCGATATGAGGGCATGGCGCCTGGACCGCGCGATGGCATCTGATCCCATGTGCGGCCGTCCAGCAGCCGACCACCGGCCTTGGGAGTTCTGCCTCCCCACTGCTTGAAGAAAAAGGCGACATCAGCACGAAGACACTGATCTCGGAGCTGACGCACCCAGTCGGGGTTCACCGGTCGGGCGCCAGGCCCGCTCTCGCCGCCGGCTATCAGCCAATGGACATCGGTCAGATCAAGGCCACTGAGTGAGCCCAGCAAGGGTTCTGCGGAGATGAACCGCACAGCCGCCGGAACGCGCCGCAGAGCGGCGACTCTGGTCATCGCCTCTTCGTTCTCGACACTCACCCCCATCCAGACGTTCTCCGGCCACGAGAGGCGGTGCGCGACGCGTGCGAGCCTCGTGGCCCGCTTCGTCAGCACCTGATAGGTGTGCTGAGGCGTCGCCGCCATCACGTCGAAGACGCGGCGCACGAAGTCGAAGGGAACTCGAGCGTGGAACAGGTCGCTCATGGAGTTCACGAAAACCAGTCGCGGTTCGCGCCACCGCTGCGGCGCGCTCAGGGTGTCCTCGTGCAGGGTGACCCTGAATCCCGGGCCGCTGGTGCGAGGGTCGCCGTCACGCTGGTACTTTGCAGCGCCCATCGCTTTCAGCCGATTAGCCAGCGTAAGCGCGTAACAGTTATCGCAGCCGGCTGAAACACGATCACACCCTGTTGTGGGGTTCCATGTCACTTCAGTCCATTCGATCCGGCTTCGGCCAGCCATTGCCCGCTCCGTCCGCTTGGCTGCTCGTGCTAAGCACCTGACATCCCTCATTATTAATACACCACAGCGGCGATACATTTCTCCCGATCTCCGATGGAACACAATTTCGCCCCACCGGCACGTCTCGGTCGACCGCAGGCGACGTCATGGACACTCAGCCGAGACCGTGCACGGTGATGGCTTCTCCATCGCGGAGGCACTCGCTCACGACGCCGGCGAACCCCGACAAAACGCCCATTCTCCGCCGAATTCCCGGAGATGGCGTACCCCCGAGCGGGAAATGTGCCGGCCTCTCTATTTCGGCTGCGGTGAGGCGCTGATCGTTGTGTAAGCGGCCTGCAAGCGAGGCGTCGTTCACTTGGTGGCAGGCGGGGGCGGTGTGGGGGGAGCGCGCGCCGTCCGTTCGCCGTGGACGCCAGAGGAGGCACCTATGACCACGTCAGAACATCCCGTACTGCCCGCGTCGTCCGTCCGGCGCGCCATCGGCCGGCGGGTGCCGCCCTGGTGGCTGGGACTGCTGCTGGTCCCGGTGGACGTCTACCTGGCCATCAGCCTGGGCGAGAAGCACGGCCTGGCGGTCGGCGTCCTCGCGGCGGTGGTGTACGGGGCGCTGACGTTCGTCCCGCTGTTCTTCGAGGAGGTCACCGCGTGGTCGAAGGCCCATCCGGTGCTCGACGGCCTGGTGCTGGTCCCGCTGATCTTTCTGGCGCTGGCGTACCTGACCCCGCTGTCGCTCGCGATGTGCGCGGCGGTCACCGCCGCCTGCGCCCTGCCGTGGCCCGTCGTCGTCACCGTCCTGCGGCGACGGCGACGCCGGACCGGATGACCACCACCACGGCGGCGACGCCGCGCCGGACGCCACGAAGGCAGTGCCAGGTGTCCACATTCGGTCACGCCCTTGCCGGATAAGTCTATATAGATAGAGTTACCCGGGTGATCAGAGCCCGACGTCCTTCCCCGCAGACCGTCGCCGTGCTGTCCGCCCTCGCCGCCGACCCGTCCGAGTGGCGGTACGGCTATGAGCTGGGACGGCAGGTCGGCCTCAAGGCCGGTTCCCTCTACCCCATCCTCATGCGGCTGTCCGACCGGGGGATGCTGGAGACGGCATGGGAGTCCGACCCTCCAGCGGGCCGTCCGCCCAGGCATCTGTACCGCCTGACCGGCGCCGGGCTGGAGATGGCCAGGGCCGCGGCCGAGGCGCCGGCGGGCCGGGTCAGCGGCGAGCTGCGGAGCGCGTGGTGAACCGGCGGCCGTCCCGGGACGCGGCGGGCCGCCTGCTCGGGCTCGCGGTGTGGCTGCTACCCGCCGCGCGGCGCGAGTGGGGTGCCGCAATGCGGAGCGAACTGGAGCAGGTCGACGGCGGTGGGGCGCGCCTGCGCTTCGCGCTCGGCTGCGTCCGGGCCGCCCTGGTCCAGCCCTCGGCGCAGCGCGCTCTCGGCCACCTGGGAGGCACGGCGGCCGCGGTGGCCGCGGTGCTGGCGGCCGGCATCGTCTACCCCGGCGCCCGGGTGCTCGTCGTCGCGCTGACGCTGGTTCTGGCCGCACTGGCCTGGCTGGGCGGCAGGCCGGGCCTGTTCGGGCCGGTGGCGGGCTCGCCGGCGGCGCGGGTGATCCGGACCGCCGGCTACGCCGTGGCGGTGACGTACCTGCTGGTCGCCGTCAGGGACCTTCGCGGCCCGCAGTACCTGCGACCTGAGCTGCACATCCCGCTCAGCATGATCATGCTCGTTCTCTATACCACCGTGATGCTGGCGGCCACCGCCCGCGGGTCGGCCGCGCGGCCGGCGGCGCTCGCGTACGGGACGGCGGCGGGTGTGGTCGCCGGGGCGGCGGGCTTCGCGCTCATCCCTTTCGAGCGCGTCATGCCGCCGCTGGCCGACGCCCTGCCGGGGCGGGATCTCTGGCCGGCGTTGGCGCTCGTGGGCGCCCTGGCGGCGGCGATGTTCGCGGTCGCCCGGCGCACCGGTGACACCGCGCAGGTGTTCGTGGCCGTGCTCTGCGCCGGCGCCGTCGGGTGCGCGGTCGTGTCCGTCCTCGGCGACGCGGCGTGGCTGCTGTTCCCTGAGCGGATGCCGAGCATCGTCCCGCTCAACGCAGGCTCGCCGCAGGTGCGGCAGGCGCTGAGCCGCATGGAGGCGGGCGACGAATACGTCGCGGCCATCGTGTGGGGCAGCCTGCTCGCCGGGGTGCTGGCGACGATGATCCGCCCGGTGGTACGGAGACGGACGGCGGTGCTGCGGACGCTGACCTTCGCCGGCGCCGCGCTCACCAGCCTCGCCGCGACCGCCGGCGAGCAGACGGGCGCCGTCCTCAGCGCCCTGGCGGCCATCGTCCTGGGGATCCTCACCTTGACCACCGCACCGAGGCGGGAGGGAACCCGGCCGTCGTGGCAGCGGTCCGGGCTCCGCGGGGACGTCGAGACGTGAAGCAAGCGCATCCGCCTTGTATGGCGAGCGGGTCACCGGGTCCCCGCCGTAGGACGGCGCCGGCATGGCCCGGGTGGAGAGCGGCGCCCGGTGAACGTATGCGGTCACCGCACTTGTGGGTAACTTTTTCGTCATATCCCCCTGTTAATGTCGATTGAAATTTCAATCACGCCGTAGCCTGCGCACCTGTGGACCACCCCGGTACGCGTGGCCTACCGGCTACGGGGAAGTCCGGGGGAACAGGTGACATCCGTCGAAGGCCCGATGGCCGACGTCCGTGACATGTACATGGCGCACATCTCGCTGCGCCGGGAGTTCGGTCTCGCGCCCACCCTCGTGCGGGGCGTCACGGCAGGCGACAAGGCCAGATGCGAGACGGTCAGCGACCATCTCGGCCTTCTCTGCACCATTCTTCACGCGCACCACGGTGGAGAGGACGCACTCCTGTGGCCAAAGCTGCTGGAGCGCGGGAGCACGGAGGTAGCTCCGGTCGTGCTCCGGATGGAAAGCCAGCACGAGGTGATCGACCGGACGAACGAAGAGGTCATGGCGGGGCTGACCGCCTGGCGCCGCGAGGCTTCCGCGCACGACCGCGAGGTGCTGGCAAGCGCCCTCGACCGGCTCGACGCCGCGCTGGTCGAGCACATGGCGCTGGAGGAGAAGCACATCCTCCCCCTGGCCGAGAAGTACGTCACGGCCTCCGAGTGGCAGGAGCTCGGCAAGCACAGCATGGAGGAACTGCCGAAGAAGCGGCTCCCGCTGGCCTTCGGCATGGCCATGTACGAGGGGGACCCGCAGGTCATCAAGAACATTCTCGCCGAGGCTCCCCTGGTGGCGCGACTGCTGATGCCGATCATGGCTCCGCGGGCGTACGCGTCGCACGCGAAGCGGGTGTACGGCACCGCCACGCCCGCCCGCAGCCAGGGCTGACCGGCACGGGACGCGGCGGGGCCGGCCGGCGACCGGCTGCGTGAGCGCCCCGGAGGGCACTGGGCCATCCACAGCAGGGCCGTCCAAAGCTGGGCCGTCCAGAGCAGGACCGTCCAGGCGGGGCCATGTGACGGGCGGCTTGGTGTGGGGGCCGCATCAGCCCTGTCCCTGTCCGGCCCTCTCTCTGTCCGGCCGTCACTGCGTGCTGCCCGGCGGCCATTGTGGTCGCGGTCGCCGGTCGGAACAGCACGCTGACCCATGCTGCGGCGTCGGCAACTGCCGCGGAGAAATGCCGTAGCCACATGCGCGTCGAGGGTGATCGACAGGGTGGTGGAAACGTTTCCCCGAGCGGCTGGGTGACGCCCTCCGAGGCCGGTCGCGACGTCGCCCGTCCGTAGCGACAAAAGCCCGATTCTCGCTACACATAGTGACAAAGCTCAAGATTCACACCTTTCTACCTCGACGTATGCGCAAAGGCGCGTTTGAGAGCCGCTTCGCTCGGTAACCAGACCACTCGCGGCCCTACGGAGGTATGCCGATGCGGTTTCTGGGGATCAACGCCATATTTCATGATCCGGCAGCGGCCTTGGTCGTGGACGGAGAGGTCGTCGCGGCGGCGGAGGAAGAACGGTTCAGCCGCCGCAAACATGGCAAGCGTCCCGTGCCCTTCTCGGCCTGGGAGCTCCCCGAGCAGGCCGCCGCGTGGTGCCTGAGCCAGGCGGGGCTGCGCCCCGAGGACCTGGACGGCGTCGCCTACTCCTACGATCCCGAGCTCGTGCGCCTGGACCAGCAGTCGCCCGCCGGATTCGGCCCGCCGGCCGCGGCTCCCGGGCTCGCCTGGGACGCGGCGATGCCGCCCGACCCGACGGCCGAGGTCTGCTGGGAGGGCCTGCGCACCACCTACGCGCGCCGCGCTCCGGCGTTCCTGGCCACCGCGCTGCCCGGCCTGGACACCGCGCAGGTGCGGTTCGTCCCGCATCACGTCGCGCACGCCGCCTCGGCCGGATTGGCCGCGCCCTATCGTGATTCGGCGGTGCTGGTGTGCGACGGGCGGGGTGAGGCGGTGTCGCACCTGGCCGGCCATTACCGCGGCGGCGACCTGGCCGTCCTGGCCGCCCAGCAGCTCCCCCACTCGCTCGGGCTGATGTACGAGGAGGTCACCGAGCATCTGGGGTTCCTGCGCTCCAGTGATGAGTACAAGGTGATGGCGCTGGCCTCCTACGGCGAGCCGCGTCATCTGGGTGAGCTGCGCGAGCGCGTCTACACCACCGGCGATGGCGGGTTCCGGGTGGAGGCGGTGGACTGGGGGCAGTACGCCAAAGCGCTGCGCCGGGGCGAGTCGTGGACCGCCGACCACGCCGATCTGGCGGCCAGTGTGCAGGCGCGGCTGGAGGAGGTGCTGCTGGAGCTGGCCCGGTGGCTGCACGAGCGGACCGGTGAGCGGTACCTGACCATGGCCGGCGGGGTGGCGCTGAACTGCGTCGCCAACACCCGCCTGCTGACCGAGGGCCCGTTCCAGGACATCTGGGTCCAACCGGCCGCCGGGGACTCCGGCACCGCGCTCGGCGGCGCGCTGCACCTGGCACACCTGCACGGCGACGCCGTCGTCCCGATGACGGGCGCCGACCTCGGCCGCGGATGGACCGACGAGGAGCTCGCGGCCTGGCTGACCTCCGCGGGAGTGCCCTATACGCGGCCGGGGGACCTCGGCGACGCGGTGGCCGCCGAGCTGGCCGCCGACCGCATCGTGGCCTGGTTCCAGGGCCGCTCGGAGTACGGCCCGCGCGCCCTCGGCCGCCGCTCGCTGCTCGCCCACCCCGGACGACCCGGCAACACCGAACGCCTCAACGTCGTCAAAGGCCGCGAACAGTTCCGCCCAATCGCCCCCATGGTCCTCGCCGACCGCGCCCACGAGATCTTCGAGCGCGGACCGCTGCCCAGCCCCTACATGCTGTTCGTCCACGACGTGCGCCCCGAATGGCGCGACCGCATCCCCGCCGTCGTCCATGTGGACGGCACGGCACGGGTGCAGACCGTGGACCACGGCGCCGAGCCGTTGCTCGCGCGCCTGCTGGAGGCGTTCCAGGCCCGCACCGGACTGCCCGTCGTGGTCAACACCAGCCTGAACACCGCCGGCCGTCCCATCGTGGACGACCCGCGCGACGCGCTGGAGTGCTTCGGCTCCGCCCCGGTCGACGTACTCGCCATCGGCCCCTACCTGGTGCGCCGTGGGGAGGTGCTCCGCTCATGATCACTGTCGTGATCCCCACCATCGGCCGGCGGAGCCTGCGGCGGGTCCTCGACGCGCTGGACGCGGACCTGCCGACCATCGTGGTGGACGACCGGCCGCGCTTCTCCCCGGCACTGAAGGTGCCCGGCCACGTCCAGGTGCTGCGCACCGGCGGGCACGGGCCCGCCGCCGCGAGGAACGCGGGCTGGCGGGCGGCCACCACGCCGTGGGTCGCCTTCCTGGACGACGACGTCGTGCCGCGCCCCGGCTGGCGCGACGCGCTCGTCACCGACCTGGCCGACCTTCCAGGCGACGTCGCCGGCTCGCAGGGGCGCCTGCGCGTCGACCTGCCGAGCGGACGGCGGGCCACCGACGCCGAGCGCAACACCGCCGCGCTCGCCGGAGCCGCCTGGGCGACGGCCGACATGGCCTACCGCAGGTCGGCGCTCGACCGCGTCGGCGGCTTCGACGAACGCTTCCCGCACGCCTACCGCGAGGACGCCGACATCGCGCTGCGGCTGCTCAAGGCCGGGTACGGGCTCGCCAAAGGCCGGCGCGTCACCCTGCACCCCGTGCGCGACGACGGGTTCTGGGCCAGCGTCCGCGCCCAGCGCGGCAACGCCGACGACGCGCTGATGCGGCGGTTGCACGGGGCGGGCTGGCGGGCGGCCGTCGACGACGTCCCCGGCCGCCTCGCCCTTCACGCGCTGACCACCGCTCTCGGCCTGCTCGGGTGCGCCCTGATGGCGATCGGCGGCCGCGGGACGCGCGGCGGCTCCCGCGCCCACCACAGCCTTCCCGCACTCGGCTCCGGCGCCCACCACAGCCCGTCCGCGCTCGGCTCAGGCGCCCACCACGGCCCGTCCGCGTCCGGCTCTGGCGCCCATCACACCCCGTCTGCGCTCGGCTCAGGCGCCCACGGCCCGTCCGCGTTCGGCTCTCGCCGCCTGGCCACGCTCGGCTCCGCGGCCGGGCTGGCCTGGCTCGCGCTGACCGCCGAGTTCGCCTGGACGCGGCTCGCGCCCGGCCCCCGTACCCCCGAGGAGGTGCTGCGCATGGCCGTGACCAGCGTGATCATCCCTCCGGTCGCCTGCGTGCACCGCCTGCGCGGCGAACTGCGGGCGCGCCGGTGAACGGGCCCGGAACCGTGCTCGTGGCGCGGCTGGACAACGCCGGGGACGTGCTGCTGGCCGGCCCCGCCATCCGTGCGATCGCCGCCTCGGCCCGCGAGGTCGTGCTGCTCACCGGCCCGAACGGCGGCGCCGCCGCCCAGCTCCTGCCGGGAGTGCACCGGGTGCTGGAATGGCGGGCGCCGTGGATCGACCCCGAGCCGCTGCCGCTGAGCCGCTCGCACGTGGACCGGCTGACCTCCCTGGTAGAGAAGGCCGCACCGGAGATGGCCGTCGTGCTGACCTCCTTCCACCAGTCGTCGCTGCCGCTCGCGCTGCTGCTCCGCCTGGCCGGTGTGCCGCGCATCGCCGCGATCAGCGAGGACTACCCCGGGTCGCTGCTCGACGTGCGGCACATCGTGGACGAGACCATGGACGTGCCCGAGGCCGAACGCATGCTCGGCCTCGTCCAGGCCGCGGGGTTCGAGCTGCCCCCCGGCGACGACGGAGCGCTCGCGGTACGCCGGCCGCTGCCCTCGGTGCACCAGTTCACCGGACCGCCCGGGTACGTGGTCGTCCACCCGGGGACCTCGGCGCCCGCGCGGGCCTGGCCCGCCGAGCACCACGCCCGGACGGTGCGCGACCTGGTCCTCGCCGGAGTGCGGGTGGTCGTGACCGGCGACCCGGACGAGCAGGCGCTCACCGCACAGGTCGCCGGCGCCTACGGCAGCGACCTCGGCGGCGTGACGACCTTCCCCGAGCTCGCGGCTGTGCTCGCCGGCGCCTCGGCGGCCGTAGTGGCCAACACCGGGCCCGCCCACCTGGCGGCGGCCGTCGGCACCCCGGTGGTCAGCCTGTTCGCCCCGGTCGTGCCGGCCGCGCGCTGGGCGCCGTACCGCGTGCCGGTCGTCCTGCTCGGCGACCAGGACGCGCCGTGCCGTGGCAGCCGGGCGCGCGTGTGCCCGGTCGCCGGGCACCCGTGTCTGTCGTCGGTGACCAGCGAGCAGGTCGTCGGTACGGTGCTCGCGCTCGTCGCCGCCCAGGGAGACGGCGCGGGGCGAGACGGCGCAGGGCAGGGCGGGGCCATCCTGCCGCTCCGGACGGTCCCGCCGGAGCCTCACGGCTCGGGGCCTCAGGCCCCGGAGGCTCACGGCTCGAAGGCCCAGCGCCCGGAGGCCCACGGCCCGAAGGCTCACCGCCCGGAAGCTCACCGCCCGGAGGTCCCCGGGGCGGACGATCCCGGTCTCGGCGACGGGGGCCCGGGCGGCGTCCCCGAGGGGGCGCGATGAGGATCGCCCTGGTGTCCGAGCACGCCAACCCGCTCGCCGCCGTGGGAGGCGTCGACGCGGGCGGCCAGAACGTCCACGTCGCCGGCCTGGCCGCCGCCCTGGCCGGGCTCGGCCACGAGGTCACCGTGTACACCCGGCGCGTCGCCGGGCACGAACCGCTCACGGTGACGATGTCCCCGGGGGTGACGGTCGAGCACGTGCCCGCCGGACCGCCCGAGCCGCTCCCCAAGGACGAGCTGCTGCCGCACATGCCCGCCTTCGCCGCCCATCTCGCGCGGCGCTGGCGGGCCACGCGGCCGGACGTCGCGCACGCGCACTTCTGGATGAGCGGGCTGGCGGCCCTGACGGCGGCCGAGGAGCTCCGCGTCCCGGTCGTCCAGACCTTCCACGCGCTCGGCACGGTCAAACGGCGCTGGCAGGGCGCGGCCGACACCAGCCCTCCCGGCCGCCTCGCCGTCGAGCGCGACATCGGACGGCGGGCCGCCGCCGTCGTCGCCACCTGCACCGACGAGGTCAGGGAGCTGGCGGCGATGGACGTGCCGGTCGAGCGGGTCACGGTCGTCCCCTGCGGCGTGGACCTCGCGCTGTTCCACCCCGACGCGCCGCTGCCGCACCCGGCCGACGCGGACGGGCGCCGTCCGCGACTGGACGGGGTCGCGCGGATCCTCAGCATCGGCCGGCTGGTCCCGCGCAAGGGGGTCGAGACGATCATCGAAGCGCTGGCGCACGTGCCCGGGGCGCATCTCACCATCGCGGGCGGCGACCCCGGCGACGAGGAGTCGACGCGACTGTCCCGGCTGGTCGCAGCGTCCGGGCTGTCCGGCCGGGTCCGGCTGATCGGCAGCGTCGCCCGCGCGGACGTCCCCGCCCTCATGAGATCGGCGCTCGCCGTGGTCACCGTGCCGTGGTACGAGCCGTTCGGCATGGTGCCGGTGGAGGCCATGGCCTGCGGGGTTCCCGTCGTCGCCTCGGCGGTCGGCGGCCACCTGGACACGGTGTCCGGGTGCGGCGCGCTCGTGCCGCCGCGCCGGCCCCGCGCGCTGGCCGGAGTGCTCCGCGACCTGCTCGCCCGGCCCGACGTGCGGGCCTCGATGGCCGACGCTGGCGTGCGCCGCGCCCGGTCCAGATACGGCTGGCCGCGGGTGGCGGCGCAGACCGAGTCGGTGTACCGCAGCCTGATCGGCGACCGCCTGGACCGGCTCGCCGCGGCGGGAGGTTGACAGCCATGCACCCGCACTTCTCGCGGCTGAGCGCCGCGCTGTCGGCGGTGGACGCCGATACCCCGAGGGTCCGCGCCTGGGGCCGCACGCTGGCCGCGGTGCTGGCCGGCGGCGGCAGGCTGCTGGCCTGCGGCAACGGCGGATCGGCGGCCGAGGCGCAGCACCTGACGGCCGAGCTGGTCGGCCGCTTCCGCACCGACCGGCGCCCGTACGCGGCGATCCCGCTGCACGCCGACACCTCCTCCGCCACGGCGATCGCCAACGACTTCGGCGCCGAGGAGGTGTACGCCCGGCAGGTGCGCGCGCACGGCCGCGCCGGGGACGTCCTGCTGTGCCTGTCGACCAGCGGGACCAGCAAGAACGTGCTCGCCGCCGCCGAGGCCGCCCGGGAGTGCGGGCTCATCACCTGGGCCCTGACCGGGCGCGCCCCGAACCCCCTGGCCGCGCGCTGCGACGGGGCGGTGGCGGTGCCCTCGCAGGACTGCGCCACCGTCCAGGAGGTCCACCTCGCGGTGATCCACCTGCTCTGCGACGCGTTCGACGCCTCGCTGCGCGACGAGCACACCTCCGCCGACCGGGCTTCCTCCACACCGCTCAACAGACAGAACGGGCAAGACAGGAAGGTCCCACCGGACGAGCAGACCGTGCTGGACGGACAGGCCCACCGGAACGAGCAAGACCGGCGGAACGGGAAGGTCCCGCAGGACCAGCGGAACGAGCAGGACCAGCGGGACGGGAAGGCCCCGCAAGACGAGCAGACCTTGCTGGACGGACAAGTCCGCCGGAACGAGCAAGACCGGCAGAACCAGCAGGACCGGCGGGACAAGAAGGTCCCGCAGGACCAGCAGAACGAGCCGGACCGGCAGAACCGGCAGGACCTGCGGAAGGGGCACGACCGGCGGGGCGGGAAGGTCCCGCCGGATGAGCGGAACCGGCAGAACGTGCGGAACGGGCAGGACCGGCGGGACGGTCGGGGACGGACGGTTCGCGGGACGGGTGAGAGGGGACGCGGATGAGGGGAGGCCCGATCGTCGTCGTCGGCGACTCGCTGCTCGACGTGGACATCGAGGGCGACGCCGAGCGGCTCTGCCCTGACGCGCCGGTCCCGGTGGTCCGCGGGCGCACCGAGCACCGCCGTCCCGGAGGCGCCGGGCTCGCCGCGCTGCTCGCCGCCCGCGAGGGCGCGGAGGTGGTGCTGGTCACCGCGCTCGGCGAGGACGCCTCCGGGGAGCGCCTGAGCGCCCTGCTCGCCGGATTCGCCGAGGTCGTGCGTCTGCCGCTGCGCGGGACGACGTCCCGCAAGACGCGGATCCGCGCCCGCGGCCAGACGCTGCTGCGGGTCGACACCGGGGACGGCCGGGCCTGGCGCGGCCCCGAGGGAGACCGGGCGGCGCGGGCGCTGCGCGGCGCGGGCGCGGTGCTGGTGTCCGACTACGGGCGCGGCGCCGCCGACACCGTGCGCGACCTGCTCAACCGCCGCACCGCGCCGCTCGTCTGGGACCCGCACCCGGCGGGATTCCCGCCGGTGCCCGGCTGCGCGCTGGTCACGCCGAGCGAGCCCGAGGCCGCGGTGCTGTACGGCCGGCCGTGCACCGGCGTCGAGCAGGCCGCCCGCCATCTGGTCCGCGAGCTGCACGCCGAGGCGGTCGCCGTCACGCGCGGCGCCGACGGAGCCGTCCTGTGCACCCGCGCCGGCCGGACGCTGCGGGTGCCGCCGCCCATGCCGATCACGGGGGGCGACACGTGCGGCGCCGGCGACCGGTTCGCCGCCTCGGCGGCGCTGGCGCTGCGCGACGGCGCGTCGGTGCAGGAGGCGGTGACGATGGCGGTCACGGAGGCGACCCGGTTCGTCGCCGCCGGCGGCGCCGCGGCCATCCGCCTGCCGGCGCCGCCGCGGGCCGACCGGACGCGCGCGGCGCTGGACGACCGGCCCCGTACGGCGTTCGAGCTGGCGGCCATGGTGCGCGCGACGGGCGGGCGGCTGATCGCCACGGGCGGCTGCTTCGACCTGCTGCACGCGGGCCACGTCAGCCTGCTGCGGCAGGCCAGGGCGCTCGGCGACGCGCTGATCGTGTGCGTCAACTCCGACGAGTCCGTCCGCCGCCTCAAGGGGGCGGGCCGGCCTGTCGTCGCCGAGCGCGACCGGGTGGAGATCCTGCGTGCCCTCGGCTGCGTCGACGCGGTGGTGGTGTTCGAGCAGGACACCCCGTGCCTGCTCATCGACCGGCTGCGGCCGGAGGTGTGGGTCAAGGGCGGCGACTACACCGGGCAGGAGCTCCCCGAGGCCCAGGCGGTGCGGCAGGCCGGCGGCGAGGTCGTCGTCCTGCCCACGGTGCCCGGCCACTCCACCACCGGGCTCATCGCCGCCGCCCAGGAGGTGGTGTAGGCGGCGCCCCCGGGCACGCCGGCACCGGCACCGGCACCGCGCACGGACATACCGACATCCGGCATCCGGCACCCGCACACCAGCGGCACCCAGCACCCGGCACCCGGCACCCGGCACCCGGCACACTGACGCCCCCGGCGCACGACCGGCCCCCCGTTCTGCAGCGAGGAGAAGCGAACATGGTGGGGAACATCCTGATCACCGGCGGAGCGTCCGGCCTGGGGAAGGCCACGGCCGACGCGGTCGCCAAGGCGGGCGGGCGGCCGCTGGTGATCGACGTCGGCGTGCCCGAGGACGGCGTCGACCACGTCGTGGCGGACGTCGCCGACCGCGACCGGGTCCAGGCCGCCGTGACCGAGCTGGCCGAGCGGGTGGGCGGCCTGGACGGGGTGGTGACGGCCGCCGGCATCGACCGGTGCGGCCCGCTGGCGCAGGTCCCCTCTGTCGAGTGGGAGCGGGTGATCGGCGTCAACCTGCTCGGCACCGCCTCGGTGGTGCGCGCCGCCCTGCCGTACCTGGAGCGCTCGGCGGGCCGCGTCGTCACCTGCGCCTCGACGCTCGGCCTGCGGGCGGTGGGGGACGCGACGGCGTACTGCGCGGCCAAGTTCGGCGTCGTCGGCTTCACCCGGGCGCTGGCCGCCGAGCTGGCCGGCCGGGTCGGCGTCACGCTGCTGGTGCCGGGTGGCATGCGCACGCGCTTCTTCGACGGCAGGGACGAGCGGTACCGTCCTGGCCCGGACGCCCGGCTCAACCAGCCCGAGGACGTGGCCGCCGCCGTGGTGTTCGCGCTCGGCCAGCCTCCCGGGTGCGAGCTGCGCGAGCTGGTGGTCTGCCCGTCGACCGAGCCGTCATGGCCATGAACCGCACGCCCCGCCCGGCCGCCGATGAGCGCCCCGCCCACACGGCGTCCAGCGAGCGGCCCCCCTGCGGGGTGTCCGGCGAACGCCCCGCCCCGTCGGCGCAGGGTAAGCACACTGTCCACCCCGCGTCCAACGGGCGGTCCGTCCGAGCGGTGCCCAGCGAGCGGCCTGTCCACCCGGCTGCCGGCAAGCATCCTGTTCGCGCGCCATCCAGTGCGCGGCCCGTCCATATGGTGTCCGGCGGACGCCCCGTCCGACCGACGTCCAACGAGCGCCCCCTCCACACGGCGTCCAGCGAGCGGCTCGTCTGCGGGGTGTCCGGCGAACGCCCCGTCCCGTCGGTGCTCGGTGGGCACCCCGTCCACCCCGCGTCCGGCGAGCGGCCCGTGCTGCTGGTCGTGCGCGCGCTGGGACTCGGCGACCTGCTCACCGCGGTTCCCGCGCTGCGCGGGCTGCGGCGGGCCTACCCCGGGCACCGCCTCGTCCTGGCGGCGCCCGCCGCGCTGGCCGGCCTGGTGCCGCTGATCGGCGCCGTGGACGAGCTGCTGGACGTCCCGGGAGTGGGGCCGGTGCCGCTGCGCCGTCCGGACGTCGCGGTGAACCTGCACGGGCGCGGGCCCGAGAGCACCGCCGCGCTGTCCCGCACCCGTCCCGGACGGCTGCTCACCCACGCTCACCTGGAGTTTCCCTGTTTGGAGGGCCCGCCGTGGCGGCAGAGCATGCACGAGGTGGACCGGTGGTGCGCGCTGCTGCGCTGGTACGGCATCGCCGCCGACCCGGCCGACCTCCTGCTCGACCCGGACGCCCTCCAGGGTCGGCCGGACCGCCCCGCTGAGGGCCTCGACGGGCCCGTAGCCGACCTGGAGGGGTCCGGAGCGCACCCCGACGGGCATGGGGCGGGTTTCGATGGCCTAGGGGCGGACCTCGACGGACTCGGGGCGGATGCCTCGGAGGCCGGGGCGTGGGGCGGGGTGGTGGTGCATCCGGGCGCGGCGTCAGGGGCGCGGCGCTGGCCGGCGGAGCGGTTCGCCGAGGTCGCCGCGGCGCTCGAACGCGCCGGGCACCGCGTGGTCGTCACCGGGACCGCCGCCGAACACCCCCTCGCCGTCCGCGTCGGCACGCTGGCCGGCCTACCCGCCGGACGCGTCCTGGCCGGCCGCACGGACCTGCGCGGCCTCGCGCGGCTGGTCGCCGGAGCGCGGATGGTCGTGTGCGGGGACACCGGCGTCGCGCACCTGGCGACGGCCTTCGCGACGCCGTCGGTCGTGCTTTTCGGCCCGGTGGCGCCCGCGCAGTGGGGCCCGCCTCCGACAGGCCGTCATGTCGCGCTGTGGGCGGGACGGCACGGCGACCCGCACGGGAGCCGGCCCGATCCCGGCCTGACGGAGATCGGCGTCGGAGCCGTGCTCGACGCCGTCGCGGACCTGCTGGAGGTGAGCGTGCGATGAGAGCACACCGGGTCGTCGTGACCGGGGGCGCGGGGTTCCTCGGCTCCCACCTGTGCGAGCGGCTGGTGGCCGAGGGCGCAACGGTCATCTGCATGGACAACTTCCTCACCGGGTCTCCCGCCAACGTGGAGCACCTGATCGGCCGGCCGAGGTTCCGCCTGGTCGAGTGCGACCTGACCGGCTACGTCCACGTGCCGGGCGAGGTGGACCTGGTGCTGCACTTCGCCTCGGCGGCGTCCCCGACCGACTACCTGCGCCACCCGATCGCCACGCTCAAGGTGGGCAGCCTCGGCACCCTGCACGCGCTCGGGCTGGCCCGGGAGAAGGGCGCCCGGTTCGTGCTGGCCTCCACCAGCGAGGTGTACGGCGACCCTCTGGAACACCCGCAACGCGAGACGTACTGGGGCAACGTCAACCCGGTCGGCCCGCGCAGCGTGTACGACGAGGCCAAACGCTTCTCCGAGTCCTTGACCACGGCCTACCGCCAGTCCCACGGCGTGGACACCGCCATCGTGCGCATCTTCAACACCTACGGCCCCCGCATGCGGCCCCACGACGGCCGCGCCATCCCCACGTTCGTCCGCCAGGCCCTCCACGGCGAGCCGATCACGGTCACCGGGGACGGGAGCCAGACGCGGTCGATCTGCTACGTGGACGACACCGTGGACGGCGTCCTCACCCTGGCCGACAGCGACTTCGCCGGACCGGTCAACATCGGCAACCCCTCCGAGATGTCCATGCTCCGGCTCGCCACGACGATCAGGGACCTGACCGGCTCTTCCTCGCCGATCACGTTCGTCGACCGGCCCGTGGACGACCCGGCCGTGCGCCGCCCGGACACCTCCCTCGCCGTCTCCAGGCTCGGCTGGCGCCCGACGGTGGACGCGATCACCGGCCTGCGCCGCACCATCGCCTGGTTCGAGCGCGAACTGTTGCAAGCCACCAGCCGACCGGCGTCCTGAACGCGGACCTGGCGCCCACGTCCTGAACGACGAGCCGGCGGCCGGTGGGGCGGCCGTCGACCTTCGTAGGGCGGGCGCCGCCGTCTTGTGGAAGTTTCAGCCCGCCCCGCCCGGGCGGCGGTGTCGCCGGAGCGGATCGGCTGAGGTGAGCGCGGCCGTCCGCGCCAGGCCCTCTCGCGACCGTGGCGGCGACCGGCGAGCGGCCATGGCGCGGCGCGGCAGGCTCGGCTTAGTTTCGAGCGAATCAGTCGCGACGGAAGGTCAGGCCTCGCGGGTATGTCGACGCGCCGGCCATCGAATCGTTTCAACGCACGGTTCGGTGCCCGGCGCTCCGCACGAAGAGGAGAGTCATGCGCTACTTCGCGAGATCGCCGGTCCGCCGGCTGGTGATCCTGGCGGCGGCGACCGCCACGGTCGCGGCGACCGGGACGGCGACGACCGTCGCGGCCCAGGCCGCCGCCGGCTGCCGGGTCGACTACGCGGTGGCCTCACAGTGGACGGACGGCTTCACCGGCAACGTCACCGTGACCAACCTCGGCGACGCGATCGACGGCTGGCGGCTGGTGTGGGCATTCACCGCCGGCCAGCAGGTCAGCCAGGCGTGGAACGCCACCGTGACCCAGAGCGGCGCGCAGGTGACCGCCGCGGACGCCGGCTACAACGCCGCGCTGGCGACCGGCGCGAGCGCCTCCTTCGGCTTCAACGCCTCGTGGAACAACTCCAGCAACCCGGCTCCGGCGTCGTTCACCCTCAACGGGGTGACCTGCACCGGAACGACCGGCCCGACGCCGACCCCCACCCCGACCGTGACGCCGACCGTGACGCCCACGCCCACGCCGACTCCGACCGTCACCCCGACCCCCACGCCCACCCCGACCCCGACACCGACCCCGACGCCCGCGAACGCGCGCCAGGCGGAGCGGCTGAACCGGGGCCTGGTCAGCGTGCGGTCCGGCAGCGGCAACCTGGTCTCCTGGCGGATGCTCGGCACCGACCCCTCAGGCGTCGCCTTCAACCTCTACCGCGGCTCCACCAAGCTGAACTCCTCGCCGATCACCGGGTCCACGAACTACCTGGACAACGGCGCGGCGGCCGACGCGAGTTACACCGTGCGGCCGGTGGTCGACGGCGCCGAGCAGGCCGCCTCGGAGAGCTCCCTGCGCTTCACCGGCGGCGCCTACCTCGACGTGCCGATCTCGCCGCCGTCCGGGGGCACCACCCCTGACGGGGTCGCCTACACCTACAGCGCCAACGACGCCAGCGTGGGCGACCTCGACGGCGACGGCCAGTACGAGTTCGTCCTGAAGTGGGACCCCTCCAACGCCAAGGACAACTCCCAGTCCGGCTACACCGGCAACGTGTTCGTCGATGCCTACAAGCTCAACGGCACCCGTCTGTGGCGCATCGACCTGGGCCGCAACATCCGCGCCGGGGCGCACTACACGCAGTTCCAGGTGTACGACTACGACGGCGACGGCAAGGCCGAGGTGGCCATGAAGACCGCCGACGCGACCAAGGACGGCACCGGCGTCGTCATCGGCAACTCCGGCGCCGACTACCGCAACTCCTCGGGTTACGTGCTGTCGGGGCCGGAATACCTGACGATGTTCAACGGGCAGACCGGCAAGGCCATGTCGACGGTGAACTACGACCCGCCGCGCGGCACCGTGTCCTCGTGGGGCGACAGCTACGGCAACCGGGTCGACCGGTTCCTCGCCGCCACGGCCTACCTGGACGGCACCCGGCCCAGCCTGATCATGTCGCGCGGCTACTACACGCGCACGGTGATCGCGGCGTGGGACTTCCGCAGCGGCGCGCTGACCAAGCGGTGGACCTTCGACTCCAACTCCGCGGGTTCGCAGTACACCGGCCAGGGCAACCACAACCTCGCCATCGCCGACGTGGACGGCGACGGCAGGGACGAGATCGTGTTCGGCGCGATGGCGATCAACGACAACGGCTCCCCGTTGTGGAACACCGGCAACGGCCACGGCGACGCCTTGCACGTCGGAGACCTGGACCCCTCGCGTTCCGGCCTTGAGGTCTTCAAGGTGGACGAGGATTCCAGCAAGCCGAGCTCGTGGATGGCCGACGCGCGCACCGGCCAGGTGCTGTGGACCACTCCGGCGAACGGCGACAACGGGCGCGGCGTGTCCGACGACATATGGTCCGGCAGCGCCGGAGCGGAGTCCTGGTCGGCCAAGGCCGACGGGCTGCGCAACACCAAGGGCGCCAACATCGGCGCCAAACCGTCCTCGATGAACTTCCTGGCCTGGTGGGACGCCGACCCGATCCGCGAGCTGCTCGACCAGACCCAGGTGGACAAGTACGGCACCAGCGGCTCGACGCGGCTGCTCACGGCCTCCGGCGTGCACTCCAACAACGGCACCAAGGCGACGCCCTCGCTGTCGGCGGACCTGTTCGGCGACTGGCGCGAGGAGATCGTCTGGCCGACCAGCGACGACCGCGCCCTGCGCATCTACGCGACCACCACGGTGACCGACCGGCGCATCTTCACCCTGATGCACGACATCCAGTACCGCGAAGCGGTCGCCTGGCAGAACACCGCCTACAACCAGCCCCCGCACCCGAGCTTCTTCATCGGCAACGGCATGTCCACCCCACCCCAACCCGCCCTCTACCTGCGCTGACCGCTCGGCCTAGCCGATCATCCTCCCGGCCGGCCGCGCCATGCGGCCGGCCGGTCAGGGGGTGTACTCGGGGGAGCCGCCGGTGAGGTAGAAGGAGGTGGACCGGTGTCGGGCTTCCAGGGCGGCCTCGAGGCGGCGGACGAGGTAGGCGGGCATGAGGGCCCGTGCCTCGGTGGGGTCGAAGAAGCCGCAGGCGTCCAGTTCCTCCTCCTGCAGGACGAGGCGGTCGGCGTCCGGCAGGTGGCCGCAGTCGAACAGGAAGTGCACCAGCGGGAGGGGCCGGTCGCCGAACGGGGGCACCCAGTGCACGCCGAGCAGGCGGCCGACCGGGACGGTGAGGCCGAGCTCCTCGGCCAGCTCGCGGGCGCACGCCTGGTCGGGGGTCTCGCCCTCGTCCACGTGCCCCCCGGGCCAGAGCCAGTGGTCGCGGTAGTTGGGCTTGACCAGCAGCACCCTGTCCTGCGCGTCGGTGATGAACGCCCCGGCGCCGGCCAGGGTCTTGTTGAGCCCGGCGTAGAACTCCTCGGGCGGAAGCGCGACCATGACCTCGACCGTATCTCCGCTGATCTACCGGCTGCCCGTGGACCCCGCCCGAGCAGAAGGGGGGACGGCCGCGTGGCCTCCCCTGTCACCGGTCGCGGACGGTGGTCGTCACCGCGACCATGTCACTGATCGACGTGACGCCTGGCCTGGGCGGCGGTATCCGTCTGGGCCTGCGGGCCGGCGGCGGCCGGGGGGTCGGGGAGGGGGCTGAACGGCTCGGGGAAGTGGGCGGTGCCGATGAGGCCGCCGCGGGCGCGCGATCTGCCGAGCACCTGCCGCCGCGTCGCGACGGCCTTCGCCGGGTCGTCGTCGTGCCGGTAGACGATCGCGGGGTCGGCGAGCTGCGTCGGGTGCAGGAACACGTCGCCCGTCAGCAAGAGCGATCCGACCTCGACGATCTGGTGGCCGGGCGTGTGGCCGGGGGCCAGGAGCACCCGCACGCCCGGGGCCACCTCGGCCTCGCCTTCGACCGCGTCGACCAGCCCGGTCAGCGGGCGCAGCACGCGTTCAAGAATGGCGTTCGGCCCCGCGCCCTCGATCCAGTCGATCTCGGCGCGCTGGACGACGTGCCGGGCGTTGGGGAAGGTCGCCACGCCGTCGGTGACCGCCCCTGAGGCGTGGTCGCTGTGCAGGTGGGTGAGCACGACGGTGTCCACCTCCGCCGGCGCCACGCCCACGGCGGCGAGCTCGTCCACCAGCCGCCCCGGCACCGGCGCCCAGGCGGACGCGGGCGAGTCACGCCCGCCCAGCCCCGCGTCCACCAGGATCGTGCGGTCGCCGCGAAGGCGCAGCAGGTAGCAGCGGAAGTGCAATATCCACTCGCACGCGGTGAGCGCGGCGCGGTGCTCGGGCGAGCCGCCGACGAAGTTCGCGCCGGGCGCATGGCGCAGGTCGCCGCCCATGGGGCCCACGGCGTCCCGCAGCGGCACGACCTCCACCCCGGAGACCATCATCGGCTCGTACGCCATCGCGCGCTCTCCTGAACTGGACGCCTCGACACGTTCGGCCGCCAGGGACAGATCGGCCGCGGGCCCCAGCTTGGCATGGTCTCGGGACCCATGGGATGGCGATCGCGTGATCCCGGCACAAGGACGGCGGTGCCCACGCTGAACGGGACAGCAGGGCTTGCGCGGAGGGGACGGCGGTGCCCACACGGAATGGGACAGCAGGGGCGGAGGCGGTGCCGATGATGGCGCGCACCAGCCTGCAGATGATGGGACGGCGGGGCTTGCGCGGAGGCGGTGCGGTGATGTTATGGTAAAGATGGCTCTCCAGGTGGGATGTCTTCCTTCCCCGCCGTTATGAGCCGTTCACCTTCTCGCCGCCCCGTTCGGGGCTGGCATCTCGCAGCCGGTCGCCTCACGCGGCCGAACTCATGCGGATCTCGCCACCACCACCGCGACCGCTGTGGGCACGCGCGTCACCGTGCGGTCGTCCGCCCGGCCGATACAGCCGACAGGTCGCGGTAATCCGCCAAGTCCTGACAAGTCACGACGAGGGCCGGGCACGACCGTTTCCGGCCCGGCTCGGCCTCCAACCTGGTCGCCGGCCGACACCCCGGTCACCGCCGGTCACGGCCGGCCCCGCCGGCGCGGCGGACACCGCCGGTCACGGCCGACACCATCGTCGCGGCGGACACCGCCGGGGACGGCCCGACGCCGTCGTCGCGGCGGACACCGCCGGTCACGGCCCGATACCGCCGTCATGGCCGTCGCCTTGCCGGCGCGGCGTGCCGCCGTATGTCCGGGCACGTCAGGACGCACGGCCGCCGCCTTCCGCGATCTTCTCCGCGCCTCTCCCATCAGCCGGCCGGGATTCCGGCCCACCAGCAAGGAACCACCATGACAGCGACCATCGAAGCCCCGGCGCCCGCGAAGGCGCCTCCCAGAAGGACCCGCCGGCGCCAGGCCGACCCCGCCGGCCCCGCCGCCGCCCCGCAGAACGAGACCGGGCCCCTCACCGAGGTCCGCGGCCTGCTCGACGTCCGCGACAAGGCGGCGTACATCCGCGTCGGCGGCCACCTCCCCGGCGACCAGGACGTCCACCTGTCCCCGGCCCGGGTCAAGGAGCTCGGCCTGCGCCCCGGCGACCTGGTGACGGCCCTCGCCCGCGGCCCGCGTGACCGGGACGTGCGGATCGTCTCCGTGGACGACGAGGAGCCCGGACGTGCCCGGCCGCACTTCGCCGCCATGACCCCCGTCCACCCGCACGAGCGCCTGGCCCTGGAGACCGGCTCGCCGGTCACCCGGCTGGTCGACCTGCTGACGCCCGTCGGCAAGGGGCAGCGCGGCCTGATCGTCGCGCCGCCCAAGGCCGGCAAGACGATGGTGCTCAAGGCCATCGCGGACGCCGTCACCCGTAACCATCCCGGCGCCCACCTCATGGTCGTCCTGGTCGGCGAGCGGCCCGAGGAGGTCACCGACTTCCGCGAGTCGGTGCACGGCGAGGTGGTCGCCTCGACGTTCGACCGGCCGGAGCGCGACCACACACTGATCGCCGAGTTGGCGGTCGAGCGGGCCAAGCGGCTGGTCGAGCGCGGGACCGACGTCGTGGTCCTGCTCGACTCGCTGACCCGCCTCGGCCGCGCCTACAACGTCATCGCGCCGAGCGGCGGCAAGACGCTCACGGGCGGGGTGGACGCGCAGGCCGTCCACCTGCCCAAACGCCTGTTCGGCGCCGCCAGGGCCACCCGCGAGGGCGGATCGCTGACCATCCTCGCCACCGCGCTGGCCGAGACCGGCTCGCGGATGGACGACTTCTTCTACGAGGAGTTCAAAGGAACGGGCAACATGGAGCTGCGGCTGAGCCGGGCGCTCGCCGAGCAGCGCCTGTTCCCCGCCGTCGACGTGGCCGCCTCCGGCACCCGGCGCGAGGAGCTGCTCCTGACGGCCGAGGAGCGCGAGGTCGTGTGGAAGCTGCGGCGCGCGCTGTCGGGCCTCGATCGCGAGCAGGCCCTGGGCGCACTGCTCGGCCGCCTGCGCGAGACGCCCTCCAACGCCGCCTTCCTGCGCCAGGTGAGCTCTTCCTGACGCGAGGGAGCCAATCGGCGGAAGCCGGAGGCTCAGCCGATCACTGGAACTTTTGCCAGGATCCCTCGACCGTCGTCGCGCGTGCCCGCACCGGCCGGACCTCAGTTGGCGACGCCGACGGCCTGCTTGACGGTGGCCGGGTCGTCCAGGCAGTCCAGCAGCGCGTGGGCGAGGTCGGCCCGGGAGATGGTGTGGCCGCGTGCCACGTTGCCGCCGACGACGCGACGGTACTTGCCGGTCGGCGGTTTGTCGGTCAGCCTCGGCGGCCGGACGACCGTCCATTCGAGCGAGCTGCGCCGTACCTCGTCCTCCATCGCGCGCAGGTCGGCGTACCCGTCCCGGAAGATGCGCTGGATGAGGGGCAGGACCACGGCGCGGTAGATGAGCGGCTCGCCGTCGGGGATCGGGCCGACCGGGACGGCGCTGAGGGTGACGAGCCTGCGGGCGTCGCCGCCTTCCATGGCGCGGACGATGGAGGTCAGCGCCCTGGAGGCGATGCCCACGTCCTTCCTGCCGTTCGGGCCGAGCGCGGAGATCGCGGCGTCGCGGCCCGCCAGGACGGGGCGCAGCGCGTCCGGCGAGGTCACCTCCGCTGTGATCACCTCGAGCGCGCCGTGGCTGATGGGAAGGCGGGCGGGGTCGCGGACGACGGCGGTGACCTGGTGCCCGGCGTCCAGCGCCTGCCTGACGACCTCCCGGCCGGTGCGCCCGGTGGCGCCGAAAACGGTGAGCTTCATGAGACGTCCCCCAAAGGTTGGTGAGTACTCACTCACATCATAGGATGAGTACCCCTTCCATAGGCAGCCAAAAGCCGCACCGACCGAGAGGCCCGCCATCCCGATGCCCCAGCCGCGCACGGCCGCCGGCGCCCGCACCCGTGAGCGCATCCTCGACTCCGCCGAGCACCTCATGCGCACGGTGGGTCTGGCCCACGTCACCACCAAGGAGATCGCCCGTGAGGCCGGGATCTCCGAGGCGGCTCTCTACCGGCACTTCACCGGCAAGGAGGAGATGTTCATCGCCGTCCTGAGCGAGCGGCTGCCCGCGCTCGGGTCGCTGATCGAGCGGCTGTCCGCCGACCCCGGCGGGCGCACGACCGAGGAGTGCCTCGTCGAGATCGCCCGGGCGGCGACGCTGTTCTACGAGGCGAGCATGCCGATCGGCTCCTCACTGTTCGCCGAGCCGGCCCTGCTGGAGCGGCACCGTGAAGAGCTGCGCAAGCTGAACGCCGGTCCGCACAAGCCGCTGACCGCGGTGGCCGGGTATCTGGGCGTCCTGCGGGAGAACGGCCGCCTGCGCGCCGACGCCGACACCGGCTCGGCGGCGGCGCTGTTGCTCGGCGCCTGTTACCAGCGGGCGTTCCTGCGACTGTTCATGGGCGAGGAGGGCTCGCCGAAGAGCGTGGAGGACTTCACCGCGGGGCTGGTGCGCACCATTCTCGCGGGCATCGCCTGACCCCGGGGTAAGGGGAATGAAGAGCCGTGGCATCATGTTACTCGCGAGTAGCATGTAGGCGGAAGCCATCCAGCAGCGAGGAGCAGCCGTGCCTTCGTCCCGTGACGTCGTGTTCGTCGACGGCGTGCGCACACCTTTCGGCCGGTCGGGCCCCAAGGGCCTGTACGCCGAGACCCGGGCGGACGACCTGATCGTCCGCGTCATCCGTGAACTGATGCGGCGCAACCCGCAACTGCCGCCCGAGCGCGTCGACGAGGTCGCCATCGCGGCCACCACCCAGATCGGCGACCAGGGCCTGACCATCGGCCGCTCGGCCGCCGTCCTGGCCGGGCTGCCCAAGTCGGTGCCCGGATACGCCATCGACCGCATGTGCGCCGGCGCGATGACCGCCGTCACCACCGTCGCGGGCGGCATCGCCTTCGGCGCCTACGACGTCGCCATCGCCGGCGGCGTCGAGCACATGGGACGCCACCCGATGGGCGAGGGCGTCGACCCCAACCCGCGCTTCATGTCCGAGAAGCTCGTCGACGGCTCCGCCCTGATCATGGGCATGACCGCCGAGAACCTGCACGACCGCTACCCCGAGATCGACAAGGGGCGCGCCGACGCCTACGCGGTCGCCTCCCAGGAGAAGGTGGCCAAGGCGTACGCCAACGGCAAGATCCAGCCCGACCTGGTGCCGATGGCGACCCGCAAGGCCGCGGAAGGCTGGGGCCTGGCCACCGAGGACGAGCCGCCGCGGCCCGGCACCACCATGCAGGGCCTGGCAGCGCTGAAGACGCCCTTCCGCGCGCACGGCCACGTGACCGCCGGCAACTCGGCGGGCCTGAACGACGGCGCCACCGGCAGCATCATCGCCGCCGCGGACACCGCCGCCGAGCTCGGTCTCACCCCGAAGATGCGGCTGGTCTCCTACGCCTTCGCCGGGGTCGACCCCGAGGTGATGGGCGTCGGGCCCATCCCCTCCACCGAGCGCGCGCTGCGCCTGGCCGGGCTGTCCATCGGCGACATCGGCCTCATCGAGATCAACGAGGCCTTCGCCGTGCAGGTGCTGGCCTTCCTGTCGCACTTCGGCATCGCCGACGACGATCCACGCGTCAACCCCTACGGCGGCGCGATCGCCTTCGGCCACCCCCTCGCCTCCTCCGGCGTGCGGCTCATGACGCAGCTCGCCCGCGAGTTCGGCGAGAACCCGGGGGTGCGCTACGGCCTGACGACGATGTGCGTCGGCATGGGCATGGGCGGAACGGTCGTCTGGGAGAACCTCGCCTGGGAGGGCGGCAAGTGAGCGGCGTCACCGATATCACCGGCATCTTCGACGACGAGGTCGTCACCCACGCCCTGGTCCGCGACGTGCGGCTCCCGGACGGCGCGGGCACCATGGCCCTGATCACCCTGGACAACGGCTTCGACCACACCAAGCCGAACACCTTCGGCCCGCGCGGCCTGGCCGAGCTGGACAAGGCCCTGGACGCCATCTGCGACCGCACCGACATCGCGGCGGTCGGCCTCACCGGCAAGCCGTTCATCTTCGCCGTCGGCGCCGACCTCAAGGGCGCGGCCCTGGTACGCGGCCGGGAGCAGGCCGAGGCCCTCGGCCGGCTCGGGCACGAGGTGTTCCGCCGGCTCGGCGAGATGGAGGTGCCCTCGTTCGCGTTCGTGAACGGGGCGGCCATGGGCGGCGGCCTGGAGGTGGCGCTGCACTGCACCTACCGGACGATCTCCTCCGGCGTCCCCGCGGTCGCGCTGCCCGAGTGCTTCCTCGGCCTGGTGCCGGGCTGGGGCGGCACGCAGCTGCTCCCCCGCCTCATCGGCCCGGCGAACGCGCTCAAGCTGATCATCGAGAACCCGCTGTCCCAGAACCGGATGATCAAGGGGACCGAGGCGTTCAAGCTGGGCGTCGCCGACGCGGTCTTCGAGCCGGCCGACTTCCTGGAGGAGTCGCTGCGCTGGGCCGCGCACGTGCTCACCGGCGAGGCCGCCGTTTCGCGCCACCCGTTCACCGAGGACGCCGAGGGGTGGAAGGCCGCGGTCGCAGGCGCCAGGACGCTCGTGGACCTCAAGCTGCGCGGCGCCTCGCCCGCCCCGTACCGGGCGCTGGACCTGGTGGAGCAGGCGCGCACGGCCGGCCGCGACACCGGCTTCCAGGCCGAGACCGACGCGCTGGCCGACCTGCTGATGGGCGACGAGCTGCGCGCCGGGCTGTACTCCTTCGACCTGGTACAGCGGCGGGCCAAGCGGCCCGCGGGCGCCCCGGACAAGGCGCTGGCCCGCAAGGTCACCAAGGTGGGCGTGGTCGGCGCGGGCCTGATGGCCTCGCAGCTCGCCCTGCTGTTCGCCCGCCGCCTCGAGGTGCCGGTCGTCCTCACCGACCTCGACCAGGCCCGCCTGGACAAGGGCGTCGGCTACGTCCACGCCGAGGTGGACAAGCTGCTCGGCAAGCGGCGGATCACCGGCGACCAGGCCAACCGGCTGAAGGGGCTGGTCACCGGCTCGCTGACCAAGGACGGCTTCGCCGACGCCGACTTCGTCATCGAGGCCGTCTTCGAGGACCTGGCGGTGAAGAAGCAGGTCTTCGCCGAGGTGGAGGCCGTGGTCTCCCCTGAATGTGTGCTGGCCACCAACACCTCCTCGCTGTCGATCTCGGCGATGGCGGCCGGGCTGCGCCACCCCGAGCGGGTGGTCGGCTTCCACTTCTTCAACCCCGTCGCCGTGCTGCCGCTGCTGGAGATCGTCCGGGCGGACAGGACCGACGACGCCTCGCTGGCCACGGCCTTCGCGGTCGGCAAGGCGCTGCGCAAGTCCAGCGTCCTGGTCAAGGACGCCCCGGCGTTCGTGGTGAACCGGCTGCTCACCCGCTTCATGGGCGAGGTCATCGGCGCCGTGGACGAGGGCACCCCGATCGAGGTCGCCGACCACGCGCTGGACGGGCTCGGGCTGCCGATGACGCCGTTCACGCTGCTCCAGCTCGTGGGGCCGGCGGTCGCCCTGCACGTCGCCGAGACGCTGCACGAGGCGTTCCCCGGCCGGTACGGGGTCTCGGCCAACCTGGCGACGCTCGTCAAGGCCGGCAAGCCGGGCGTCTACGCCCCGGACTTCTCGATCGACCCGGAGGCGCGGCAGATCTTCGAGGCGTCGGGGGCGTCCGGACCGGACGCGGAGCAGGTGCGCGACCGGGCGCTGCGGGCGCTGGCCGAGGAGATCCGCCTGATGCTGGACGAGGGGGTCGTCGCGGCGGCCGAGGACATCGACCTGTGCATGATCCTCGGGGCCGGGTGGCCGTTCCACACCGGCGGCATCACGGCGTACCTGGACAGGACCGGCGTCTCCGCCGCGGTCAACGGCCGCCCGTTCCTCGCCCCCGGCGTGGCCTCCGTCCCCGCCTGAGCCCCGGCCACGGCCGGCGCCGTCAGCTCGAATAGTCCTTGAGCGTGATGGCGTCGGCCTGCTGGAGCCGCTTGACGATCATGCCTCGCCACGGCACGTAAGGCAGCGATCTGATCATCATGTCGCGCATCAGAACGTGCGCCTTCGTCTTGGGGAACAGAAAGCCCGTCTCGCCGCCGCCGGCCCGCGCCTGGGACGCCGTGACGTACCCGCGCATCTCGCGCTCGTACCCGGCGAACCCGGCGCGGTGGTCGCCGCCGGCGGCGGCCAGCTCGCCGGCGAGCACGTACGCGCCCACCAGGGCCAGGCTGGTGCCGAGGCCGCTGAGGGCCGAGGGGCAGTACGCCGCGTCGCCCAGCAGGACGGTCCGGCCGCTGGACCAGCGGTCCATGTGGATCTGGCCGATGGTGTCGAAGTAGAAGTCCTGGGCCTCCCACATGGCCTCCAGCAGCCGGGGGACCTCCCAGCCGACGTCCGCGAACCGGTCGGCGATGATCTTCTTCTGTCGGTCGGCGTCGTACCGGTCGTAGGACAGCGGCGGCGAGGTGAAGCCGAACAGCGCCTTGGCCTCGTCCGGCCGGGCAGTGGGCCGGATGGCCACCGCGCGGCCGCCGAGCGGGGTGTGGTAGCGGTCCCACCGGTCGTGGGCCACCGGGTAGGGGATGGTGAAGTAGGAGGTGTAGGAGCCGAGATGGCGGGCGAATCCGGCCTCCTGCCCGAAGACGAGCGCACGGATCGCCGAGTGGATGCCGTCCGCGCCGACCACCAGGCCGAACCGGCGCCTGCCGCCGCCGGCGAACCTCACCTCGACTCCGTCTCCGTCGTCGGCGAGCGCGGTGACGTGGTCACCGAAGATGTACTCGGTGTCGCCGCGGGTGGCGTCGTACAGCACCCGCGACAGGTCGCCGCGCAGGATCTCGATCTCGCCGACCGCGCCCTCGCCGCCGAGGAGCTCCACGGGCATGCTCGCCCGTGGCCTGCCCGAGGCATCGACGAACGACATGCCGCGCGTGCCGATGCTCGCCCGCCGGACCTCGGCCGACAGATCCATCCGCCTGACCACCTCGTGGGCGACCCCGCGCAGGTCGATCGCGTGACCGCCCTCCCTGAACGCCGGAGCCCGCTCCACGACGACCGGGTCGAACCCGTGGCGGCGCAGCCAGAAGGCCAGCGCCGGCCCGGCGATGCTCGCACCGTTGATCAGGACACTTCGGTTCATCACAGCCTCCTCGGCCATGTCGGGGGATGTATGTACGGTGTACGGACCGATGCGAGCAAGGTAGTTTGTACGGTGTACTGACGCAATGAACTGCGACGATGTCCTCATGAGCACTAGTGCGTCAGGAGGCCGGCACACCTCGGACACACCGGGAATCGCCTGTCCACCACCGGCGGCGCCCGCCGGTCGGCGGACGGCGGGTGTTCCTGGTGCACTAGTACGCTCGGCGACGCCCCCCGCGCGCCGCGCCCAGCGGAAGGAGCCCCCGTGGACCGTCCCGGGACACGACCGGAGCCGCCGTACGCCCGGATCGTCCGCGAGCTCCGGCGCCGCATCACCTCCGGCGAGTTGCGCGCCGGAGACCGGGTGCCCTCGACCCGGCAGATCACCGGCGAGTGGGGCGTGGCCATGGCGACCGCCACCAAGGTCCTCGCGACGCTCCGCCAGGAGGGGCTCGTGCAGCCGATGCCGGGCATCGGCACCGTGGTGCGCGTCCCCGAGCCTGTTCCCGTGCGCCACCGTGAGCCCGCGACGGCGGACGACGGCCGGGACCCGGCCCGCGCGCGCCTGGTCCGCACCGCCATCGAGATCGCCGACGCCGAGGGCATCGCCGCCCTGTCGATGCGCAGGGCCGCCGCCGCCCTCGGCGTGCCCACCATGTCGCTGTACCGGCACGTCCAGGGCAAGGACGAGCTCGTCCTGCTGATGGCCGACACCGTGTTCGGCGCGGAGTTCACGCCCGTCCCCTCCGCCCGCACCTGGCGCGAGCGGCTGGAGCTGGTCGCCCGGCAGCACTGGGCGATGTACCGCCGGCATTGCTGGCTCGCCCAGGTGCAGTCGTTCACCCGTCCCCTGATGTCGCACAACGCGCTCGCGGGCACCGAGTGGGTGATGCAGGGCCTCACCGGTCTGGGGTTGCGGCCGAACGAGCTCCTGCACCTGGTGGTCACCGTGTACAGCTACGTGCACGGCGTGGCCGTCAACCTCGAAGGGGAGGCGCAGGCGCGGCAGGAGAGCGGGGTCACCGACGACGAGTGGATGGCGGCGCAGGCCCCCGCCTTCGCCGGGCTCCTCTCCTCCGGGGAGTTCCCGGCCTTCTCGCGGATTCTGCGGTCCCCGGGGGTCGAGCTGGACCTGGACAGCCTCTTCGAGTTCGGGCTGCTCAGCTTGCTCGACGGCATCGCGGTGCGCGTACAGGCGGCCCGCGGGCGGACCGGCCGCCAGTGACGGGCGAGCCGGGCCTCACCGGCGGCCGGTGGGAGGCGGGCCGCGTTCTCGGGCCATCGGTGAAGGACGAGCCGGGCGGACGGGGCGGTTCGGGCATTCCGGGATGAGCGGACGGGCCGGTTCGGGCATTCGGGAATGAGCGAACGGGGCGGTTCCGGCATTCGGGGATGATGGGGGAATGCTCGCCGACGTCATCCCGTACCTGCTGTGCCCGGTCTGCCGGGGCGATCTCGCCCTGGCCGGCGGTGTGGTGCGGTGCGGGCAGGGGCACGCCTACGACGTCGCCAAGCAGGGGTATGTGAGCCTGCTCACCGGCTCGGCGGCGCCGGGTACGGCCGACACGCCGCCCATGGTCGCGGCGCGGGCGGCGTTCCTCGGCGCGGGTCACTTCGCCCCGCTGGCCCGCCGCCTGCGCGAGCTCGTGCGCCCCGTCCCGGGCGGCGGGCCCGCGGTGATCCTGGACGCCGGGGCGGGCACCGGCCACTACCTGGCCGAGGTGATGAGCCCCGCGGACACGGGCATCGCGCTGGACGTCTCCAAGCACGCGCTGAAGCGCGCCGCCCGGGCCCACCCCCGCATCGGCGCGGTGGTGGCGGACGTGTGGCGCCCACTGCCGGTCAGGGACGCGTGCGCGGACGTGCTGCTGAACGTGTTCGCGCCGCGCAACGGCCCGGAGTTCGCCCGCGTGCTGCGCCCCGGCGGCACGCTGGCCGTGGTCACCCCGACCTCGCGGCACCTGGCGCCGCTGGTGGAGGAACTCGGCCTGCTGTCGGTGGACGACGACAAGGAGCGGCGCGTCGGGGAGGCGCTCGCGGGCCGCTTCGCCGAGGCGGGGACGTTCGTCGAGGAGGCCGGGATGCGGCTGGACCACCAGGCCGTCGAGACCGTGGCCGGCATGGGCCCGAGCGCCTGGCACACCGACGCGCAGGCGCTCCGACGAGAAATCCTTCGCCTGCCGGACCCGGTGACCGTGCAGATGTCGTGCCGGATCTCTCTGTTCCGTAAGATCGCCTCGGCACATTCGAATTACGAATTTCCCTAACTTTGTAGGCCATCTTCCGTACAGAAGCGACATACTTAACGGCAACCCGCCGATCCCGGTCCGGGAGAGCGTGAGGGAGGGGCACGCCCATGAAGGCCGAGGAACGCTGGCAGGCCAGGTTCCGCGCGGCACGTATGACCCTGCCCACCTGGGCACGGCTGGCCCCGGCCCGCGCCGTGTACCGCTGCAACATCTCCGGCGTGTGGGAGATCCACGCCTGGGACCGCTCGAACGGGACCACGCGCCAGGTCACCAGCCGCCCGCGCGGCACCTCGCACGCCGCCATCGACCCGACCGGCCAGTGGATCTGGTGGTTCTCCGACACCTACGGCGACGAGTTCGGCATCTGGATGCGCCAGCCGTTCACCGGCGGCCCTGAGATGCCCGCGCACCCCGACCTCGCCCCCGGGCACCCGACCGGCCTCGCCCTGTCGGCCGTCGGCACCGCCGCCGTCGGCCGCAGCAGCCGCCACGGCTTCCAGGTGTTCCACGTCCGCGTCGGCAGCGACGAGAAGCCGAGGATGATCTACGAGTCCCGCGAGTTCGCGCAGGTCGCCGGGATCTCGCTCGACGGCTCGCTCATCGCCGTGAGCCACAGCGAGCACGGTGACTCCCGCCACCCCGCCCTGCGCGTGCTGCGGCCGAACGGGCATGTCGCCGGCGACCTGCACGACGGGCCGGGCAAGGGCTTCTCCGGCGTGCGGTTCGCCCCCACCATGGCCGACCGGCGCATCCTCGCCCTGCACGAGCGGCGCGGACGCCGCGAGCCGCTGGTGTGGGACCCGGTGACCGGCGAGCAGCGCGAGATCTGGCTGCGCGTGCCCGGCGAGATCACCGCCGACTGGTACCACGACGGGCGGGCGGTGCTGATCGGCCACAACGACCGCGCCCGGACCGAGCTGTACCGCTACGACCTCGGCGGCGGCCACCTGACGGAGATCAAGACCCCGCACGGCGTGATCCACGACGCGATGCCCCGGCCCGACGGCACGGTCGAATACTCCTGGTCGAGCGCGGCGCGGCCCCCGATCATCAGGGCCAGCGACGGCCACGTCGTCATGAACCAGTCGGGGCCCTCGGCCCCGCCGTCCGTGCCGCTGGAGGACGTCCACGTGGACGGGCCGGGCGGGCGCATCCACGCCCTGGTCTCGCGCCCGACCATCGGCACCCCGCCCTACCCCACGGTGTTCCTGCTGCACGGCGGCCCGGCGGCGCAGGACGACGACTCCTTCATGCCGAACGTCGCCGCCTGGGTCGACGTCGGCTTCGCCGTCGTGCGGGTCAACTACCGCGGCTCCACCGGCTACGGCTCGGCGTGGCGGGACGCGCTGCGCGGCGACGTGGGCCACATCGAACTGGCCGACGTGGCGGCCGTCCGCGAGTGGGCCGTGAGCCACGGCGTGGCCGACCCGGACCGCATGGTACTCGCCGGCGCCTCCTGGGGCGGCTACCTCACGCTGCTCGGCCTGGCCACCCAGCCCAAGTGGTGGGCGGCCGGCATCGCCGCCGTGCCGATCACCGACCACGCGGCGGCCTACAGCGACGAGACCGAGGGCCTGCGGGCCTACCACCGGGCGCTGTTCGGCGGCTCACCGCAGGAGGTGCCCGAGCTGTACGCGGCGTCGTCCCCGATCACCTACCTGGACGCGCTCCAGGCGCCGCTGCTGGTGCTCGCGGGCGAGAACGACCCGCGCTCACCGATCGGGCAGATCGAGAAGTACCTGGACAAGCTGGATGAGCGGGGCCACGAGCACGAGGTCTACCGCTACCCGGCCGGCCACGCCAGCCTGGTCATCGAGGAGCGCATCCGCCAGATGGCCGCCCAGATCGACTTCGCCTGCAAGCACCTCGGCATCCCCCAGCCCGCCCCCGCCCCCTCCTCCTGACCGCCCGGACGACGACGAAGGGCGCCGCCTCAAAGGCGCCCCGAGCCGCCGAGCGGAGCGAGGCCGAATCACACCGCTCGGGGCGCGGCGGTGTCCTGAGGAGGAGAGAGCGAGTGCGAGGAACGAGCGCTCGTGAACGACGACGAAGGGCGCCGCCTCAAAGGCGCCCCGAGCCGCCGAGCGGAGCGAGGCCGATCACACAGCTCTGAGAACCAGGATGGCGAGGTCGTCGGCGCTGGGTTCGATGGCGAAATCCTGGACGGCGCGGCGGATGCGCTCGGCGACGGCGCGGGCGGACAGCTCGGCGCATTCGGCCAGCAGCTTGGACAGCCCGCCGTCGTCGTCCAGCAGCCGGCCGCCCGAGCGGCGTTCGGTGACGCCGTCGGTGACGCCGAGGAGGACGTCGCCGGGCCCGAGATGCACCTGGTCGGCGACGAACTCGGCCTCGGGGAAGACGCCGAGCAGCGACTGGGAGGTGACCACGCTCTCCACGACGCCGCTCGGACGCAGCCGCAGCGCCTCGGGGTGCCCTGCGGAGATGAGCGAGAGGTCCAGGCCGTCGGGGGTGCGGCGGATCTCGCCGTGCAGCAGGGTCAGGAACCTGGCCCGCTCGCCCTCCTCCAGGATGGCCCGGTTGAGCCGCGAGACCACCGAGGCCACGTCGTACCCCTCGCGGGCCAGCAGGCGCAGCGTGTGGCGGGCCAGCCCGGTGACGGCCGCGGCCTGCGGGCCGGTGCCGCAGACGTCGCCGATGGCGAACCGCCAGGTGCCCTCGCCGACGGCGTACAGGTCGTAGAAGTCGCCGCCGACCTCGTTGTTCTCGCCCGCCGGCTCGTACACCACCGAGTAGTCCAGGCCGGGGGTCTCGGCGGGGGTGCCGGGCGGCAGGAGGCTGCGCTGCAGGGCCCGGTTGGCATCGGCCTGCTGGGCGTAAAGGCGCGCGTTGTCCATCGCGAGCGCGGCGCGCCGGCCGAGGTCCTCGGCGAGCTGGGCGACGTCGTCGGGGAAGCGGCCCCCGCGGCCCAGGCACATCATGCCGAGGCTGCGCCCGCGCGCGACCAGCGGGAAGGCCAGTGACTGCCAGTCACCGAGCTGGATCGGCACCGGGGTGAGGTTGTCCACCGAGGGGACGGTGACCTCGTCGAGCTCCTCGCGCAGGCCGTCGATGCGGGCCTCGTCGGCGTGCCACAGGTAGGCCAGGTCGAGCGGCCCCCCGTCGGAGCCGGTGGTGTACACGGCGCACCAGGTGGCCAGCCGCGGCACCACGATCTGGGCGATCAGGGCGGGGACCATGTCGGGGTCGAGCGTCCCGGCGAGCAGGTCGCTGGCGTCGGCGAGGAAGCCCAGCCAGCCGGGCCCCTGCGAGGTGCGCTTGCCGGTCCAGTCGGCCACCGGGCGCGAGGCGTCGCCGGCGCCGGGCAGGGCTATGCGGGCCCAGCGGGTGCGGTGCGCGCCGGAGAAGCTGACCCCCCAGACAGCGACGGAGCTGGACGGAGGGACCACCGGAACCTCTCCGGCCTCCTTCTCTCGTACCTCTATCTGGAGTGAATCTCCCTGATGGACCCATACAATCTCAAAAGGGACATCGCCGATTTCGGAGACGAGCTCTCCGGTCAGCCGCTCGGCCTCCATGCTGATGGGCGCGGCCGCCCAGGCGGTCATGACCTCGCGGGTGAACCGCGCGGCTGAGGGTAGGGCCGTCCTGCCGGGCGCGAAAGACGCGGCCAGCACACCCCGGGAAGAACTTGTCATTACACCGTGCTTACCACAGTCGGCTGTCACACGCGGTCGATCGACAGGGCGACCGCACAGCGTCCTTCATGCCAGACTGGCACTACTCCGCATCCCGCCCGAACAGCGTGAAGGAGGCTTCATGAAGGGTACCCCGACCGTGGGAGCCGGTTCGGAGCGGTCGTACACCGAGTCCGATCTCCGGCCGTTCCTGGAAACGCTGATGTCCTGGCGCGACGGTGACTTCAGGAAACGGGTCCCCTTCGCAGCCCCCGGCATCCTCAGCGAGACCAGGCTGTTGCTGAACGAGGTGGCCGATCGCCGCGAGCATCTGGCCAACGAGCTGATCCGCGTGAGCCGCGAGGTCGTCAAGGAAGGGCGTTCCACCGTCCGCCTGGTCCCCGGCCCCGGCGTCGGACTGTGGGCCGAGAGCGTCCATTCGGTCAACGACCTGATCGACGCGCTCGTGGGCCCGGTGAGCAGCGCCGCCGACGTGCTGGACGCCGTCGCCCAGGGTGACCTGTCCCAGCGCCTGGAGATCGGGCGCACGGCGAAGGGCGAGGTGCGGCGCCTCGGCAAGGCGATCAACGGCATGGTCGACCAGCTCTCCCTGTTCAGCTCCGAGGTGACCCGCGTCGCGCGCGAGGTCGGCTCGGAGGGCCAGCTCGGCGGCCGGGCGAACCTTCGCGGCATGTCCGGAAGCTGGCGCGACCTCACCGAGGCCGTGAACACCATGTCCAGCAGGGTCTCCGCCCAGGTGCGCGACATCGCCGTGGTGACCACCGCCGTCGCCCGGGGCGACCTGAGCCGCAAGGTCACCGTCGACGCCGTCGGCGAGATGCTGGAGCTGAAGAACACCGTCAACACCATGGTCGACCAGCTCTCGGCCTTCGCCGAGGAGGTCACCCGGGTCGCCCGCGAGGTCGGCACCGAGGGCGAGCTGGGCGGCCAGGCGCGGGTGCGCGGCGTGTCGGGCGTCTGGAAGGACCTCACCGACAACGTCAACGTCATGGCGAGCAACCTGACCAGCCAGGTGCGCGGCATCGCCACCGTGGCCACGGCGGTCGCCCAGGGCGACCTGTCCAAGAAGTTCACCGCCGACGCGCGCGGCGAGATCCTCGAGCTGAAGACGACCCTGAACACGATGGTCGACCAGCTTTCGCTGTTCGCCGATGAAGTCACCCGGGTTGCCCGTGCGGTCGGCACCGAGGGCCAGCTCGGCGGGCGCGCCGAGGTCAAGGGCGTCTCGGGGGTCTGGAAGGACCTCACCGACAACGTCAACTCCATGGCCAACAACCTCACCTACCAGGTGCGCAACATCGCCCAGGTCACCAAGGCCGTGGCCGGCGGCGACCTGTCCAAGAAGATCGACGTGGACGCCCAGGGCGAGATCCTCGAGCTCAAGTCCACGATCAACACCATGGTCGACCAGCTCTCCTCGGTCGCCTCCGAGGTGAGCCGTGTGGCCCGCGAGGTGGGCTCGGAGGGCCAGCTCGGTGGCCAGGCGCAGGTGCACGGCGTGTCCGGGGTCTGGAAGGACCTCACCGACAACGTCAACTTCATGGCCAACAACCTGACCTCCCAGGTGCGGCAGATCGCCGCGGTCTCCACCGCCGTGGTCCAGGGCAACCTGTCCAAGAAGATCACGGTGGACGCGCAGGGCGAGATCCTGCAGCTCAAGGACACCGTCAACACAATGGTGGACCAGCTTTCGCTGTTCGCCGACGAGGTGACCCGGGTGGCCCGCGAGGTCGGCACCATGGGCCAGCTCGGCGGCCAGGCCCGCGTGCGCGGGGTGTCGGGCGTCTGGAAGGACCTCACCGACAACGTCAACTCCATGGCCACCAACCTGACCTACCAGGTGCGCAACATCGGCGAGGTCACCACGGCGGTCGCCAGGGGCGACCTGTCCAGGAAGATCGACGTGGACGCCCAGGGCGAGATCCTCGTCCTGAAGACGACCATCAACCGCATGGTCGACCAGCTCTCGTCGTTCGCCTCCGAGGTCACCCGCGTGGCCCGCGAGGTGGCCTCGGAGGGCCAGCTCGGCGGCCAGGCCCGCGTCGAGGGCGTCCAGGGCACCTGGAAGCAGCTCACCGAGAGCGTGAACGAGCTGGCCAGCAGCCTCAGCACGCAGGTGCGGGCCATCGCCGAGGTCACCAGCGCGGTCGCCCGCGGCGACCTGACCCGCTCGATCACCGTCGAGGCGCAGGGCGAGCTGGCCGACCTGAAGGACAACATCAACACGATGGTGTCCAACCTGGTCGCCACCACCAAGGCCAACCAGGAGCAAGACTGGCTCAAGAGCAACCTGGCCCGCGTCTCGCGCCTGATGCAGGGGCACCGCGACCTCATGGAGGTCGCCAAGCTCATCATGACCGAGCTCACCCCGCTGGTCTCGGCCCGCTACGGCGCCTTCTACATGGTCGAGAGCCCGGCCGACGACGAGCTCACGCTGATCGCCGGGTACGGCGTGCGACCTGGGCGCAGCGCCCGGCAGAGCTTCAAGTTCGGGCAGGGCATCGTGGGCCAGGCGGCCTCCGAGGGCCGGCCGATCGTGCTGGACGACGTGCCCGCCGCCTACCTCACCATCGAGTCCGGGCTGAGCCGGTCGACGCCCGCGCAGATCGTCGTGCTGCCGGTCCTGTTCGAGAAGCAGGTGCTCGGCGTGCTCGAGCTGGCCTCCTTCGGCCAGTTCGGAGAGGCCCACCTGGCCTTCCTCAACCAGCTCGTCGAGACCATCGGCGTGACGATGAACACCATCATCGCCAACTCCCGCACCGAGGGCCTGCTCACCGAGTCCCAGCGGCTCACCACCGAGCTGCGCGAGCGCTCCGACGAGCTGCAGCGCCAGCAGGAGGAGCTGCGCCGGTCCAACGCCGAACTGGAGGACAAGGCGGCGCTGCTGGCCAAGCAGAACCGCGCCATCGAGATCCAGAACTTCCAGATCGAGCAGGCCCGCCGCACCCTGGAGGAGCGCGCCGAGCAGCTCGCGGTGTCCTCCCGCTACAAGACCGAGTTCCTCGCGAACATGTCCCACGAGCTGCGCACCCCGCTGAACAGCCTTCTGGTGCTGGCCAAGCTGCTGTCGGAGAACGCCGAGGGCAACCTCACCGCCAAGCAGGTGGAGTTCGCCCGCACCATCCACGGCGCCGGGTCGGCGCTGCTCCAGCTCATCAACGACATCCTGGACCTGTCCAAGGTCGAGGCGGGCCGCATGGACATCCACCCGCAGCAGCTCTCGCTGCCCAAGCTGGTGGAGTACGTCGAGGCGACGTTCGCGCCGCTCGCGCAGGACAAGGGTCTGTCGTTCACCGTCGAGGTCGACCCCGCGGTGCCCGAGAACCTGCACACCGACGAGCAGCGCCTGCAGCAGGTGCTGCGCAACCTGCTGTCCAACGCCGTCAAGTTCACCCCGAAGGGCGAGGTGCGGCTGAACATCAGCCGCGCGGACGACGGCGTGCCGTACATCGACCGCACTCTGCGCGACAACGACGAGATCCTGTCGTTCTCGGTGGTGGACACCGGCATCGGCATCGCGCCGGAGAAGCTCGAAATGATCTTCGAGGCGTTCCGCCAGGCCGACGGCACCACCAGCCGCAAGTACGGCGGCACCGGCCTCGGCCTGTCCATCTGCCGCGAGATCGCCCGCCTGCTCGGCGGCGAGATCCACGCCAGGAGCGAGGCGGGGCACGGCAGCACCTTCACGCTGCACCTTCCCATCCGGTACGCCGGTCCGCTCGACGGCAGTAACGGAGGCGCGGCGATATCGCCGTCCCAGCACCAGCAGCAGGACCGCCCCGGCATCGACATGGCCTCCGAGCTGCCGCGCATGCCCGAGATCGAGGAGGACACGCGGCTCCCGCAGCTCAACGAGAGCGTCGAGGCCCGCGTCTGGCAGGGCGACGACCCGCTGAACGGCGCCAAGATCCTCATCGTGGACGACGACATCAGGAACGTCTTCGCACTGACGAGCGTGCTCGAACGGCACGGCTCCACCGTCGTGTACGCCGAGAACGGCCGCGAGGGCATCGAACAGCTCGAACGCAACGAGGACGTCGCCCTGGTGCTGATGGACATCATGATGCCCGAGATGGACGGCTGGGCGACCACCTCCGCCATCCGCCGCATGCCGCAGTTCTCCGACCTGCCGATCATCGCGCTCACCGCCAAGGTGATGCAGGGTGACCGGGAGAAGAGCATCTCCTCGGGCGCGTCCGACTACGTGCCCAAGCCGGTGGACGTCGACCGGCTGCTCGAGCGCCTGCGGGGCTGGCTGACGCGCGGCGGCCGGGTGCCCTCGGGTGACAACAGGGAAGGTCGCGGTTGATGCCGGACAGAGCCAAGATCCTGCTGGTCGACGACCGCGAGGAGAACCTCATCGCGCTCGAGGCCATCCTCAGCTCCCTGGACGTGGTCGCCGTGCGCGCACGCTCGGGCGAGGAGGCGCTGAAGGCCCTGCTCAGCATCGAGTTCGCGCTCATCCTGCTCGACGTGCGCATGCCCGGCATGGACGGCTTCGAGACGGCCGCGCACATCAAGCGGCGCGAGCGCACCCGCAACATCCCGATCATCTTCCTGACCGTGGTCGACAGCGCCCCCGACTACGCCTTCCGCGGGTACGCCGCGGGCGCCGTCGACTACCTCACCAAGCCCTTCGACCCGTGGGTGCTGCGGGCCAAGGTGTCGGTGTTCGTCGAGCTGTACAACATGAACCGCCGGCTCACCGAGCAGGCGGCCCTGCTGCGCGAGCGGCTGACCGTCGAGCTGCCCGACGGGGTGGGCGCCGAGGTGCTGCCCGAGCTGTCGCGGCGGCTGTCGGCCGTGGAGGACGAGCTGGCGCGGGTCGAGGAGCAGGTGTCGCAGGCCAACGGCAGTACCTCGCTGGCCGGCCCGGTCAAGGACCTCTCTGAGCGCATCCTGCACCTGCGGGCGGGCTTCGACGCCCTGTCATAGGCCGCGGAGCCACGGCCGCGGAGCCGGTCGCAGGCCGCGGAGCCGGTCGCAGGCCGCGGAGCCATGGCCGCGGAGCCACGGCGCCGGATCGGGACCCCGGCACGGCCCGCCGCGCCGGCCAGGAGCCCGCGCGGCCCTTCTGGTCGCAGGAAGCGTGCCCGGGTCAGCGGCGGGCGCGTTCGAGCGCGTCCCAGAACCCCCGGCGCAGGGCGTGGCGCACCTCGTCGTGGAGCAGGAAGTCGATGGGCAGCGAGGACCCCTGGAGCAGCCGCGCCTCAAGGTCGGAGGGCATGCGCGGCTTGCGGGCCAGCACGGCCTCCAGCCACAGGGCGGGGGCGTCGCGGGCGACGGACTCGCCGAAGTCGTGGCCCTCCTTGTGCGCGGCCTTCACCGCGTCGGCCAGCGTGGTGGTGCCGGGCGTGCTCTGGACGGGCACCGGAGCGGGCTGGGGGCCGGTGTAGGGGCCGAGCTGGGGCCCCGGGTAGGCCGGGCCGCCGGAGCCGCCGATGCTGTACTGGCCCGGCACGGCCGGGGGCTGCGGCGGGACGGGCGCGGCCATCGGCCCGGTCGGCGGGCCCGAGGACGGCGCGGAGTGGGATGACGGGCGCGACTCGGAGGCGTACCCGGAGTAGGCGGCGGGGAGCGCGGGCTGCGAGGAGCGCTGTGCGCCGGCCTGCGCCGAGGCCGGCCCCTGCGAGCCCGAGGCGTGGGAGCCGCCGCCGTGCGCACCGGTCGAGTGAGCGCCGCCGGCGCGGGGACCGGCGCCCGGTGAGCGCACCGGGAGACCGCTGGAGGTGGTCCCGCCCAGGCCGGCGGCGGACGGGCCCCCCTGGGCCGCACCGCCGGACCGGGAGCCGCCGGAGGCGAGGCCGCCCCCGCCGGACGAGAGCTCTCCGGGACGCCCTGAGCCGGACCACGGGCCGGAGTCGACGCCGGCCCGCCCCTGCGACGCACCACCGGAGGCCGGGCCGCCGGAACCGGCGGAGGGGGCGGGTGTCAGGTCGGTGATCGCGGGAAAGCCCATGGTGAGCCCGCCGCCCGCCGACAGGTCGCCGGACGCGGGAGTGGAGGGCATCGTGCCGGACGCCGGACCGCTCGAGGTCAGGCCGCCGGACGACAGGCCACCGGACAGGCGCGAGCCCTGGCCGTGGGAGTCGCCCGCCTGGCCCGCCGTGGTGCCCTCCCGGCCGAGCGAGCCGGAGCCGAGCGAGCCGGAGCCGGCGGACCTCGCGCCGAGCGTGCCTGCACCGGCGGGCGGCCCCTGGGGGTCGGCGGCGCGCGGGCCCCGCTCGGTGGTGGAGGCGTGGTGGTCGGAGCCGAGCCGCCCCTGCCCGGCCGGCGAGGACGAGTAGTCGCCGCCGGACCCCTGCGTGCTCTGGTAGTCCGGAGCGAGGGAGCCGTGCCCGGCGGAGCCGCGATGATGGCCGGACGGGACCTGCCCGCCGGCGGCGCTCGCGTAGTCGTCGCCGGAACCCTGCCCGCCCGAAGCCAGGTGGTAGTCACCGCGCGCCCCGGGCACCGGCGAGGAGCCCTGGTAGTCGCCGCCACGGGACGCCGGCCCCACCGACGAGCGCGGATGGTCACCACCGGACCCCTGCCCGGACGACAGACACTGGTAGTCACCGCTGGAACCCTGCCCGGACGACAGGGCCCGGTAGTCACCGCTGGAACCCTGCCCGGACGACAGACCCTGGTAGTCACCGCCGGACCCCTGCCCGGGCGACAGGGCCCGGTAGTCGCCGCCGGAACCCTGCCCGGCCGGCGAGCCGTGGTGGTCGTCGCCGGAACCCTGCCCGTCCGAAGCCAGGCGGTAGTCCTCGCGGGCCCCCGGCACCGGCGAGGAGCCCTGGTAGTCGCCACGGGACGCCGGCGCCTCGGCGCCGGAACCCGGCACGGACGACGAGGGCGGGTAGTCGGCCTCGCGGGCGGCCTGCCCGGGCGAGGGAGGGTAGTCGCCGGAGCCATGCCCGCCGCCGGAGCCGCGCGTGTCCGGCCCCACCAGCGAGGCCAGCGAGGCGCGGCCCGAGGAGGACTGATCGTACGGAGGGGGCGGGGCCGGGGACGGATCGGCCGCCGGAGGGGCGTGCGAACCGGCGGGAGGGGCGTGCGAGCCCGCGCCGAGCGCGTGGGGTGCCCGGGCCTCGGACGGCGGCCGGCTCTGGTGGTGGGCGCGCGAGCGGCCGTTGCTCACCGGCTGCGGCAGGCGGTGGCCGTTGCCGGAGGTGGCGCCGCCGTCGGCGGGCCCGGCGACGTTGCCGGTGACCAGGTTGACGTAGGGCCGCAGGTGGCCGCCGCCGATCTCGATGAGGTCGTCGCACTCTTGCTGGAGCGTGCGCGACACCGCCCAGCCGCCCTCGGCCGCGATGTGGATCACCGTGACACGGATGCCGAGGTCCTGGGCGTCGCTGACCACCTGGGCCAGGTCCTCGTCGCCGCTGACCACGACGGCGTCGCAGATGGCGTTGTTGCGGGCGAGGGTCATCAGGTCGCGGTGGACCTGGGCGTCCACGCCCTCCCTGCGACCGGGCCTGATGCGGGCGAGGCGCAGCTTGAGCCCGGGGAGGTCGGCGAGCGCGTCGTGCTCGGGGGTGCGCCGGCCCTCGACCGTCGCCTCGTACCAGTAGCAGCGCAGCAGCGGCAGGTCGGTGCGCTCGCGCGCGAGCGTTGACAGCAGATCCAGCAGGCCGGGATAGTCCCAGGCGACGGCTTCGCGATGGCGGGTCCCATGCACGGCCATCGCGCCGTCCGCCAGCAGATAGCCAGCGTCCACGAACAGCGCGCAGCGATCCACGCGACACCGCCCTTTCTACATGGCCCAGGTCCGGTGGCAGCCGAAGCCCGGCCCTATCTCAGGGTAATGAAGCCACTGATCGTGCGAGGGTGAATCCCGGCGATTCGGCCCGCGCCTGACCATATCGAGGAACGTTCACGCCAGACCGTATCAGTTTGCCTCCTATTACCGACCTGGGGTGATAAACGAGTGGCCCGCCGGTCGAGTCCATTCGGGACTCTCTAGGCTTGCCCCATGAGCGACCGTGAGAATCTGCTGGACGAGATCAAGAAAAAGGGCGTGGTGCACGGCCGGGTCGTGCTCTCCTCCGGGCGCGAGGCCGACTGGTATGTGGATCTTCGGCGTATCACGCTGGACGGGGTCGCCGCCCCGCTCGTCGGCCGGGTGATGCTCGACCTCACCGACGATCTGGAGTACGACGCCGTCGGCGGGCTGACGCTCGGCGCCGACCCGGTGGCGGCGGCCATGCTGCACGCGGCGGCCGCGCGCGGGCGCGCTCTGGACGCCTTCGTCGTCCGCAAGGCGGGCAAGGCGCACGGCTTGCAGCGCCGCGTCGAAGGCCCCGACGTGGCCGGCCGGCGCGTCCTGGCCGTGGAGGACACCTCGACCACCGGCTCCTCGGTGCTCACCGCGGTGGAGGCGCTGCGCGAGGCCGGGGCCGAGATCGCCGGGGTGGCGACCATCGTCGACCGCGGCGCGGCGGCGGCGATCGAGGCGGCCGGGCTGGCCTACCGCACGGCCTACACGCTGACCGATCTCGGTCTGGACTAACAGGTCAGGGCGCCGGGCGGCGCTTGACGGTGAGGGTCTGGCGCTCCCCGGCCTTGCCTGGGGAGCGCGGCTCGCCGTTGACCTCGACGTACACGGTGGAGGCGTCGCCGAGCACCACGTCCAGGGCCGGCTGGAAGTACGCCGCCCGCTGGCCGCTGGACAGGTCGCGGTCTTCGACCACGTCACCCCCGGTGACCCGGACGAACAGCGGGCAGCTGTCGGCGTGGCACTCGACGAACACGGTGGGCACCTCGGCGCCCGAGGCGGTCCGCGCGGCGGTCGCGACGGGGGACACGGATATGGACCCGGAAGTGGACGCGGAAGTGGACGCGGAAGTGGACGCGGACGGGGACGTCGCCGTGGACGGAAGCAGGTCGGCGGCGGGGGGCGCGGTCGTGGCGGCGGCGCCCGTCGGCGCCGGTTCGGCGTCGGAGCTCAGCGAGCCGACGAGGGACAGGACGCCCAGCACGATGAGCCCGAGCAGCACCAGGATCGCCAGGCCCACGAGCAGCAGGCGGGCGAAGCCCAAAGGGTCGGACCTGTGGCGTCCCACATATCGCAGGTTAGCGCTTGTGCGGCCCCCGATGGCCGCTAACCAGGAGTTCCTCGCGCACCGGCATGGCCGCCGGTGACCGCGCGCGGCGGGGCCGGCGGCACCGCGGCCGGACGTCCTTGGTCACCGGCCCGGTGACCAAGTGCCTCTAGAACGGCGGAGCAGCGTCGCGGTGGTGGCGTCCGCGGGGCTCGGTGACCGGGCCGGCGATCGGGCCGGCGATCGGGTCGGTGACCGTCTTGGGCTCTTTGCGGCTCTTGATGATCTCGCGGATGATCGGGATCACCGACAGGAGGATGATCACCGCGGCGCCGGGCAGGATGTAGCGGTCGACGTTCGGGATGGCGTTGCCCGCGAAGTAGCCGATGAGCAGCATCGACTCGGTCCACAGGACGCCGCCCACGATGTTCCACAAGAAGAACCGGGGAGCGGGCATGCCGAGCATGCCGGCCACCGGGTTGAGGAACGTGCGGACGATCGGGATGAACCTGGCCAGCACCACGGCCTTCGACGGGCCGAACTTCTGGAAGTAGTGCTCGGCCTTCTCGACGTACTCACGTTTGAACAGGCGTGAGTCGGGCCGGGAGAACAGCCGCGGGCCGGTCTTGGCGCCGATGTAGTGGCCGAGCTGCGCCCCCGCGACCGCGCACAGCGGCGCGCAGACCAGCAGGACCGGCAGCGGGAACGGCGCGGCGAGGCCGACCGAGGAGGCGACCGCCGCGGACGCCCCCATGCCGGCGACCACGAGCAGCGAGTCACCGGGCAGGAAGAACCCGATGAGCAGGCCCGTCTCGGCGAAGATGATCGCCAGGATGCCGATGAGCCCGAAGGTGACGATCCACCACTGGGCGTCGAGAAGATTTGTGAGGTCCATCACCGACGAGGGTACCGCTGGCAGGCGGCTCCGGGGTGCGAGAGGGTAGTACCTGAGGGCGAAGACCACGATGTCGGGGCGGCCCGCACCGGGCCGGTACACCAGACCGGCAGGTGAACGGAAGGGAACGCCGGGCCCAAACAGGAGCCGGGCTCCTCCTTCCTGGAACGCCGCCGCTTCGGAATACTTGCCCAAGGGTGCGTTGAGCCCTCCACCAGCCTGTTCGTTCCTCCTAGGGAGATGACTTCCGATGCCTATCGCGACCCCAGAGGTCTACGCCGAGATGCTCGACCGGGCCAAGGCCAATGGTTTCGCATATCCGGCGATCAACGTGACCTCTTCGCAGACGTTGAACGCCGCGCTGCGCGGTTTCGCCGAGGCCGAGAGCGACGGCATCATCCAGGTGTCGACCGGCGGCGCCGAGTACCTTTCGGGCTCGACGGTGAAGGACATGGTGACCGGGTCGGTCGCGCTGGCCGAGTACGCCCGCGTGGTGGCCGAGAAGTACCCGGTGACCGTGGCCCTGCACACCGACCACTGCCAGAAGGAGAAGCTCGACAACTTCGTCCGGCCGCTCATCGAGATCTCGCTCGAGCGCATCGCCCAGGGCAAGGACCCGCTGTTCCAGTCGCACATGTGGGACGGCTCGGCCTGCCCGCTGGACGAGAACCTCCAGATCGCCCGTGAACTGCTCGAGAAGGCCAGCGCGGCGAACATCGTCCTGGAGGCCGAGATCGGCGTCGTCGGCGGCGAGGAGGACGGCGTCGTCGGCGAGATGAACGAGAAGCTCTACAGCACGCCCGAGGACGCCCTGGCCACCGCCGAGGCGCTCGGCCTGGGCGACCGCGGCCGCTACATGCTGGCCGCCACGTTCGGCAACGTGCACGGCGTCTACAAGCCGGGCCACGTCAAGCTGCGCCCGAGCGTGCTGAAGGACATCCAGGACGCCGTCGGCGCCAAGTACGGCGTCGAGAAGCCGTTCCACCTGGTCTTCCACGGCGGCTCCGGCTCCTCGCTGGAGGAGATCCGCGAGGCGATCTCCTACGGCGTGGTGAAGATGAACATCGACACCGACACCCAGTACGCCTTCACCCGCCCGGTCGCCGACCACATGTTCCGGAAGTACGACGGCGTGCTGAAGGTCGACGGCGACGTGGGCAGTAAGAAGGACTACGACCCCCGTTCCTGGGGCAAGTCGGCCGAGGGCGGCATGGCGGCGCGCGTGAGGGAGGCGTGCGAGCACCTGCTCTCCGCCGGCACGCGCCTGTCCTGACCCGGTGGCGATCTTCCAGTAGAAGACCGCCCTGACACGCAGGGAACGGGCAGGTCGCATGACCTGCCCGTTCCATGGGAATTTCCTGAGAGAAAGCGTAAAAAGAGATGACTACGCGGCTGATGTAACGATTAAGTGGTTAGCATGAGCTAAATGTTCATCTCTTCCCGAGCGCACCCATATGTGTGCGGTGCCATCGGAAAGTGGGATGCACGCGTGGTGGACCGGCTGCTGTCGGCCTCACCGCGAGGGCTCGACGAAGTGCACCGTTCCCCGCTCGCCGTCCTGTGGTCGACCGGCGAGCCCGAGAACTGGTCGTCCGGTCCCCGTTCGGGATTCCTGTGGTGGTCCCAGGCCGGCGGGCTGCCGCAGCCGCACTCCTGGCAGGACGCCGCCGAGCGCCGCATGGCCGCCGGGCTGGTCGTCGACCGGCGGGACGCCGTCCTGCACACCGACGCCCTCGGCCTCAACGAGCTGCTCGTCCGTCCCCTCGGGGACGCCCTCTACTTCTCCGCCCGCCTCGACCCGCTCGTCCGGCTGGACGACGCCCCGCTCCACATGGACTGGTCGGCCTGGGCGAACCTGCTGGTGATGTTGACGCCGCTCGCGGAGGAGACGCCGTTCCGCGAGATCAGGCGCCTGGCCCCGGCGACCGCCTGGCGAGCCGGCCTCGGAGCGGGCGGGCCGCGCGCCGAGAGCTTCGAGCCGGCGTGGCTGTCGGCCGGCCCCGGCAAGCCGCCGGCGCCCGAGGACATGGTGGACCTGATCGCGGCGCGCATCCCGCACCGCGCGGGCCCGGTGGCGATCGGGCTGAGCGGCGGCTGGGACTCGCGGCTGCTGGCCTCGCTCGCCGCCCGCCGGCCCGGCGCGCGGCTCGAGGCGTGGACGACCAGCACCGACGACGGCCTGGACCTGGACATCTCCCACGCCCGCGCCGTGGCCGCGGCGCTCGGCCTGCCGCACCACGTGGTGGTCCCGGGGCCGGAGGCGTGGCTGGAGGAGCACCGGGTGGTGTGGCGGCGCACGGAGTACCAGACCATGCACCACGGCTGGGCGATGCCGTACGCGCGGGCCGTGCACGGGCTGCGGGCGCCGCTGATCGACGGCTGCCTCGGCGACGGCCTGCTGAGAAGGGGCGGCCCCGCGCCCGGCGAGGACGGCGCGGGCGCCGCCGGTGCCAGCGCGGGCGAGCGGGCGCGCGCCGCGATCTGGCGGTCCCTGTCCGGGCACTTCCCCCGGCACCCGGAGCTCTGGGCGTCTGGGGTGGGCGACGCCCTGGCCGACCTGAGCCTGACGGCGTTCCACCGGGTGACGCGCCCGGTGGAGGGGCACCACGCCATGCCGGTGCTGGCCCGGCTGCTGACCCGCTACCGGGGGATCTACTCCTCGCCGACCCGGCTGCTCGGGCCGGAGGCGGAGGTGTGGCTGCCGTTCGCCGGGCCGGACGTGGTCACCGCGGCCCTCGGCGTCCCGATGTCCGCGCGCGAGGACCACGCGTATTACCGGGCGATGCTCGGGTACGGGGCACCGGATGTGGCCGCGCTCCCCTCCACCAACGACCCCGGCGACCGGCCCGCGCCCGGACCCCGGCGCGCGACCACCCCCGCCGCGCTCGCCGCGCTCACCGAGGACATCGCGGCGAGCGAGGAGGCGCGCACGCTCCTCGGCCCGCGATTACTCGCGACCCTGCACGACCCCGAGGCACGCGCGCGACAGGCGCGCTGGTCGGGACCGCTCTACGTCCTTCAGTGGGCGAGCATGCTCGCTCGCTGGCGCGGTGAGTACGGCTCCCGCGTCTCCTGGGAGCCCTTTACCTGACACTGCATACTCTGGGATCCCCTGCCTGAAACATCCAGAAAGGGAACATATGCGGACATTATCCCCACGCCTCCTGCTGATCATCAGCGGCGCCCTCGCGGCCGCCGTCGTGATCACGCTGGTGCTGCTGTCCGCTACGGGGGTCGTCCCCCCGATCACCGCGGTGGAACTGGCCCTGTCCGTCCTGACCCTGGCCGCGGCCGCCGTGATCGTCCTCGGCGCGCGCAGGACCGACGGCAAGGCGCTGCGCATCGACGCGCGGACCAAGCGCCAGGAGGCCGCCCTCGCCCGGACCGAGCAGAGCGTCACGCGCCTGACGACCGCGCTCGACGGGCTCGCCGGCCGCCTGGAGGACGCCGCCCGGGAGCAGTCCCGCACCGTGCTGGCGGCGCTCGGCGAGGACCGCGTGGAACTCACCGCGCAGACCGGACGGCTCGACCGGCTCGCCGGCACGGCGTCCCGCATCGAGACCACGCTGCGCCAGGGCGCCGGCGACCTTGAGGACCTGCGCAAGCTCCGGCACGACCACGAACAGCTCACCGCGCTCACCAGCACCGCCGTCCGAGACCTCGGCGACCGGCTGGAGGCGCTCGCCGGAGCGGTGCGGGAGGGGCACGCGGACCTGGCCCGGTCGGCCCGCCACGACTACGCACAGCTCGAAGCGCTCATCGACGTGCGGGCGCTGCTGGAGCCGCGCGCGCCGCTCCCCCGGCTGCGCGGCTGGGCGGCCTCGCCCGACGTCCTGCGCCTGCTCGTGGAGCGCGTCGCGGCGGACCACACCAAGCTCATCGTGGAGTGCGGCAGCGGGGCCTCCAGCGTCTGGCTCGGGTACGCCGTCCAGCGGTTCGGCGCGGGACGCGTCGTCGCCCTGGAGCACGACGAGCGCTTCGCCGAGGCGTCCAGGGATCTGGTCGCCGCCCACGGCCTGCAGGACGTCGTCGAGGTGCGCCACGCCCCGCTCACCACCTGGACCGCCCCGCGGACCGACTCAGGCGAGGCCGGCGCCTCCGGCGGCGAGAGCTGGCCCTGGTACGACACCGGCGCCGTGGAGGATCTGCACGGCGTCGGCCTGGTGTTCGTGGACGGCCCCCCGGGGGCCACCGCCCCGCTGGCGCGCTACCCGGCGCTGCCGGTGCTGCTGCCGCGCTGCGCGGCGGACGCCTGGTTCGTGGTGGACGACACCGTCCGCCCCGACGAGCGCGAGGTCGCCGACCGCTGGCTCAGAGAGCACCCGGAGCTGACCGGCTCCGCCTACCCGGCCGAGAAGGGCGCCATGATCCTCAGGCGGACCCCCCGATGAACCCCCCGCACCGTCGCGGCCGCCGTGATCCTCACGCGGACCGTCCCATGAACCTCCCACGCCGCCGTGGCCGCCCTGACCCTCAGGCGGACCGCCTTATGAACCTCCCGCGCCGTCCCGGTCGCCCTGGAGGCCCGGCATGACCACCGAGCTCACACCGTCCGGGATGTCCGCCGACCTGACCCGGGGAGGCGGCAAGGTCGCCGTGGCCGTCGCCGGGGTGGAGACCTCCGACCTGGACGGCCTGCTCCCGGGCGTGGCCTTCGAGGCGGCGGACGTGGACAGCATGGGACCGGAGCCGTGGGCCACCGCCGAGCCCTCCGCCGTGCTGGTCGTCGCGCGCACCCCCACCGACCTGCGCCGGGCGGTGACCCTGAGCGGGGAACTGCCCGCGGCGCCCATGATCGGCGTGATCGTCGTGGAGTCGCCGCCCTGGTGCGACGCCCCCGGCGTGCCGCTGTCGCCCGGGCTCGGGCGCCGCTTCCTGCGGGACGTCGGCGTCTCCCGGTACGGCAGCACCGGCTGGCGGGTGAAGGCGCGCTTCTCCGAGCCGCGACCGGCCGGAGAGGTCGCCGCCGCCGTGGCCAGGAGCTTCGGCGGCCACCACCTGAGCGGGTACCCGCTGCCCATGGCCGGGCTGGCCGGTCCGGGCCTGGCCGACTGGCGGCCGGGCGACCCGAACGTGACCGTCGCCGACGAGCGGGGGCCGGCCCCCGAGCGATCGGGCGTGTCCACCGCCGACCTGGCCATCCGGGCCGTCCCGCCCGCACCGGAGTGGATCGACGAGCGGGTGCCCGCCGTCGACCGACCGCCCGCCCTCACCTGGGAACGCCTCGGCTCGCCCGGCGGGTACCAGGTCCTGTCCGGCGAGCGGTTCGCCCCCGAGGCCGTGCCGCCCGTGGACGAGCGCTCGGTCAACCCGCAGGGCTTCCTCAAGCGGCCCGCGCTCGGCGTCGCCGACCTCCTCCAGCACGACGGGGCCTGGGAGGTCCGGCTCGCGGACCGGACGCTCGCCCGCCTGCCCGCCTCCGGCGGCGTGACCGACGCCGACGTCGGCCGGCTGCGCCGCCTGCGCGGCGTCCGCGTCGCCTGGCGGCCCGCCCACACCGGCCCGATCGCCGCGGCCCGCGCCGTGGCCGGGCTCGCCGCCGCCGGCGTCCCCCTGCTGTCCGGCCCGCCTCCGGAGTGGGCCGCACTGGCCCTCGGCCGCGACCTGGCCGCCGACCTGACCGCCGCGACCGAGCGGGACCTGGACGACGACCTGCGCCGCGAGGAGCACAGCGTCCGGCTGCGCCGCACGGCCCTCACCCGGCACGGGACCATGGCGCGGTGGCGCGAACTCGCCGCCCGCGCGGGCATCGCCGTGCCCGCCCCCGCGACCATCTCGGTCGTCATGTGCACCCGGCGGGCCGGGCTGGTGCCGTTCGCCCTCGACCAGGTCAGGCGGCAGCGCGGCGTGGACCTGGAGGTCATCCTCACCCTGCACGGCGTGCCCGCCGCCACCCCGGAGGTCGCGCGGGCCGTCGCGGCGTTCGACCGGCCGATCACGGTCGTCGAGGCGGACGCCGCCGTCCCGTTCGGCGCCGTGCTCAACCAGGCCGCCGGCCACGCGAGCGGCTCGTTCCTGAGCAAGTGGGACGACGACGACTGGTACGGGCCGGACCACCTGGCCGACATGATGCTCGCCCAGTCCTACTCGGGCGCCGAGCTGGTGGGGGCCGCCTCGGAGTTCTTCTACCTGCAGCAGATCGACGTCACCATCCGGCGTGACTGGACCAGCGAGACGATGTCCAACCACGTCGCGGGCGGCACCTTCGTCATCGCCCGCTCGGCCTTCGAGGCGCTCGGCGGCTTCCGCCCGGTGCCGCGCTCGGTGGACGTCCAGTTCTTCCAGGACCTGCTGCGCGCCGGCGGGGCCATCTACCGGACGCACGGCCTGGGGTTCGTCGCCCGCAGGGCGGCGCGCGGCAGGCACACCTGGCAGGAGCCGATCGGCTACTTCCTGGCCAGGGCCAAGGACCAGTGGCGGGGATTCAGGCCGAGCCGACTGATGGAGTGGGAGCAGTGACGCAGCAGCCGACCGGGCCCGAGCGAACGGCCCAGCCGCGGATCCGGCACAACGACTACGGGGTGCTCACGCCGCCCGAGCCCGGAGCCTGGACGCCCCGGCTGTCGGTCAGCGTGGTGATCGCCGCCTACGGCCACCAGGACAAGCTTGACCTCACCCTCGCCGCCCTCGCGGCGCAGAGCTACCCCCGGCACCTGCTGGAGGTCGTGGTCGTCGACGACGGGACGACGCCCGCGCTGCGCCTGCCCGAGATCACGCCCGAGAACACCCGGCTGATCACCACGCGGCCGGGGGCCCGCGGGCGCTCCGACGCCCGCAACGCCGGGCTGGCCGTCGCCGGCGGTGACGTCGTCCACTGGCTGGACGCCGACATGGTTACCTTCCACGACGAGGTGGAGGCGCACATGCGCTGGCACCACCTCGCCGACTACCTCGTGGTCATGGGATACGTGCGGTACGTCGACCACCGGCCGGGCGGCCCGGCCCCCGCCGAGGTGCGCGCGGCGGTGGAGGCCGGGGCCACCGAGCTGCTCTTCGACGAGGCCGCGAGCGAGGCGCACTCCTGGATCGTGGACCTGGCCGAGCGGACCGACGGGCTGCGCACCGCGGGCGACACCGCCTACCGCGTCCACGTGACCAACGCGGCCTCGGTCAACGCCCGGCTGCTGCGCGAGGCCGGTCCGCTGGACACCGGGCTGGTCCTCGGCGAGGACACCGAGCTCGGCTACCGGCTCGCCCAGGCCGGCGCCGCGTTCGTCCTGGCGCCCGAGGCCCGCAGCCGCCACCTCGGCAAGTCGATGATGATGCGCGACGGGGAGCAGGTCAGGCGGTACAACCAGGTCTTCGTGCCCGACCACATCCCCGTCATGCGATGGCTGCGCACCCACCCCCGCCGCCAGTGGCTGGTGCCCTACGTCGACGTCGTCGTCCAGACCGAGGGCGCGACCTACGACGAGCTGCGGGCCACCGTGGACGGCTTCCTCGCGAGCACGCTGAACGACATCCGGATCACCCTGATCGGGCCGTGGGATTCGGTGCGGGAGGACCGCCGCAACCCGCTGGACAGCCCGGCCCTGGACCTGGTGATGGTGCGCGGGCTGTACCGCGGCGAGCCGCGCGTGCGGTTCGCCGGGCAGGTGCCGGCCACGGCCGCTCCCGTGCCGTACCGCATGTTCTGCCCCGCCGGGTGGGTCCCCGGCCCCGAGACGCTCCGGCGGCTCGTGGCGCAGGCCGCCGAGCGCGGGGACGGGCTGGTCAGCGTGGCCCTCGACGAGGAGGACGAGGTGATCACCGCCCGGCTGGAGCACACCGGCGCGTTCGCCAGGGCCGCCCTGGTGCGCGGCGAGGGCGAGCCGCTGGACGCCGCGGTGCACGAGGTGTACGGCACACGGTGGGTGGACGGCAGGACGTTGGGCTTCCTTCCGGCGGCCGAGGCCGAGCCGCCCAAGCGCGGCAAGGCCGAGGACCCGGCACTGACCCGGGAGATCGCGCGGCTGCGCGCCGAGAACGCCCGCCTCGCCGACCGGCTCGCGGCCGCCACCGGGGACGGCGCCCCGGCCGACGCCGACGCCGGCGACGCCGTCCCCCGCGAGGGCAGGCGGTTGACGGTCTGGCCGCGAAGGGCGGCGGCCCGCCGATGACGCCCCCAGATGTGCGGCGCACCACGTGACCTGACGTGCGGGCGCACCACTGACCCGACGTGCGGGCGGACCGAGCATGACCGCACAGGCCCGGTGCAGGTATAAGACTGTGCTCATGGAAACGCACGAGAACCTCATCGCCGGGCCGCCGCCGACCCACCTACCGGACACCCCGGAAGCCAGGCAGGCGCTGGAAGCCGGCGCCAAGGCCAGTGACATCGCCGCGCGCTTCCCCGCCTACTCGGCGGCATGGGCGGCGCTGGCCGACGAGTCCTTCGCCGCCGGGCACGCGGTGACCTCCTACGCCTTCGCCCGCACCGGCTACCACCGCGGCCTGGACCAACTGCGCAGGGCGGGATGGAAGGGGCACGGCCCCATCCCCTGGGACCACGAACCCAACCAGGGGTTCCTGCGCTGCCTGCACGCCCTCGCCCGCGCCGCCCAGGCGATCGGCGAGAAGGACGAAGCCGAGCGGTGCGCCCAGTTCCTCCGCGACAGCAGTCCGGCGGCGGTAGAAGCGTTGAACCACCCGTAAGTCGCGCTTGGGCGGCATCAGCATGCTCGGGTAGTCTCTCAACGCAAGAGCCCCTGTCGCGCTTGCGCCAGGGGTTTCGTTTTTGTGCGCGGGAGTTAACCATGCCGGCTGTCGTTCTCGTGGGCGCCCAGTGGGGCGATGAGGGCAAAGGTAAGGCCACCGACCTGCTGGGCGGGGAGGTGGACTACGTCGTCCGCTACCAGGGCGGGAACAACGCCGGCCACACCGTGGTCATCGGCGACCAGAAGTACGCGCTGCACCTGCTGCCCACCGGAGTGCTGTCTCCGGAGGTCGTCCCGGTGATCGGCAACGGCGTCGTGATCGACCCCGGCGTGCTGCTGGCGGAGATCGACGGGCTGAAGGAACGCGGCATCTCCTGCGACCGGCTGCTCATCTCGGCCAGCGCGCACCTGATCATGCCCCACCACAAGGCTCTGGACAAGGTCACCGAGCGCTACCTCGGCAAGGCCCGCATCGGCACCACCGGCCGCGGCATCGGCCCGGCCTACGGCGACAAGATCGCGCGGATGGGCGTGCGCGTGCAGGACCTGCTCGACCCGGGCATCCTCGGCAAGAAGATCGAGGTCGCCCTGAACGAGAAGAACCAGGTGCTGACCAAGGTCTACAACCGCAGGGGCATCGAGCCGGCGCGGGTGCTGGAGGAGTACCTCGGCTACGCCGAACGGCTCAAGCCGCACATCGCCGACACCTCGCTGATCCTCAACAAGGCGCTCGACGAGGACAAGGTCGTCCTGCTCGAAGGCGGCCAGGGCAACCTGCTCGACATCGACCACGGCACCTACCCGTTCGTCACCTCCTCCTCGCCGACCTCCGGCGGCGCGTGCATCGGCTCGGGCATCCCGCCGACCCGGCTGACCCGCGTGATCGGCATCCTCAAGGCCTACACCACGCGCGTCGGCTCCGGCCCGTTCCCGACCGAGCTGACCGACGACATGGGCGACTGGCTGCGCACGACCGGCGGCGAGTACGGCGTCACCACCGGCCGCGACCGCCGCTGCGGCTGGTTCGACGCGATCATCGCCCGGTACGCCACCCGCATCAACGGCGTCACCGACTTCTTCCTCACCAAGCTGGATGTGCTGTCCGGCCTCGAGCGCATCCCGGTGTGCGTCGCCTACGAGGTGGACGGCGTGCGCCACGACGAGATCCCGATGACCCAGACCGACTTCCACCACGCCACGCCGATCTACGAGGAGCTGCCCGGCTGGCAGGAGGACATCACCGAGGCCAAGACCTTCGAGGACCTGCCGAAGAACGCGCAGAACTACGTCAGGACCCTGGAGGAGCTGAGCGGCGCGCCCATCTCCGCCATCGGCGTCGGCCCCGGCCGCACGCAGACCCTCTCGATCCGTCCCCTGGTCTGAGGCACGCCGGGGCCGCGCACGGCCCCGCCTGAGGAAGGCCGGGGAGGGTGGACGATAGGGTGCGCCATTGTGCAGGTTGAAATACACGGCCACCGGGGGGCACGGGGCCTGCGCCCGGAGAACACCCTCCCCGGCATGGCCTTCACGCTGGGGGTGGGCGTCCACGCCATCGAGTTCGACGTCGCGCTGAGCGCCGACCGCCGGCTCGTCCTCACCCATGATCTGACCGTGTCGCCGGTGACCAGCACGGACACCGGCCCGGCCATCCCCGGGGACCCCGCCTTCCCCTACGTCGGCAAGCCGATCCGCTCGCTGTCCCAGCAGCAGCTGCGCACGCTGGACGTGGGGGTGCGGCGCCCGAAGTCCCCCTCCGACCGGTTCGCGCGCACGCAGATCCCGGTCCCGGGCACCCGCATGCCCACCCTCGGGGCCGTCCTCGCCCTGGTGGACGCCTACGGCGGCGACGGCGTGCGGCTGAACATCGAGCTGAAGTCCGACCCCACCCGGCCCGACCTGTCCGGCGACCCGGCCGAGCTGACCGAGCTGGTCGTCGCCGAGCTCGACCGGCACGGCCGGCTGGGCGGCGCGGCGATCCTCAGCTTCGACTGGCGCGTGCTGCGCGCGGCCGAGAGCCTGATCGCCGAACGCTACGCTCTGGTCGAGAAGGCCACGCTCACGCCCGCGTGGCTCGGGCTCGACCACGTCGCCGACTTCGGCGGGGACATCGCGGCGGCGGCCCGCTCCATCGGCGCCACCACCCTGTCCCCCGACCGCGTGCTGGTCGACGAACGGCTGATGGCCCGGGCCGCGGCGGCCGGGCTGCCCGTCGCCGTCTGGACGGTCAACGACCCCGAGGAGGCCGGGCGCATGATCGACCTCGGCGTGGCGGGGATCGTCACCGACTACCCCGACCGGATGCGCGAGCTGTGGAGCTCGCGCGGTCTGCCTCTCCCCGCCCCCGCCGCCGCCCTGCGTCCCACCCCCGCCTGACCGCGCCGGCGCCGTTCGGCCGGGTTCGCCGGAGATCCGGGCGGCTTTTCCGCGCGTCCCAACATCAACTGCAGTGCTCGCGGGAGTAGGGTGCGAGAAACTGAAGCGACAGGGCGCCGGAGGCCGAGGGCACGCCCCGGCGGCCGCACGGCCGGGCCCACGGGAGGTCAGCGATGCAGGCGGAGATGTCGGCGTGGGCCGTCGAGCGGTTCGGCGAGCGCGCCGCCTCGGTGCGCGGACGGCTGGCCGCGTCCCTTCTCGAGGCGGCCTCCAACGCCCAGGACGCCCAGAAGTCCTCCAGAAGCGACAAACGGTACGCCTATGGGTCCACGCTGATGGCCCGCCGCTACGAGGCGCTCGTCGACGCCTTCCGGCACGAGCCGGGGTTCCAGGTCGTCCGGCCGCACGGCTCGCCGCACCACCTGGTCGTGCTCGACGGCAACCTGCTGCTGCCGTTCCGCTACGCCGACGACGACACCACGCCGATCAGCGAGGCACGGGTCGGCGACGGCCGGGTGTCCGCGCTGGTGCGCGAGCTGTTCACCCGGTTCGGCCCGAAGACCCGCTTCGAGCAGGAGGTCCTCGACCTCGGCATGGACGACGACGGCGAGGCGGCCGGGCTGCGCGAACTGGCCGCCGCGCGTCCCCTGCTCGCCCAGCTCCCCGCCGACACCCGGCTGATCCCGGTCGCGTACGCGGCGAACGCGCAGGCCAGCCTGCTGAAGCTCTACTGGGGCGAGGCCGAGCTGATCGACGACATGGGCCGCGTCCACTGGGTCCACTGCGAGCAGATCCCGCTGCTCACCGCGCTGCCGTGGGTCGTCCAGGGCGTCCCGGCCGCCGAGCCCGGCGCGGCGCCACGCTTCGACCAGGGCGCCGAGCCCGGCCTCCCCCTCAGCAGCCGCCCCGCGGCCGACCGCGCCAACGGCGGCCCGATCCCGGCGGACGGCGAGCTCGGCGTCGAGCCCCCATCCACGGGCACCACAGGGCGACCCTGACCACGCGAACCCGACCCGCGACCACAAAGCGGCCTGCCCGGCGACCACACCGCACGCTGGGCCACGACCACGACGCGGACCGACCCGCGACCACACCGCACGCCCGACCACGACGACGAACCGGCGAACCGACGACCGTGAGAACGACGATCAACGACCGTGAAGGCGGCCGGGGCAGGCGCCCCGCCAGACGGCTCGGCGCCCCCGGCGGCGAACCGAGCCCGCAGGCCGTGGCCGACGCCTTCGACCAGGCCCGGCTCACCCAGGCGCGCCGGCTCGCCGCGATGACCAAGAAGGACCTCGCCGAGCGCGTCGGCGTGACCCCCGCGGCGATCGGCCAGTACGAGACCGGCACGACCCACCCGCGGCCCGACCTCATCCCCCGCCTCGCCGACGCCCTCGACGTCCCGCCGGCGTTCTTCCTGTCGGGACGGCCGCACGGCAAGCTCGACGGCTCCATGGCGCACTTCCGCAGCCTGCGCTCCACTCGCGTGCACCAGCGGGCCAAGGCGGTCGCGTTCGTCGAGCAGGTGTGGGAGCTCACCCACGCGCTGGAGAAGCGCGTCCAGCTCCCCCCCGTCGACCTGCCCGGCTTCTCCGGCGGCGAGGTGCACGCGGGCGCCGAGCCGCCCCGCGACCCGGCCGCCGCCGCCCGGGCCCTACGCGGCCACTGGGCGCTCGGCACCGGGCCGATCGCCCACCTCGTCCGCCACATGGAGGCCCACGGCATCGTCGTGGTGCTGCCACCGCCCGACGAGGACGCCACCACGGTGGACGCCTTCTCCACCTCCCACCTGCCGCGCCCGATCGTCGTGCTGACCGCCAACCGGTTCGACGACATCCACCGCTACCGCTTCACCGCCGCCCACGAGCTCGGCCACCTCGTGCTGCACGGCGACACGGCCGCAGGCGACCTGCAGCAGGAACGCGAGGCCGACGCCTTCGCCGCCGAGTTCCTCACCCCCCGCGACAGCATCCTCCCCGAACTCCCCCGACGCCTCGACCTGCGCAAACTGGCCGAGCTGAAGAACACCTGGGGGGTCTCGGTCGACTCATTGCTGTACCGCTGCCGCGAGGTCGGCCTGCTGTCGGACTCCTCGACCGGCCGCGCCTACCAGCGCCTGGCCGTCCTGCGCGACCAGCCCGGCTTCGCCAACGAGGCCATCACCGGCTTCCCCGGGGAGCACCCCGTGCTGCTGCGCCAGGCGTTCGACCTGGCCTCCGCCGAGACCGGTCTCACCATGCCCGCACTGGCCGCCCAGCTCGCCTGGCACCTCCCCCGCGTCCGCCAGCTCCTCGGCATCCACGACCACCGCCCCCGCCTCCGCCTCGTCCCCTGAAGCCCTCCCAGGCGAAGGTCCTCGCCTCCGCGCCCTAGAGGGCGCTCCGGCTCAGGCGGCATCTTTTGGGGGGCTCCGCCCCCGATCGAGGGCTCCGCCCTCGAGCTCCCGCCAGGAACGTTCACGCCGCCGCTTGCGCGCGTACTTGTTCGCGGAATGCACGCACGCCAACATGGTCGCCGTAAGGCTCCAGGGTTGCCGCGAACCTACGTACCCGTCCGGTCAGTCGCGGCGAGGACAGCGAGGGGATCGTCGGAATGACGGCTCCCGCGTGATCGAGTGCCTGTTCCAGCTCTGCCGCGCCGAGATACGCCTCGGCGGCGTTGATGCGGGCGAGCTGCGCCGAGCGGGTCGTGCCTTTCTGGGCACCCAGGGCCGCCTCGGCCCGTTCGATGGCCCGCTGATGGCGGCCAAGCATGTGCCAGGACCGCGCCGCCTCAGAGACGATCTTCGTAGAGTCGTACGGCGGGAGCCACGCCGGCTCGCGATCGGTCGGCTCCTGCGCGTATGCCCGCTCCGCCTCGCCCAGCAGCCGCTCGACCTGCCTGACAGTGTGCAAGTCGTTCGTGTCGGCGTGCCTGACGACGAGCGCCGTCGCGAGTGCCTGGCTACCAAGGGCCAGGCGCCCGGTGAGGCGCGCTGGAGCGTTGGCCTGACGAGCGGCGTCGGCGGCGGCGTTCGCGAGGCGAAGGGCTTCCGTAGGCCGATCGAGGTAGATGGCCTGATGGGACATCACACCGAGTATCCAGCCGGCCATGACCGAGTCGTCCGCCGCCTTGGCCATCCGCAGTGCCTGGGCGAAGTGACGCTGCGCCAGCCCGTTGCGACCGACGTCGAACGCCATCCATCCGGCCAGGCACGTCATGTCGGCGGCGGCCGTCATGAGGGCGGCACCGTGCGGTCGTCGTAACGCCCGCGCAGCAGCGGCGCGACCGAACCGTTCAGGTACTTCACCAGTGCCGGGCGCACGAGCCCCGCGCCGAACTCGCGGTCGATGCGGGCGAACGCCTGCTTCGCCTGACCGATACGCGCCACGTCCGCCGCCCCGACCCGAGGTCCCAGCCCCGGGTGCGTCGTCGAATCGACGACCGGATCGTAGTTCCAGGCGGTGAGCCACTCGCCGATCGCGGCGGGGACGAACGGCAGCGCCGCCAGCAGGTCCTTCACCTCACCCCTCGCGACGGGGTTATCTGCTGCTCCCGGACCCGTACGAACGGAGGGCTCCATGCGACCAGGCGACGATGTCGTTCCCGACCTTCACCTCGCCGCGCAGTACACGATGTACACGGCGAGCCGCGAGCACGGTGCGGCGCATATTCGCCTCGTCGAAGTCCTCCCGTCGGGCGCGGTGGGGCGCCATGCCAGAGCCGTACTGCGTGAGGTGCTCATGAAGGCAGGAGCAGAAGCGGAGACCCTCGCCGATGCGGAGATAGTCGTCTCCGAACTGGCCGCCAACGCCGACCGGCACGCCGCCGGGTCGTACGAGCTGCGCATCCTTGACGAGGCAGGAGTGCCCGCCTGGTGCGAGGTCGTGGACGGGACCCCCGACTTCGGAGAACTCGCCACGCGCCTCGACCGTCTGCGGACGAGTGTGGACGCCGATATGCCGTCGCTTGCGGAGAACGGGCGTGGACTTCTCCTGGCTCTCCGGCTGTCCGGAGGCGACTGCGCGGTGTACCCGGCGAGGTCATCGTCCACTGGCGCCCTCGGAAAGGCCGTCGGATTCGCTCTCGGCACCTCCTTGCTGATCCCCGTCCTGTTCTCGCAAGTCGCTGAGATCATGACCACGTGCACACCGTTCATATGGCGGTGACCCGTCAGGTCACCGCCCGTCTGGCCTTCCTCGCCGCCCTGAAGCAATTCCTTTCCGCCTTCTGCGCCGGTAGGACAGGCCAGGGCCGAGGAGAACTGCACAGGATCCTCGAACGGGGGATGTGGGTGTTCGGTGACGCCTACGCGTTGACGGTCAGCGATCGGGACTTGGACATGGTGCTGGCACGCCATCTCAAGGAGATGGGTCGTGAGCCGGAGGACGGCAGGATCGTGGACCTCATGCTGGGGAGGGCCCATCGGGGGAGTTCGGGGCGAGAGCACCTTGTCGTCGAGCTCAAGGCTCCTAGGGTCAAGATCGGGCAGCTCGAGGTGGCGCAGATCAAGAGCTATGCCCAAGCCGTGGCCGGTGACGCGCAGTTTCGTGACGCTCGTGTTTGCTGGGACTTCTGGGTGGTCTCCACCGAGATGGACGACGTCGTGCGACGGGACGCCGCGGCGCCCAACCGTCCGCCCGGCTGCATCGCCGAGTGGGAAGGCGGCATTCGCATATGGGCTCGCACCTGGAGCGAGATCATTGATGATTGCGAGGAACGCCTCCACTTCTACCGCGAGCGGCTGAACCACGACCCGGCCACCGAACACGCCGTTGAGTACCTCCAGCGGGTGCACGGTGACCTCACACCTGAGGCGGTCAGCGCCGTCTGACCCGGTTGAGGGCGAGGTCTTGGTCAGAGCTGGGTTGTACGGGCTCTGCGGCTCCGGTGGGTGTGGTGAGGCGGGGACGCCGGCTGTGCGTGCTCGGGCGGGAGCCTCACCAGGTCAGAGTCGGCTCGCTACGTTCGGTCTTTGCGGTGATCTGGGCGGGCAGGCAGGCGGCGGCTGTGAGCGGTTTGCACCGTGGCCCTGTCTGAGTGGGCCGCCTGGGGTGTTCTCCGTGGGCGGGGCGTCCGGCATCCATGGCCGCCGGCTCGCGTCGCGCCGCGTCCTCTCAACAGCAGCCACATCGCGGCGCAGATGAGATCGCCCGCCAGCAGCGCCGTGACCCAGCCCGGAGACAGACCCGCGCGAGGGGCGAGGTACATCAGCACCGCTGGGGCGAGGAGCAGCAGCAGTGCCGCGACGGCGACGCATCCGAGCATGGTGATCGCGCCGCGGGTCGCCGGGGCGGGCACGCGGGCGTGCAACTCGCCCTGCAGTTCGCCTCGGAACGGCCGGGCGGTGATGACCAGCCGCGCCAGGGCGGCGGGCGGATCCTCCGGCGCGGAGTCGGTCACCGGCGCGGAGTCGGCCACCGGTGCCGAGGCGATCGCCGGCGCGGCGGCGGGCGCCGGCGCGGGGGTCAGGGGCTGGTCGGGGGGCATCGGTGCGGGCTCCGTGGACGTCGGGGCGGCGGGGCCTGGCTCATCGGGCCTTCCCGCCGGCGGTGTGGTCGTCGGACCAGAACTCGATCAGTTCCTCGGCGGTGAGCTGGTGCGGCGGACGCGCGGGAGGGGTGCGGCCCGTGCGGACGGCCCAGGTGGTGACCAACAGCCCGAGGAGCTCGGCGTCCAGCCGTGCCTGGCGAGACTGCGGCGTCGCGCGGCGCGGGGACTCGGCACCCGCGCGGGCCGTACGAGTGGCGCGGGTGACGGTGGCGTAGGACAGCATCGACTTCTCTCTCTCGGGGTGAAGGGGTGCCGAACCAACGATGGAGGACGCCGCGCGGGGCCACGACCGACCCAAACATCTCCGGACGACTCCGGAGCCTATGGCCCGGGACCGACGTTTCCCGGCTCCTCGCCCACCGTCGCCGGGATGTCTTCCACCGGGACCATCCCGACCTATCCGGATCCATCCGGATTTGTTCGGTGGCCTGCGGATTCTCCCAGCGGAACGTCCGGCGCCACGTCCGGACAAGGTGGAATTCAGGTTCGGCCGTCAGATTGCCCCGGTTGGTGCAACCATGACTCCATTACCTGACGTAGATCGTCGATCACTCATTCGGCGGAGGGCATGACTGGACATCACCCCGGCGTGGCGGCCTTCATCGGCCGGCTGAACGACCTGCGGGAACTGGCCGGCATACCGTCCCTCGCCGAACTACGCCGGCTGTCTCACGCGCCCGCCGAAGATGGCCGGCGGTCGAGAGAGCTGGCCGAGAGCACCACGCACGACATCCTCACCGGCAAGCGCAACGGGCTGCCCCCATGGCCATGGGTGGCGTCGTTCGTGAGCGCCTGCCACCGGGCCGCGGCCGACACAGGGCTGGACGTCACGGCCTTCGGCGGCCTCGCCGACTGGCACTCCCGCTGGTGCGCCGCACGCCCTTCCCTCTCCACCGGCGCCGAGCCGTCTCCGTCCCCCGCTCCGGCAGGCCCACCTGCCGCGACCTCCCTCACCGAGTTTCCGGGCGCCTTCGCCCCAGCAGGGTTTTCCGCCGCACCGGCCACCGAGCCTCCGCTCGCGCCGCCCCGTTTCCCACCCGTCCAGAATGAGCCCTTCGCGGTACCCGGGTGGCCTCCTGACCTCGCTGCCCATGCCCCTGCCTCAGCGTTCGAGTGGCCATACCCCGTCGCGCATGTGGAGAGCCCTCTGCCGGCCCCCCTCCACGCGGAGCCCTTCCCGGTACCCGGATGGCCGCCAGACCCTGTTGCCCATGTGGAGAGCCGCCCACCGGCACCCGTCCACACCGATCCCTCCCCAGCGGCCGGATGGCCGCCTGACCTCGTTGCCCCTGTGGAGGGCCCTCCACCGGCGCCCCGTAAGGCCGATCCGCCGATCTCGGTGCCGATGCGGCGCTATCTACGGTGGTTCGGCCGCACCGGCGCCCGTCTGGTCCGGCACGCCGAGGCCGGCGACGCCCAGGCATGCCTGCGCCTGTGGGTCATCACCCTGCTCCACGACCGGCTCGCCGAGGCCCGCGACTGGCTCCACCAGGCCGCCGCGGCGGGAGACGACGAAGCGGTGCGGCTGCGCACTCACCCGGCACCGCGCAAGGCGGCGACCGAACTGGCGTACGTCTACGCGACCGCCTACGAGACCGAGGGCAACAAGATCAGCCTCGCCATCTTCTTCTACCAACTCGCCGGGCGCCACGGCCACGCGGAGGCCGCTTTCCAGCTCGCGGCGATCCATGCGGGCCGTGGCCATCAATGGCTGGCCGCCACCTGGTTCAGCCGCGCCGCCGATGCCGGGCATCCGCAGGCGTCCGGCAGGTTCACCGCGATCTCCGGGGCAATCAGCGGCGGCGATCTGGACGACGACCACACGATGCTGGCCGAGCTCGCGAGGGAGTGGAGGCAGGAGCACTCCCGGTGGGGGGCCTCGACGGTCTAGGCTCGAGCCGAGAGTGGACGCGGGAGTCCGGTGGACCGGGCTGAGAGTGCGGCTGGGTGGCCGCAGACCGCTGGAACCTGTCCGGGTCATGCCGGCGTAGGGAGTTGTGCACATGACGACGTCCGAATCCGTCGTTCCGTCGCAGGCGCGGCCGTACAGCGAGGAGCTGTGGGAGGCCATCGCGCCGACGTACAAGGCCATCCTCGACCACCCGTTCATCAGGGGACTGGTGGACGGGACGCTGCCGCGCGCGGCGTTCCGGCACTTCGTCGTGCAGGACTCGCACTACCTGCGGGACTACGCCCGCGCGCTGGCCCTGTGCGCGGCCAAGGCGCCCCGTGAGGAGGACGTGCGGGCCTTCGCGAGCGACGCGGTGGGGGCAATCGCCGCCGAGCAGGAGATGCACGCCGCGTTCATGGCCGACCTCGGCGGGTCGGCCGAGCAGGCCGCCGGGCAGCCGGTGGGGCCCACCACACGCGCCTACACCAGCTACCTGCTGGCGACGGTGTACGGCGGGTCGTTCCTGGACGGGCTCGCGGCGGTGCTGCCCTGTTATTGGATCTACGCCCGGGTGGGCGAGGCGCTGATGAAAGAGTCCTCACCCGACCCGCTGTACCGCCGGTGGATCGCCACCTACGGGGACGAGACCTTCCAGAGCGTGGTGCGCCGGGTGGTGTCCCTCGCCGACCACGCGGGCGCCGAGGCGACCGGCGGCCAGCGCACCCGGGCGCTGGAGCACTTCGTCACCACCTCGCGCTACGAGTGGATGTTCTGGGACGCCGCCTGGCGCGCGGAGACCTGGCCCGTCTGACCGGGCGCGGCGCGTTCGCGATCGGGTGGGAGCCGTCGTCATGGTCCTGCCGGCGCATGACGGGTGCGCCGACGTCGTCGCCGCGTGACCGGACGGGGCCTCCACCCGGAACATGATCTTCGGCGGCAGGCCCATGCTGTGGCCACCGGGCATTCGTGCCCCCGCGACCACACGGAGGTCTGTGCCGAACGAGACGGGGGCGCGGTCCGGACGGGCGAGGGCGGGGTCAGCGGCGGGTCCAGATCCAGGCGTGGCCGTCCTCGTCGTAGTCCGGCTCGCCGCCGACGGCGATCGCCGGGACGCCGCCAGGCCCGGCCGCCAGGCCGTACACGGCCGGGCTCGACCGGTGCGGGGTCCGCTCGACGGTCCAGTGTCCGGCGGCGTAGTGCACGATCACGTCGCCGCCGCGTCCACCGCCGATCCAGACGCCGCCGCGCCCGTCGGCCGCGACGGCCGTGAAAGCGGGGAGGCGGGAGGCCGGGACGACGGGCGCGGTCCACCGCGACCCGTCCCACGTGAACAGGACGTTCTCCGGGGGCTCACCCGGCCGGTTCACTCGGCCCACGGCCCACGCCTCGCCTGAGGGACTCACCGCCACGCCGGTCAAGTGGCCCTCCCCCGCGGCCGGGGCGGCGGGCAGCGGGGCGGCGGCCCAGCGCTCACCGTCCCAGCGCGTGATCGCGGGATGCCCGCCCGCCACGCCGACCGCCCACACCTCGCGCGGCGACGACGCGCCGAAGGCCTCCACCTCCATGCCGCCCGGGGATGCGAGCTCTCGCCACACCCCGCCCGACCAGTGCGCCAGGAAGGGCGTCTCACCGTCCTCGGTGAGCACCCCGGCCGTCCACGCCTCGCGGGCCCCGGTCACCGCCGCCGCCCGCAGGAGGCGCCCGCGCGGACCGGCCGGGCCGCCCATGCTCACCCAGCCCCCGCCCTGCCGGCGCCACGCGCGGGCGTCCCCGGTGAAGATCCACGGGACGCGACTGCCGGGTGCGGCCGAAACGGTGCGGATCGCGACGTCCCTGACCGGGGCGGCCACCTCCCGCCAGGACCGGCCGTCCCAGTGCCTGATCAGCGCGGCGCCCTCGTCGTGGTGGCCCGCGGCCCAGGCGTCGTCCTCGGCGAGCACCAGGGCGGTGTTCATGGAGCCGCCCCACTCGTGCACGCCGGTGGCGACCCACTCGGCCTCACCCTGGACGACGGACAGCGGGGTGGTGGGGCCCGCCGCCACGGACGGGGCGGGGTCGGGCACCCCAACAGCGCTCGGGCCGGGCGTGCCGGCCGAGGACCCGGACAGCACGGGGGTCGCAGAGGGCGCCGGGGCACCGGGGCGGGCGGTGGAGGCGCACGCGGCCAGGGACAGAGCGATGGTCATCGCCAGAAGCACCGCCGCCGGCGCGCGCCTGCTCATCTGGGGATCGTACGGCCATACGGGGCACCGGGCGGGGTCGCCGGGATTGTCACCGACGAGCAGAGGTCGCCAGGTTGGTCGCCGGTGGGCCCCGGTCGACGGGATCGACACCACCGGGCGCGCGGGCATCGGGCTCGCCGCCGCCGGAGTTGTCGCCGGCGGCCCCGGTCGCCGGGATCGTCATCCAGGGGTTGCGGCCGGCGGATCGCCGGCCGCCGTCACGGCTGCCGTGCCGGCACGCGGCGGGCTGCCCGGAGGTCAGAGCCAGCTGTTGCGGCGGAAGCCGCGGTAGAGGAGGGAGCAGATGACGAGCATGACGCCGATGACGAGGGGATAGCCCCAGACGGCGTTCAGTTCGGGCATGTGCTTGAAGTTCATGCCGTAGATGCCGGCGATCATCGTGGGCACGGAGACGATGGCCACCCAGGCGGAGATCTTGCGCATGTCCTCGTTCGCCAGGGCGTTGGACCTGGCCAGGGCCGCCTGCAGGATGGAGTTGCACAGCTCGTTGGACGACTCGACCTGCTCGCAGACCCGTGAGAGGTGGTCGACGACGTCGCGGAAGTACTCGCGCATCTCGGAGGGGATCATGCGGCGCTGCGGCAGGGCCCCGAGCGGCGTCTGGAGCGGCGTGACCGCGCGCTTCATCTCGATCATCTCGCGCTTGAGCTGGTAGATGCGGCCGATGTCGCGGGAGCTGACGTCGGCGAAGACGGCCGCCTCGACCTCCTCCAGCTCGGCCTGCATCTGGTCGGCGACCGACAGGTAGCGGTCGACGACGTGGTCGGCGATGGCGTGCAGGACGCCGGAGGGGCCGCGGGAGAGCAGCTTGGGCTTGTCCTCCAGGCGGCCGCGCACGTCCGCGAGCGGACAGTGCTCGCCGTGGCGCACGGTGACCACGAAGTCGGGGCCGACGAACACCATGATCTCGCCGCTGGCGATGATCTCACTGGAGGCGGTCAACTGGTCGTGGTCGAGGTAGGCGATGGTCTTCAGCACGACGAACAGCGAGTCGCCGTAACGCTCGACCTTCGGCCGCTGGTGCGCCTTGATGGCGTCCTCCACGGCCAGGGGGTGCAACCCGAACACCTCGGCCAGCCACTCGACCTCGGGGGCCTCCGGCTCGTGGAGCCCCACCCAGACGTAGGCGCCCCCGGTCTCCGACGCGGCATTGTGCTCGCGGACCAGACTCACGGCCTCCGGGATGCCGGACACGTGGACACGCTTGCCGGCGATGTACGCGCCGTACTGCACAAGGGAGTCACTCGGCGGAACGCAGCGGCCGTTGAGCGGCCCACGGCGCAGAGAGGTGACCGGCGCCGAGGCGCCGAGGCGCACGTGAGTGGTGCGCTGGTGCAGGTTGATCCGCTGGAAAAGGGTGGACGAGCGCATGGCGGTCCCTTCCCGCCCGACCTCGGGAACCCACACGCGGAAAGCATCAAAGCACGACGAACGTCGCAGAAAAGAACAGGCGTGTGGCTCTCAGTCGGACACCGAATTGGAGTGGTCGGGTTTGCGCACGACGTACGTGCGCGAGCACGTACTGCTGGGATCACCAGATGTCATCCCGATTCCACCTCCAATCTCCCGAGAGACGGCCCAAAGCCGCCCTAACTTACCACAGGCAGGCTTCAGCCCCCAGCTTACATCCCCACGGGATCACTCGATCATGTGGAAGTTCACAAAAGGCCGCCGCCCGGCCTGTGAAGACCGGCCGTTCTTTCCCGGCAGGCGCCCCCCTACATGCCCCGACCTGCGGCGACGCCCGCGGCGTCCGGCGACCCCAGACCCGCCCCGTAGACTCCCCACGTGCGCGTTCTTGTGATTGGAAGCGGCGGCCGCGAGCATGCCCTGTGCCGCGCCCTCGCCCTGGACCCCGCGGTGTCCGACCTCCACTGTGCCCCCGGCAACGCCGGCATCGCCGCGGTGGCGACGCTCCACCCGGTCGTGCCCACCGATCCCGGCCAGGTCGTGGCGCTGGCCACGCGCCTCGGCGCCGAGCTCGTCGTCATCGGGCCCGAGGCGCCGCTGGTGGCCGGCGTCGCCGACGCCGTCCGCGCCGCGGGCGTCCCCTGCTTCGGGCCGTCGAAGGAGGCCGCGCTCATCGAGGGCTCCAAGGCCTTCGCCAAGGACGTCATGGTGGCCGCCGGCGTGCCGACGGCGGGCGCCCGCGTGTGCGTCACCCCCGAGGAGACCGAGGCCGCCCTGGAGGCGTTCGGCGCTCCGTACGTCGTGAAGGACGACGGGCTCGCCGCGGGCAAGGGCGTCGTGGTGACCTCCGACCGCGCCGAGGCGCTCGCCCACGCGGCGGCCTGCGGACGCGTGGTCGTGGAGGAGTACCTCGACGGCCCGGAGGTCTCGCTGTTCGCGCTGTGCGACGGCGCCACGGCCGTCGCGCTCCAGCCCGCCCAGGACTTCAAGCGCGCCTACGACGGCGACCAGGGCCCGAACACCGGCGGCATGGGCGCCTACACGCCGCTGCCGTGGGCGCCCGAGGGTCTCACCGAGCGGGTCATGGACGAGGTCGTCCTGCCGTCCATCGGCGAGCTCGCCCGGCGCGGCACCCCCTACACCGGAGTCCTGTACGCCGGGCTGGCGCTCACCGCGTCCGGGCCGAAGGTCATCGAGTTCAACGCCCGCTTCGGCGACCCCGAGACGCAGGTGGTGCTCGACCGGCTGGAGACGCCGCTGGCCGGGCTGCTGCTGGCCTGCGCGACCGGCGCCCTCGACCGGCAGCCCGCGCCGCGCTTCCGCGACGGCGCGGCCGTCACCGTGGTCGTCGCCGCCGAGGGTTACCCCGCCGACCCGGTGAGGGGCGACCGCGTCGAAGGGCTCGACCCCGTCGCGAAGGACGCCTACGTCCTGCACGCCGGCACCGCGCTGGACGCCGAGGGACGGGTGGTGTCGGCGGGCGGCCGGGTGCTGAACGTCGTCGGCACCGGCTCCGACATCGCCGCCGCGCGCGCCGCCGCGTACGCGCAGGTGGAGCAGGTCAGGCTGCGCGGCTCCCACCACCGCTCCGACATCGCCGCCCGCGCCTGACGGAACGAATGATCGCAAACCGGTAGCGCCGAGGCGGCCGGTCGCGATAAGCCCAGGGGGACGGGCGAACCCTGGAGGAACGTATGGCACCCGATCCGGCCGTGCGATCGGACGAGGCCGCCGAAGACGGGGCGGACGCCGTCCCCAGGACGGACGGCGCCCCAACTACGGACGGCGCCGACGCCCGCGGGCCGGGTGAGGCCGCCCGCCCGGCGAAGTCCGGCGGGAACGACGGGCCTGGCGCGCTGGACGACATCGCCGGGCTCAGCGAGCAGGACGTGCTGCGCTGGCCCGGCGTGTGGCGGGTGCACATCGCCTCCCGCGCCCAGGAGATCGCGGCCGACGCCGGGCGCTGCCTGGCCGCCCGGCCGGACGAGCGGGGCCTTCGGCCGCTGCACACCGCCATCGAACGCCACCTGGCCGCCGCCGCGCGGTACGCGCACGAGCGGCAGGGCTGGCGGCGCTGGCTGACCGGGCAGGCCATCGAGGCGGCGTGGTCCAACATCTACGGCGCCACCATCCTGCTGTACGGGCTGCTGCCGGCCGGCGAGCTCAACGCCCGCGCCCCCGAGGTCCTCGCCACCGGGCGGGCCTACCTGCCCGCCGACGACGCGCGGCTGGTCGGGCTCACCGCGCGCGTCGCCGCGGGTGACATCGGCGAGAGCGACCGGTCGCTGCTGCAGGCGGTGCTCCGGGCGGCCTACGGCATGGCCTCCATCGAGAGCGGCCGGGTGCGCAGCTTCCGCAACCTGCTGCTCGGCGGCGTCGCCACCCTCACGCTCATCGTCGCCGGCCTGGTCGCCGTCGGAGCGATCTGGCCCGCCGCCATCCCCATGTGCGGCAACGGCACGCTGCTGGCGAGCCTCGGGCAGAACATGAGCAGCGGGGGGTGCCCGGCCGGCGCCGGCGCCCCGACCCACGGGGACGTGCCGCTGGTCGCGCTCGTCGGGATGCTGGGCGCGGCGCTCGCCACGGCCACGAGCCTGTCGACCCGCTCTGAGCTGTCCACCCGCTACTCCCTCGCCGTCGCGCAGAACCTGCTCAAGGTCCCGGCGGGCGTGGCGACGGCGATCGTCGGCCTGCTGATCCTCAACTCGGGCTTCGTGCCGGGGTTCGGCGGGCTCAGCTCGCAGACCTCGATCCTGGTGTGGGCGATGGTGTTCGGGTACGCCCAGCAGCTCGTGACGCGGTTCGTGGACCAGCGGGCGAACACGCTGCTGACCGCCGCGTCGCCCAGTGCCGGGACCAACACCTCCGTACGCTGAATGATCTGCGCTTCACCGGGTAGCGGAGTGGCGCCAAAGTGGCCGGGCCGCCATCCCGAAAGGGCTACTGTGGGCGGATAACTCTGCCGCCGTCCGCTTAACTGGCGCGTCATTTACCAGAATTCGAGGAGCCTCTACATATGGTTCGATACCGCGTGCGCGGCGGCAACGCCCTGCGTGGAACCGCGTTCATCCAGGGAGCCAAGAACGCCGTGCTCCCGATGATCGGCGCGGCCCTGCTCGCCGCAGAGGGCCGCACGGTTCTGCGCAACGTACCGATCATCGAGGACGTCCGCCGGGCGGTGGAGCTGGCCGAGTCCGTGGGGGCGAAGGTCGAGCTGCACGAGGCCGAGCGCACTCTGGTCATCGACGCATCCCGCCTGACCAGTCCGGTGCTGCCCGCCGAGATCGCGCGGCGCTTCCGCGGGTCGGTGCTCTTCGTCCCGGCGCTGCTCCACCGCCTCGGCGAGGCCGTCATCGAGGGCGTCGGCGGGTGCAACCTCGGCAGCCGCAACCTCGACTTCCACTACCTCGGGTACAAGCGGCTCGGCGCGGTGGTCGACGAGGGCGAGAGCGTCATCCACGTCAAGGCCGCCGGCCTCACCGGCGCCCCGCTGTACCTGGACACCCCCTCGCACACGGGCACCGAGAACCTCATCATGGCGGCGGCGCTCGCCAAGGGCACCACCATCATCGAGAACGCGGCCCTGGAGCCGGAGGTCCTCGACGTCATCGACATGCTCACCAAGATGGGCGCCCGCATCAGCGGCGGCGGAACCGGTTTCATCACCGTCGAGGGCGTCGACGAGCTCACCGCCGTGGAGCACCGGGTCATGCCCGACCGCCTCGACGCCGGCGTGTTCGCGATGGCCGCCGCCATCACGGGCGGCGAGGTCAACCTGGTCGGCGCCTCCCTGGCGCACCTCGGCGTCGTGCGCTGGAAGCTGGAGCAGATGGGCGTCGAGTTCGCCACCGACGGCGCGGTGCTGAACGTCCGCCGCGACCGGCCGCTGCGCCCGATCAACGTGATCACCGACACCTACCCCGGGTTCGCCACCGACCTGCAGTCGCCGATCATGACGGTGGCCTGCCTGGCCGACGGGGCGAGCTACATCCACGAGCGCATCTTCGACGGGCGGTTCGCGCTGGCCGGCGAGTTGAACAAGATGGGCGCCAACATCGAGGTCGAGGGCAGCCGCGCGGTCGTCCACGGCGCCACCCCGCTGACCGGAACCGACGTCACGGCGCACGATCTGCGTTCGGGCATCGCGCTCGTGCTCGCGGGCCTGGCCGCGGACGGCGAGACCGTCGTCTCGCCCGGCTACCTCATCGACCGGGGCCACCACGACCTCGCGGCACGCATGAAGGCCCTGGGTGGAGATGTGGTAAGAGAGATTTCCCCTACGACCTGACTGAGCCCGTAAACCGCCTCTGACCTGTTCATATAGCCATCCTTGCCATGCCTTCAGGGCATGGGAGAGCCGCTTTCCGGCAAATCCGGGCGTGACATTAGTGCCTTGGCGAGCGATCGTTCCAAAGAGGACTAGACCGGATGGGAGACGAACCCGAGCCGGAGACGCCGCATGCCGCCTTCCGGCGGCCTGACCGGCGCCCCCCGCGAGGCGGACTCGACCAGTGGATTTCGCGAGGAAGCCACGCCGGGCGCCCACCGGGCCGGACACGCCGGCCGCGGGGTGCCGCGCGGCGCGGCGCCTCCATCGAAGGTATGGCGGGATGGGACGAACATTGGTCGAAAGGGCCGAAGAAACTCCGCGAGGATCACGTGTGGGCGCATCGGGCCCGGACCTCACCATCGGGGTGGTGGGGCCTCACGACCTGGTCGAACGCGTGATGCTCATGGGCCACGCGGCGGCCCCGGTTCCGTGCCGGCTGGTCGCCGCGGCTTACCGTGACGAACAGGAGGCGGCCGACAAGGTGGTACGGCTCGGCCCGGGGGTGGACGCCTGCCTGTTCGCCAGCCCCGTGCCGTACGAACTGGCCAGGCGCTCGGGCGTGCTCACGATCCCCGCGACGTACGTCCAGCTCGGGGGCCCCGCCCTCACCGCGGCCCTGGCCAGGGCCGCGCTGGACGAGCGCATCGACCCGCGCAGGGTCAGCGTCGACCTGCTGAGCCGCTCGGACGTCGAGGAGGCTTATGCCGACCTCGGCATGCCGACGGGCGGGGTGCAGACGCGTGAGGAGCCGGGGGCGACCGGCACGGTCGCCGCCTACCACGAACGGCTGATCAGGCAGGGCGCCACGACGGGCGCGCTGACCTGCCTGCCCGCGGTGGCCGACCGGCTCGCGGCGGCCGGGGTGCCGACCGTGCGGGTGCGGCCGACCTCCGCGGCGGTGCGCACGGCGCTGCACACCGCGGCGCTGCTCGGCGCGCACCACAGGCTGGAGGAGTCGCAGCTGACGGTGGTGCTCATCGAGGTGCCGACGTTACGCGAGCCCGTACGGCGGGCGGCTCCGAGGTACTGGCGTGACGAGCTGCGGCTGTCACTGCACCGGTTGCTGGTGCAGGAGGCCAATCGGATGAACGCCGCCGTATGGGCGATCGACGACCACAGCTACCTGGTGACGGCCACCCGCGGCTCCATGGCGGCGGCCACCGACGGATTCCGGGTCCTGCCCTTCGCCGCGCGCATCCGCGACGAGCTCGGGCTGGCCGTGGAGGTCGGCGTCGGCATGGGACGCACGACTCATGACGCCGAGACGCACGCCAGGGCGGCGCTCGCCCGCTCGCAGGCCGGCAAGCAGCCGCAGGGGTTCGCGGTGGACCGCGAGGGCCGGACACTCGTCCCTGCGCCGCGGATGCCTCCTCAGGCGCCGGGGCAGGGCCGGCCGAAGGGCGTCGAGGTGCTGGCGAGGCTGGCCGCCAAGCTGGAGGGCGGGGACACGATCGTGGACGCGGAGAGCGCCGGGCGGATGCTCGGGGTCACTCCCCGCACGGCTCGGCGGCTGTTGCGCACGCTGGTTGACGAGGGACTCGCGTGGCCGCTCCCGCCGAACCGCACCCCCCAGCCGGGGCGCCCGCGCCAGCTCTACCGCCTCATCGTGGAGAAGCTCGGCCCACGCTGACCTCCGGGGGCGGGTCGCCCGTGTGGGGCGGGCGACCCGCGCCTCCGAGGGGTGCGGCGGCGGCGACGCGTCGTCCACAGCCTGTGGACAACTGGCCCCGCTTGAGCCACGAATTGTTACATTTCCGCATCTGGGGCCGGAGAAAAGAGCCGAGTCCCGGGTCGCCGGTTTTCCACAGCCTGTGGACAAAGCGGCCTCCGACGGGCGGCGCGGGTGATGGCGCAGGTGAGCACCGGCGGCGGATCGCGGGGGTACGTCTCACGGTCCGATACCCGCGTGTGCCGCCGTCGGGCCGATCGATATTGTCATGAGCTATGGTCGAGAACACTCGTGACATCAAGGTGTGGGCGGCGCTCGCGGCGGTGTACGTCGTGTGGGGGTCGACCTACCTCGGCATCAGGCTCACGATCGAGACCATGCCGCCACTGGTGAGCGCCGGGATGCGCTTCGTCGCGGCGGCGGTCATCCTCGGCACCGTGCTGGTGCTGCGCAAGGGTCCTTCGGTCCTGCGCATGAACGGCCGGCAGTTGTGCGGTGGCGGGCTGGTCGGGCTGCTGCTACTCCTCGGCGGCAACGGCATGGTGGCGGTCGCCGAACAGCACATCTCCTCCGGCCTGGCCGCCCTCCTGGTCGCCTCGGTGCCGCTCTGGCTGGTCATCTTCCGCACCGTCGCGCGCGACCGGCCGCACCTGCTCTCGCTGGCCGGGGTGCTCATCGGCTTCTGCGGCGTGGCCGGCCTGTCGCTCACCGGCGGCGGGTCCTCCGACTCGACCGGCATCGTGGTCGTGCTCGCCGGCTCGCTGTCGTGGGCGCTCGGCTCGTTCCTGTCCGGACGCATCCCCATGCCGGAGGACCCGTTCGTGGCCAGCACCGTCGAGATGATCGTCGGAGGCGCCGGGCTGCTCATCGTCGGCCCGGCCGTCGGGGAACGCCTGCACCTGGACCAGGTGAGCGCCGGGTCGTGGCTGGCGCTGGCCTATCTGGTGCTGGCCGGCTCGCTGGTCGGCTTCACCTCCTACATCTGGCTGCTCGGCAACGCGCCGATCTCGCTGGTGTCGACCTACGCGTACGTCAACCCGGTCGTGGCGGTGCTCCTCGGCGTGGTCGTGCTCAACGAGCGGGCGACCGGCCAGATGATCGCCGGCGGCCTGGTGATCGTGCTGGGCGTCGCCCTGGTGGTCTCCACCGAACGCCACGCCCGCCGCCCCCGCCCCTCCGACCAGGCAGGCGAGACCCAGCTCACCCGCTCCTGACCGACAACCCCACAGGGGCGGATCCCCCCCGACCGGCCGGAGATTCTCCGTCCAAGACAGGCACGGTTGAGGAAACGCAGACCACCAACCGGCTGGGCATGATCAGCAATACGCGCGGCCCCGCACTCTGACGGTCGGTCTGGTCGGTGACCAGGTGATCACTGACGACATGTCCGCCATAAGGTGGACTCGACATCACAGCGGACCCCGGATGGGAGCACAACAGTGATGAGCGAAGCCGTCGCCACGGCATCCAAGCAGGTAGTGGCACGCTATTTCGATATGTGGAACACCGGCGATGTCTCCGCCGCCCCGGACATCCTCCGGCAAGACTGGATCGATCACGCCCACCCCGAGGTGGCCGGCCCAGGAGGTGTTCAACGTGCGATCGAGCAGATCAGAGCGGCACAGCCGGACCTTCGCTTCCACATTGAACGCATCCTTGCCGACGCTGATCGGATCGCGGCCATCGGCAGCGTTCGCCGAGGACAGGACCTCAGCACGCCGGGGACCGGCATGATCTGGCTAATTCGGGTTGAGGATGAACAGATGGCCGAAATGTGGACATACCGCAGCACCACCTGACGAGTGCGGTGACCACAGACGTTCACCGGGCGCGGCTCTGCACCCCCGGCCACGTGCCACAGTGATCGGCGCCGGGTCGGCGGGTCGTGGTACGGCGATGCCGGCGCCTGCTACGGCGCCCGAGCCGGTGAATGTTCGTGGACAGCGCACTGGCCGAACCGGGCACCGCGCCACCCGGCCAGAACGATGAACACGCTGCTCTGCCGGGTGGAGGGGCGCTGGGAGTCGGCGGCTGGGGAGGGTCAGCCGGAGGCGCCGAAGGACTCCGCGGCGGCGAGGAAGGTGTCGTTGGCCTCGGGGGAGCCGATGGAGACGCGGGCGCCCTCGCCGGCGAACGGGCGGACGGCCACACCGTCGACGGCGCAGCGTTCGGCGAACTCCAGCGTGCGGTCACCGAGGCGCAGCCAGACGAAGTTCGCCTCGGTGGGCGGCACCTGCCAGCCCTGCCCGAGAAGGGCCTCACGGACGCGTGTGCGCTCTTTGACGACCGTCTCGACGCGCTCGAGCAACTCGTCCTCGGCGGCCAGCGAGGCGATCGCCGCGGCCTGGCCGATGCTGTTGACGGCGAACGGGACCATGGTCTTGCGCACGGCGGCGGCCACGGGCTCGTGGGCGATGAGATAGCCGACGCGCAGGCCGGCCAGCCCGTACGCCTTGGAGAAGGTGCGCAGGACGGCGACGTTCGGCCGGTCGGCGTACAGGCCCACCCCGTCGGGCACGTCGGCGTCGCGGACGTACTCGCGGTAGGCCTCGTCCAGGATGACCAGCACGTCGCCGGGGACCTGGTCGAGGAAGGCCGTCAGCTCGGCGGCGCGGTTGACCGTGCCGGTCGGGTTGTTGGGGTTGCACACGAAGATCATGCGCGTCTCGGGGGTGATCGCCGCCGCCATCGCCGCGAGGTCGTGGGTCTCATCGGCCAGGGGGACGCGCACTGAGACCGCGCCGGCGAGGTCGGCGAGCAGCGGGTAGGCCTCGAAGGACCGCCAGGCGTAGATCACCTCGGCGCCGGGGTCGCTCACGGTGGCGAAGAGCTGCTGAGCGACCGTCACCGAGCCCGCGCCCAGCGCGATGTGCTCGGGAGGCACGCCGAAACGCTCGGCCAGAGCCTCGGTGAGCCGCACGCAGGCGGGGTCGGGATAGCGGTGGACCTCCGCGGCGGCGGAGGCGATGGCCTCCAGCACCGACGGCAGCGGCTCGTACGGGGACTCGTTGGACGACAGCTTGAAGGACCGGCCGTCGGCGGAGACCACGGCCTTGCCCGGCCGATAAGCGGCCATCTCGTCGAGGATGGGACGGAAACGCGGCATGGCCTTACCTTATGACGCGCCGACCCCACGAGAACCTCCGGCCGCGCCCCTGTGGAAAAGTACCGGCCCCCGACCTCCCCATGTGAACCAAACCCCCCGACCGATCCCAGCGGATCGGCCGAAGAACCCGCTCGGGGCGCGGCGGTGTTCTGAGGAGGAGAGAGCGAGTGCGAGGAACGAGCGCTCGTGAACGACGACGAAGGACGCCGCCTCAAAGGCGCCCCGAGCCCGCCGAGCGGAGGGAGGCCAAGCGAACACAGCCTCAACCTAGGCGGAGCATGGGGGGGTGGAGGAGTTCGGCGGGGCCGCGGCGGTAGAGCATGGCGGGACGGCCGCCGTCGCGGGTGGTGGTGCGGCCCGTGGGCACCAGGAAGCCGTCGGCCTTGGTGACCTTGCGGTGGAAGTTGCGCGGGTCGAGCGGGCGTCCCCACACGATCTCGTACACCCGCCGCAGATCGGCCACCGTGAACTCCTCCGGGCAGAACGCCGCGCCGAGGGAGGTGTACTCGAGCTTGGCGCCGGCGCGTTCGATGCCGTCGAGCATGATGCGCCGGTGGTCGAAGGCCATGGTCTGCAGGGAGGACACCGGCTGCCAGCTCATGTGGGCCTCGGTGGAGGCCGGAAGGTCGGGCGCGAGCCCGAGGTAGGCCACGCTGACCACGCGCTGGCGCGGGTCGCGGTCGGGGTAGCCGTAGGTGCGGAGCTGCTCGAGGTGCACCGGGGCGCCCGGCAGCCCCGCGCGCTCGGCGAGGACGCGGGACGCGGCGGCGGGCAGATCTTCCTCGAGCTGGATGAAGCCGCCGGAGAGCGCCCAGCACCCTTGGTACGGCGGGCGGTCGCGCCGCCAGACGAGGGCGCTGAGCTGCTGGCAGCGCACGGTGAGCACGACGAGATCCACGCTGACGGGAATGCGCGGGACCATGGCAGGCACGTTACACCGGTGACGGAGGGCCGAAGACCGTCATGTGCCCCGATTGAGGTAGACCGGGGCGTTGCTCTGCCGTCCGTCGGGCGAGGTCACGTCCACGCGGACCCAGGCGTCGGCGGGGATGGACGACCAGTCGACCGGCACCCAGATCTTCCGCACGGCCCCGGGCAGGCCGGGGATCGGCGAAGGGTCGGACCATCCGGCGTCGGCCGCGTCCACCTCGCGCGGCTCCGACCCGCCGTACCAGCTCAGCGTGACCTTGGCGCCGGCGACGTTGTAGCCGCGCACCTCCAGTCCGTCCTGGATGCCGCGTTTGGCGACGATGGCCTGGATGGGGATGGGGCGGCTCCAGTCCTCGGCGACCTGGTCGGCGAGCGTGGGGGTTCCGCAGGTGAAGAAGCTGCTCCACTTGTAGGAGATGATCTTCGAGACGTACGGCCCGACGAAGGTGACCGCCGAGTCCAGGCGCTTCTTGTCGGTCACGCCGCGCTTGCCGCCCGCCTCGCAGGCGCCGTCGCCCTCGGGCTCGAACGCCTCGACGTTGGCCCACAGCTGGACGTCGTCCCCTTCGGCGCGCAGCTCCGCGAGGGCCTCGGCCATGGCGCGGTAGTAGTCGCGCGTGGCGCCGTAGTACGCCTTGCCGTAGGTGGTGTCGCCCACGATGGGCTTGAGCCGGGAGTCGACCTGCTGTCCCTTGAGGTTGGGCCAGAACAGCCCGACCTTGCCGGTGCCGCGGCTGTCCTGCGGGGCGACGATGCCGACGCCGGTGCGCGCGAGCGCCTTGAACCCGGCCTTGACCTGCGCCGGAGTGGAGGTGAACTTCTTCTCCCTGCGCCCGTCCAGGTAGGGGCTGACCATGATGGGCTTGCCGGGCAGTTCCTGTTGCACGATGTCATGCTGTTCGGCGTACACCTGCAACGTCGGGACCACCGACGGGTCGGGCCAGTCTCTGATCTGCAGCTCGAACGGCTGGTAGACGCCGCCGAGCGAGGCGCGGTCCTTGAAGCGGTCTCCGTAGTCCTGCAGGACGCGCCTGGTCAGCGTGGTCAGGGTGCCGATGTGCCGGGGGTCGGCCCTGGTGGGCTCGACGCGGTCGCGCGGCGCCACGGGCAGCGCCGGGAAGACCTTCATGGCGAAGCGGTCGGCCAGGTCGAGGATCTCGGTCAGGCTGTCCTTGGGCGCCCCGTCCACGAGGATCAGGTGGTAGCCGAGCCCCTTGGTGGTGAAGTCGCAGGTCGGGTTGTCCGAGCCGTCGTCGGGGGTGATCACGCGGTAGAAGACGTCGTCCCCGACGGTGACGGTGTGCTCCATCTGCGGGCACCGGAACAGGTCGGGGCCGAAGGCCTCGTCGGTGCGGTAGATGTAGGTCCAGGTGATGCGGTTGCCGGGGTTGGCGGCCTTCAGGGCCGACTCCGCGGCCTGCACGCACGTCAGGCCGTTCTCCTGGCACCTGTCGAAGCGCGGGTCGGGCTCCTTGCCCTGGGCGTCCAGGACGTGCCCGTCGCCGTCCACGGCGCGCGGCTGCAGGCCGAAGCCGAGGCGCACGACGGTGTCCCCGCCGACGCTGTGGATGGCCTGGAGCTGTCTGCGCCAGGTGCAGTGGTCGGAGGTCGGCACCAGCCAGTAGCCGGTGATCGCGTACGGGGTCGGGCTGGTGGTGTCGAAGGTTCCGCAGGGATCGCTGAACACGCTGGTCGAGGGCGTGGGGCTCGCCGTCTTCGTCTTCTGCGCCGGGGTCGTCGCCGCGCTCTTCGAGTCGCCGGGAGAATGCGGAAGAACCATGACGATCGCCGCGACAGCGGCCAGAAGGGCCGCACCCAGCAGCAGTGTGAGGCCGCGCACCTTCAGGAGATTACCGTCCTTAAGTTGTGGCCCTCATAAAAGTCGATCAGGGCCGCATCGGCGTTCCGGCGCGCCCGCGCACGGGCGTGCACCGCCCGGCGGGCGGCGTCCGGTGGCCTATTTCTTCACACCGGCCCAGGCCTCGAGCTGTGTCACGAACCTGCGCGCCGAGTTCGGCCAGTGGTGGTTCGCCCGGGCGGCGGCGTACCCGCGCGCCCCGGCGCCCTTGCGCGCCTCCGGATCGTTCCGCAACCGCAGGACGGCCCGCGCCACGGCCTGTGGATCGCGCCAGGGCACGACCATGCCGCTCTGGTAACGCTCCACCAGCTCCACCGCCCTGGGCGACGGAGTGGTGATCACGGGGATGCCGTGCGCCATGTACTCGACGATCTTGGTAGGCATGGAGTGGCGGTAGTTGGGCTCGTCGTGCAGCAGGGAGAGCCCGGCCAGCGCCCCGTCGAGCCGCTTGAGCGCCTCGTCGTTGGGCATGAAGTCGCGCCACTCCAGCACCCCCTCGGCGACGGCCTGGTTGAGCATCGGCCTGCTCTGCGGGTCGGCGTAGCCGATGAGCTCCACCGCGACGCGGTGCGGCTGCAGCAGCCGGCCCACCTCCACCGCCTCCCGCACGCCGCGGGCCTCCGACAGCCATCCCAGGTACACCACGCGGTCGTCGGACGGCTCGCTGACGTGGTCGGGCACCCAGGTCTCGTTCGGCACGACCAGGTGCGCCTGCCGGAAGCGGCCCGCGTAGGCGGTCTCGGCCAGCAGCAGGTGCAGGTGCCGCTCGGCGGTGCCCTCCAGCAGCCGGGCGAGGAAGCGCGTCGGGGGCCGCAGGAAGGACGGCAGCCAGGGCTTCAGCGACAGGGTGGCCGGGGTGTCCTCGTGGACGTCCCAGACCACCGGCGGCCGCTTGCGCACCGCCGCGACCGCGAGCAGCAGCTCGGGGTCGTGGATGAGCGCCAGGTCGACCTGGCCGCGCAGGCTCTTGAAGAGCCGGCGCGCCGCCCGCACGGCCGCCAGTCGCTTGCGCTCGGCGGCTCTGGGCAGGTCCACTCCGGTCACCCACGACCGCGGCACGACACCGCGTGCGGTGTAGGGCGCGGCATACGTGACCACATGACCGGCGTCCACGAGCGCGCGGATCTGCCGGTGCAGGATCCGGGCGTCCTCAGGGTGGTGGACCACCGTCATGACAAGCACGTGCACGCGCCGACCCTCCGCCCGTCAGAGCCGCTCGACGCGATCGCCCTCGGAGAGGACGCCCCGGGTGTCGAGAATGAGATGGGCTCGTTGCTGCACCATGTCCAGATCGAACTCGGAGTGCTGCTGCAGGAGCACGGTGACGTCCGCCTTGCGCACCGCCTCCGCCAGGTCGTCCTCGCGCGGCACCTCGACCCCGTCGACCGACCACTGCTTGACGTGCGGGTCGGCGAACAGCAGCTCGGCGCCGAGGTCGCGGAACGCGCGGGCGACCGGCACCGCGGGAGTCTCGCGCTCGTCGGCGATGTCGGGCTTGTAGGTGACGCCCATCAGCAGGACCCGCGAGCCGTTCACCGGCTTCTTGGCGCGGTTCAGCAGGCGCTGCACGCGGGCGACGACGTACGCCGGCATCCGCTCGTTGATCTCCTGCGCCAGCTCCACGAAGCGGAACGGGTAGCCGAGCTTGCGCACGGCGTGGGAGAGGTAGGAGGGGTCGACCGGGATGCAGTGCCCGCCGACGCCGGGGCCGGGGAGGAACTTCTGGAACCCGAACGGCTTGGTGGCGGCCGCCTCGATCGACTCCCACAGGTTCACGCCGAGCTCGTCGCAGAAGATGGCCATCTCGTTGACCAGCGCGATGTTGACGTGCCTGTAGGTGTTCTCCAGCAGCTTGGCCATCTCGGCCTCACGGGTGCCGCTGACCGTCACCACCTGCTCGACCAGCCGGCCGTAGAACGCCGCCGCGCGGTCGCGGCAGGCCTGGGTGTAGCCGCCGACGACCTTGGGCGTGTTGCGCAGGCCGAACTTGGGGTTGCCCGGGTCGATGCGCTCGGGCGAGAAGGCGAGGTGGAAGTCGACGCCCGCGGTGAGCCCGGAGGCGTCCTCCAGGATGGGGCGGACCACGTCGTCGGTGGTGCCGGGGTAGGTGGTCGACTCCAGGACGACGAGCGTGCCCCGCTGAAGGTGGCGCCCCACCGTCTCGACCGCGCCGCGCACGGCGGACAGGTCCGGGCGGTGGTCCTCGTCGAGCGGGGTCGGCACGCAGATGACGATGGTGTCGCTGCCCGTCAGGACCGTCTGGTCCAGCGTGGCGGTGAAACCGTTCGTCAGCATCGTGTCCAGGTCGGCGTCGCTCAGGTCGTCGATGTAGGAGCGGCCTGAGGTCAGGGCGTCGACCTTGCGCGGGTCGATGTCCAGCCCCACCACCCGGAGGCCGACGCCTGAGGCCTCCTTGGCGAGGGGCATGCCCACGTACCCGAGGCCGATGACCGCGAGATCGTATGCGCTCACGTGACGACCTGAGGGAGTCCGAAACAACACTGCATGGTGGGAAAGGCTATCTCAAGTCCGCACAGATCACGTCTAATGCGATTGAACGGGTAACCAAGCGAAGGTTTCACAAGGGTCATCTCGGGGTTGTCATCCGGCGACGGACTGGTAGATCGTCTTGTAGTTCTCGGCGATGCGGCTCCACGTGCGCTTCGCGGCCACCTCGGCGCGGCCCGCCTCGCCCATCTCGGCGCGGCGCGCGGGGTCCTCGCGGAGCCCGGCCAGCGCCTTCGCCAGCGCCGCCGGGTCGCCCGCCGGAACCAGCAGCCCCGCGCCGTCCGACCCGACCAGCTCCGACAGCGCGGGCAGGTCGCTCAGCACGACGGGCTTGCCCAGCGCCATGGCCTCCACCGGCTTCAGCGGGGTGACCAGGCGGCACACGCGCAGGTCCTCACGCGGGCACACGAAGATGTCGATGGCCGACTGGGCCTGCAGCGCCTCCTCGGGCCCCACCCGTCCGGGCAGGATGGCGAGGTCGCCGAGCCCGAGCTTCTCGGCCTGGGCGAGCAGCGCGGGCCGTTCGGCGCCGTCGCCGACGATGAGCACCCGCACCGGCGTCCTGGCATCGCGCAACTGCGCGGCGGCCGACAGCAGCGTGGCGAAGCCCTCGTAGCCGACGATGCTCGACACCGAGCCGACCACGATCTCGCCCGGCGCGATGCCGTACGCCGCGCGGAAGGCCGCGCCGTCGTAGTCGGCGGTCAGCAGCGAGTCGTCCACGGCGTTCGGCGCCAGGAAGATCTTCTCCCGGGGGACGCCGCGCTCGACGATCTCGGCCGCCATCGTCTCGGCCAGCGTGACCACGGCGTTCGCCGAGCGCATGATGTGCGCCTCGCGTTCGCGCTGGAGCAGGTGGCGCTCGCTGCCGACCCGGGCGGCGTCGCGCGAGGCCCAGGTCTCCTCCAGGAAGCCCCGCACCTCGTACACCAGCGGCGTGCCGGTGCGCTCGCGCACGGCCAGCCCCACCGAGCCGTTGCGGTGGTCGGTAGCGGCGTGCAGGACCTGCGGCCGCAGCGTCCTGACCAGCTCGGTCACCTCGCCGGCGCCGCGGATCATGCGGCCGCGGCTCTCGAACGGCACCTCGCCGCTCGGCAGCAGGCGGTGGTAGGGGACGCCGTCGATCTCCTCGTACGGCTCGGCGTCGGCGTGCCCCTGGAGCATCGGCCAGCCCCAGCTCGTCACCACGTGCGGGTCGAGCCCGGCGGCGCGCTGCGCGGTCACGATGCGGTGGGTGCGGACGGTGTAGCCGGCCTGGGTGTAGGGCAGCGCGTTGGTCACGCAGTGCAGCACCCGGCCCGCGACCCGCTCGCCGACGATCACCTTGGACTTCGGCGGGATCGGGGAGGCGCCGATGGCGGCCTTCTCGCCCTCGTAGTAGGCGATGCGCCGGCGGATGAACGGCCAGCGCGCGTGCGGCTGGAGCACCTCGACGGCCTTGGTCATGCGCCCGCGCTCGAACTCGACCTTGGCCGCCTCGAGCGGGCCGTCGGCCATCCGGCGCGCGATCTTGCGCGCCGTGACCTTGACCACGCGGGCCACCGGCCAGGCGACCTTGCCCACGGCCGGACGCAGACCTGGCGGCATGGCCTCCGCCGCTGCCTGCGCCACCCGCATCGGGTCGGACTTGACCCTGGTGACGAAGACCCTGGAGACGATGACCGGATGCTGGACGAAGCCCTTGAGGAAGCCGCGCAGGCCGGCGCGAGCCGACTTGGGGGAGACCTTCTCGGGCCGGCTGGCCTCGGAAACCACGCCGTGACCGTACCATAGGCAACGCTTGGTCCATCGGGGCAACATGTGACCCACTCCCGGCTGAAAGGCGAGGTCAATGAGGGACAATCCCCTCGTCCTGCACGTGCTCGGCGCTCGCCCGAACTTCGTCAAGGCGGCTCCGGTCGTGCGCGGCCTGGACGAGCTGGGGGTGCGGCAGGGCATCGTCCACACCGGGCAGCACTACGACGCGCTCATGTCCGACGTCTTCTTCGCCGACCTCGGCCTGCCCGACCCGGTCGCCAACCTCGGCGTGGGCTCCGGCAGCCACGCGCGCCAGACGGCCGCGCTGCTCACCGGCCTGGAGGAGGTCGTCCTCGCCCACCGGCCCGACCTGGTGGTGGTGTACGGCGACGTCAACTCCACGCTCGCCGCGATCCTGGTGTGCGCCAAACTGCACGTCCCGACCGCGCACGTCGAGGCGGGCCTGCGGTCCTTCGACCGCGAGATGCCCGAGGAGGTCAACCGGGTCGTCACCGACGCGCTCGCCGACATCCTGCTGGTCACCAGCCCCGACGGGCTGTCCCACCTGGCGAACGAGGGCGTCTCCCCCGCCAAGGCGCACCTGGTCGGCAACCCGATGATCGACAGCCTGTTCTCGGCGCTGCCCAAGCTCGACCCCGCGCCGCTGAAGGCCCGGCTCGGCCTGCCCGACCGGTACGCCGTGGCCACCCTGCACCGCCCGGCCAACGTCGACGACCCCGAGTCGGCCCGCGAGCTGGTCGAGGCCGTGCTGGCGGTGGGCGAGCAGGTGCCGGTCGTGGTGCCGCTGCACCCGCGCGGGCGCGAGCGGCTGGCACAGGCGGGGCTGGTCACCGGCGAGGGGCTCACCATCATCGACCCGCTGGGGTACGTCGAGTTCCTGTCGCTGGTGCGCGGCGCGGCGCTGGTCGTGACCGACTCCGGCGGCGTGCAGGAGGAGACCACCATGCTGGGCGTGCCGTGCCTGACCGTGCGGCCGAACACCGAGCGGCCGGTCACGATCACCCACGGCACCAACCGGCTGGTCACCCCCGCGACGCTGCCCGCGGCGGCGTCCAAGGCGCTCGCGGACGGCGCGGCCACCCCGAGCGGCGACCTGCCGCCGCTGTGGGACGGCAAGGCGGGGCCGCGCATCGCCCGCGTCATCGAGGCGTGGCTGCGCGGCGACAACCTCTCGCCGGCCGCGCAGGGTACGGTGCCGAACAGCTGACCTGCGCGTTTGGGCGAATTGCCCGACTTCGCGGACCGGACGCCGTACGATCGGACATTCCCGGGCCATGCGGGGGTGACGCGCGCGTGAGAAGTCCCGGACAACGAGGGAGCGAGTCCGACCATGGCCGATGACGACAAGAATCCGGACGAGCCGCGTTTCCAGCGTCTCGGCGCGGCCAACTGGCTGCCCGAGGAGCGCAAGGTCGTCGAGCGCTACGAAGACCGCATCCGCGATCTCGAGCGGCGTCTGGCCACGGCCGAGGCCAAGGCCGAGTACGCCCAGTGGCAGCTGTCGGCGACCAAGGCGCAGCGTCCGTACCGCGTGAGCACGGCGCTCGCCGGCGCCAAGCGCCCCGCCAGGCTCGTCCGGCTCCCCCGCGACCTGTCGCAGGCCATGAAGCCGAAGAAGGCGCCCAAGCCGCCCGCGACCGTCACCGCGAGCGCCGCCGCCATCGACGCGGTGCTCGCGCACGCGCCCGAGGTCAAGATCCCCAACCTCGCCTGGCCGGACGGGCCGGTCAACCGCCCCGACCTGAAGGTCGCGGTCATCTTGGACGACTTCTCCCGGATGGCGTTCAAGTACGAGTGGGACCAGATCGAGTTCGGGCTCAAGGACTGGCAGGAGGTCTTCGCCGAGAAGCGTCCTGACGTGCTGTTCTGCGAGTCGGCCTGGCACGGCAACCAGGGACGCTGGCGCTACCAGATGACCGGCACCAACGCGCCCAAGCAGGAGCTGCGCGAGCTGGTGGCCTGGTGCCGCGAGCAGGGCATCCCCACGGTCTTCTGGAACAAGGAGGACCCGCCCAACTTCGACTTCTTCATCGACACCGCCAAGCTGTTCGACTTCGTGTACACGTGCGACGGCGACATGGTGCCGAAATATCGCGAGATATTGGGTCACGACCGGGTGGACGTGCTGCAGTTCGCCGCGCAGCCCCGGGTGCACAACCCCATCCAGACCAAGCAGGGCCGGCCCTACGACGTCGTGTTCGCCGGCATGTACTTCCGCGACAAGCACCCCGAGCGGCGCGAGCAGATGGAGACCGTGATCGCCCCCACCCGGGAGCTCGGCCTGCACATCTTCGCCCGCAACGACAAGGCCGGCGACAAGTACGCCTGGCCGGAGGAGTACCGGCCGCACATCGTCGGCGAACTGCCCTACGAGCAGATGCTGGCCGCGTACAAGATGTACAAGGTCTTCCTCAACGTGAACTCGGTGATCGACTCGCCGACCATGTGCGCCCGGCGCGTGTTCGAGCTGTCGGCGTGCTCCACCACGGTGCTGTCGGGCTGGTCGCGGGCCATCGAAGGCACCTTCGGGCCGCTGATCCCGATCGCCCACACCCAGGAGGAGGCCTACAACCAGGCCCTCTACCTGATCAACAGCCCCGAGCTGCGCGCCCGGCAGGCCCACCTGGCCATGCGCGAGGTCTTCGACAAGCACCTGTTCACCCACCGCGTCGACCAGATCCTCACCGCGCTCGGCCGCCCGGTCGTCCCCCGCACGAAGAGCGTCTCGATCGTCCTGCCCACCAACCGCGCGGGCCAGCTCGAGCACGCCATCGCGCAGGTCGCCCGGCAGCGTCACCGCGACCTGGAGCTGATCCTCGTCCTGCACGGCCTGTCGATCGACCCCGAGGTGGTGCGCGACAAGGCGGTGGCCGCCGGCGTCCCCGCCGTCAAGGTGCTCACCGCCGACCCCGCGCTGACGCTCGGCGAGGTGCTCAACCTCGGCATCGCCCAGGCGGACGGCGAGTACATCGCCAAGATGGACGACGACAACCTCTACGGCCACCACTACCTGTCGGACCTGCTGCGCGCCTTCGACTACGCCGACGCCGAGATGGTCGGCAAGGGCGCGCACTACACCTACTTCCCCGCCACCAACACCACGGTGATGCGCCTGCCCGGCCTGGAGCACCGTTACGCCCACCTCGTGCAGGGCGCGACGATCCTCGCCAAGGCGGACCTGCTGCGCACGTTCGCCTTCGAGGCGGTCAACGCGGGCGAGGACACCCGTCTGGTGCGCCGCTGCAAGGAGGAGGGCGTGCGCATCTACTCGGGCGACCGCTTCAACTTCGTCTACATGCGCGGCGCCGACGCCTCCGCCCACACCTGGAAGGCCCAGGACTACAAACTCACCCGCAACGCCCAATTCTGCTTCGTCGGCCACCCCGAAGCCCACGTCATGATCTGACCTCCGCGCTCCAGAGTGCCCATCAGACCCTGCAATGACCTGCGCAGACCGTGTCCCTGGGGCACCATGAAGGTGTCGTGAGCATCAGCTCGCGAAAGTGAACCCGGCAGCTCTCCGGACGGTGAGTCGGCCGGGTTTCGCGTATCCGGAGCACTTGCCCGATTCGGTCGACGGTGGAAGATTGTTTCTATACGCAATCGGCAGTTTCCGATCGGAATGGTGCGGATTATGCGGGTCATCGGGGCAGGGTTCGGGCGTACGGGGACGTTGACGCTCAAGACGGCGTTGGAGCGGCTGGGGTTCGGGCCGTGTCACCACATGACCGAGGTGATCGGCGATTCGCGGCAGGTGCGGCGCTGGCTCGCCGTGTCGCGGGGCGAGACCCCCGACTGGGACTCCGTGTTCGCGGGTTACCAGTCGTGTGTCGACTGGCCGGCCGCCGCGTACTGGCGCGAACTGGCCGCGCACTATCCCGAGGCCAAGATCGTCCTGACCGTGCGGGACCCTGCCCGATGGCTCGACAGCATGCGGGCCACCATCCTGAAGCAGCGCGAGCGCGGCACCACGCTGCCTTTCCGGATGACGATGTGGTTCTCGAAGGTGCTGGGCACCGACCTGGCCGCCTTCATGGAGATGACCCGGCGCATCGTCACCGAACGCGAGTTCGGCGGCCGGGCGGACGACTCCGAGTACCTGGTCGAGCGGTTCGAGCAGCACGTGGCGGAGGTCAAGGCGGCGATCCCGCCCGAGCGGCTGCTGGTCTTCGAGGTCCGTCAGGGGTGGGAGCCGCTGTGCGGCTTCCTCGGGGTGCCGGTGCCCGACGAGCCCTTCCCCCGGGTCAACGACACCGCCGACTTCCAGGCCAGGACCCGCGCCCGGCTCAGCCCCCTGCTCCTACGCCGTAGCTGACCGAGCTCCTACGCCGTAGCTGACCGACGCCCGGCACCAGGGCCGCCAAGATCACCCTGGACACGTGTCCGCCGAACATGGGCGACGAGAACCGCCCGCTGCCGGTCGCCGTCGGCGACCGTCATTCACGGGCATCGTCGATGACGAGCCGGATGCCGCCCGCCGCTCAGAGGAGATTCTCCGCGGGGCCGTCCAGCGGCGCGCGCCACCTTGGACGGACGGCGCGTCGTCAGGTCGCGGGTCGACGACCGGGGAGCGCCGAGCGTAGGCGGAGCGCCACGTCGCACGGTCGAGGGTGCGGGGAAGCTTGACGGTGTCTTTCTCCTGTGCGTGTGCGGCATTCGCCGTACTTATGCGGTTATGGGGAATCTGAACGGTGATGACAGAGTTGCGTACTTTTAGGACGTCCGTGCTGCCGGCGCAGGGCGTCCGCTTCGACGTTCAGGACCAACCCGCAAGGAGAGTTCCCCGACGTGACGACGGCAACGACGTCCAAAAGCATCGGTCTCAGGTCGGAGCGCGGTCCGGTACTCGCCGCCATCATGCTCTGCACCAGCCTGGTCGCACTCGACAGCACGATCATCGCGACGGCGGTGCCCTCGGTCGTCAGCGACCTGGGAGGCTTCTCCCAGTTCCCGTGGCTGTTCTCGATCTACCTGCTCACCCAGGCCGTCACCGTCCCGCTGTACGGGAAGTTCGCCGACATCTTCGGCCGCAAGCCGGTGATGTTCTTCGGCATCGCGGTCTTCCTCCTCGGCTCGGTGCTGTGCGGCGTGGCCTGGAGCATGCCGGCGCTCATCATCTTCCGCGCCCTCCAGGGCATCGGCGCCGGGGCCGTCCAGCCCATGAGCATCACCATGGTCGGCGACCTGTACTCCGTCGAGGAACGGGCGCGCGTGCAGGGGTACGTGGCCAGCGTGTGGGGCGTGTCCGCCGTGATCGGCCCCACGCTCGGCGGCCTGTTCTCCGAGTACGTCTCCTGGCGCTGGATCTTCTTCATCAACCTCCCGCTGGGCGCGATCGCCGCCTGGATGCTCGCGCGCCGCTTCAAGGAGAACGTCACCCGGAGCACCCACAAGATCGACTATCTGGGCGCGGCGCTGCTCACCGCGGGCTCCTCGCTGATCATCCTGGGGCTACTCGAAGGCGGAGTGGCGTGGGCCTGGGACTCGGTGCCGAGCCTGGCCATCTTCGCGGCCGGCATCGTGATGATCGTCGCCTTCGTGCTGGTGGAGCGCCGGGCCGTCGAGCCGATCCTGCCGCTGTGGGTCTTCCGCCGCCGCGTCCTCATCGGCGGCAACCTCGTCGGGCTGAGCGTCGGCGCGCTCATGATCGGCCTCACCTCGTACGTGCCGACCTTCGCCGAAGGCGTCCTCGGCACCGGGGCCCTGGTCGCGGGCTTCGCCCTGGCGGCCCTGACCATCGGCTGGCCGCTCGCCGCGACGTTCTCCGGCCGCCTGTACATGCGCATCGGCTTCCGCGACACCGCGCTCATCGGCGCGGCCGTGGTGCTGGTCGGCTCGGTGATGTGCGCCTTCCTCGGCGAGCACGCGCAGGTCTGGCAGGTCGCCGCGGCGTGCTTCGTCGTCGGCGCCGGACTCGGCCTGTCCTCCAGCCCCACCATGGTCGCCATCCAGTCGGTCGTCGGCTGGGAACGCCGCGGAGTAGTCACGGCGACCAACATGTTCAGCCGTTCCATCGGCAGCGCGGTCGGCGCCGCCGTCCTCGGCGCCATCTCCAACGCCACCCTGTCCGACCGCTTCACGCACCCGCCGGCGGCCCTGGCCGGCAAGCTGCCCAACAGCCTCGACGCCACCAGCCTGGTGCTCGGCGCCCAGGGAGCCGCCGCCCAGTCGCCCACGGCCGCCTACATCCGCAAGGCCCTGTACGACGCCAGCCACCACGTCTTCCTCACGGTCCTGGTCGTCGCCGTCCTCAGCGTCGGCGCCTTCCTCCTCATGCCCCGCAAAACCGAAGAACTGACCTTCGACTGACCATCGGAGGCGTCTCACGCGCCCACCTTCGGCTTCATCTCTGACTACAATGTAGTCATGGCACCGTCTCCCAGATCGATCAGGTTCGAGGAAGCCGTCCTCGACAAGCTCGCGCGGTTCGTGATGGAGCACCCAGGTCTGTCGGTGTCGGCTGCGGTGAACCTGCTCGTCGCGGAGGCACTGCGGATGGAAGAGCATCCTGGCGTCCTCTTCCGGTCCGGTCCTTCCGGCAGACGTGCGGTGACAGTGAACGGCCCTGACGTCTGGGAGATCATCCAAGCGGTCAAAACGACTCGCGCAGCCGACACGGATGCGTCGGCCCAAGAGATCATCGAGATGGTGAGCGAGCATTCGGGCACAACGCCGCAGCAGATCACAACCGCGATTCGCTACTGGTCGGCCTACCCCGAGGAGATAGACGAGCAGATAGAGGCCGCGGAGCATGCCGCCACGGCCGCAGAGGAGCGGTGGCGTCGCGAGCAGGGCCTGCTGGCCTCGTGAGCGCACGGCTTCTTCTGGACGAGATGTTCGCGCCATATCTGGCAGCGGAACTCAGAGCCAGGGGGTACGACGTGATCGCCGTGGCAGAGTGTGACGGGGGGCCGGGCACTCCAGATGACGGCGTGATCGAATTGGCCATCGGTCAGGATCGCTGCGTCCTCACCGAGAACGTCCGTGACTTCGAGATGCTGCGAGTCCAAAGGCTCACACAGGGACGGCCGTGTGCGGGCCTGCTCTACAGCGCTGCTCGCCGTTTCCCCCGTACCAAGTCGGCGATGGGCCGACTGGTCGACGCGCTGGAGGAAAGGCTTTCGTGCGACCGTCTGCCTCCATCGGGCCAGGTCGACTGGCTCCCCTGAGAAGCGGCCTCGGCGGTGTGCCGTTGTCGTGCCTCTCGCCGTGGGCAGGGCCGCCGAATACGATGAGAGGGACGGCACCCCCCTGATGGAGAGGGGAACGGACATGGCGATCTCTCTCAATCACACGATCGTTCCCGCGCGCGACAAGCGGGCCTCGGCCGGTTTTCTGGCGGGCATTCTCGGGTTGGCCGTCGGCGAGCAGGTGGGGCCCTTCATCCCCGTGCGAGTCGGAGAGCTGACCACGCTGGACTTCGCCGACGTCGACTTCGCGACCAGGGGCGTCAGCGAGATCTCCCCGCACCACTACGCCTTCGCGGTCGGCGAGACGGAGTTCGACGAGATCTTCGGCAGGATCATGGACGCGGGCCTCGACTTCTACGCCGAGCCCCACGAGCCCAAGCGCCACGGGGAGATCAACACCTGGCGCGGCGGCCGCGCGGTCTATTTCGACGACCCCGACGGCCACATCATGGAGGTCCTGACCGCCACCTCCTCCTGACCGGTCCGCGCCTCAGTCCGGCACGGCCGGTGGGTAGTGCTTCCCCACTTCGGCCGGCAAGTCGCCGAAGGAGCGGTCGAGCCCCACCGTGTTGATGGTCAACCCCCTCCGGGGAGGATCGGACCGGATTTCGGCGTCACAGAGGTGATCTTGACGATCCGAACGCCGGGTCCCGTTCACCGGCACCCCGTCCGACCCGCGAACCGGGGCTTGGTGTCCTGGTCGGACGGCCTTGGGAGCGGCCGGCACGCGGCATCCACCCGGCGCGCCCGCCCGTGCTTGATCGTCACTTGCTCCGTGTCCGAGAGCCGGGTGGGCAGAACTCGGCCTCGATCACCGCCTTGGACATGTCGAGCGAGTTGGATCGGCCGTACCGGTCGATGTTCATGTTGACGGCGATCATGCGCTCGGCGTTCCGGGCGCCCATCGCGAAGGAGAACCCGCCGGTGATGGCGCCGCCGATGCCCCAGACCTGCACGCCGCACGCCAGCGTCCAGGAGAAGACGCCGGTGCCGTACGTGGTGCCGGGGATCCAGGTGTCCGTCCAGGTGCCGTCCGGCATCTTGATCCCGGTCTTGACCATGGCGAACATCTCCCGCTGCTGGGCGGGCGGCATGAGCTTGCCGCGTAGCAGCGCGCTGGTGAACCGCTGGAGGTCGCCGACCGTGGAGACCACGCCGCCCGCCGCCCACCCTGTGGTGGCGCTCTGGTTGGTCACGTCATGGACCTTGGCGTCGGTCTCGGTGGCGAACAGCGTCGAGTAGTGCCGGGGGTGCGGGCCGCGGATCTTCGTCTCCTTGCCCGGCAGGTACGTCCCGGTCAGGCCGAGGGGGCGGACGATGCGCCGCTCGATCTCGCCGGCGAGCGTCTTGCCGGTGACCTTCTCGACGATCATCCCAGCGAGGATGTAACCGGTGTTGGAGTACACGAAGCCGTCACCCGGCGCCCCGAAGGAGCGCGGATTGCGCAGGCCGATCTTCACCAGCTGCTCGGGCGTGTAGGCGTCGTAGCGGTGCTCCAGCCAGGCGGGGCCGGAGAGCTTGGCGAACTCCTCCGTGTCATTGCCGTAGTTGAAGATCCCGCTGGTGTGGTTGAGCAGGTGCCTGATGGTGATCGTGCCGCCGTCGTTGCCATTGCCGTGGACCAGGCCGGGCAGCCACTTGTCCACGGTGTCGTCGAGGCTCAGCTTCCCTTCGGCCGCCAGTTGCAGGACCACGGTGGCCGTGAACGGCTTGGCGGCACTGCCGATCCGGAAGCGTTCCTGCGGCTGACGCTTGCGGCCGGTCCGGGTGTCGGCCACCCCTGCCGAGCCGAACCACCGCCCGCGACCGTCGCGGACCTCGGCGACCATGCCGGGCACACCGCCGTCGGCCACGGCCCGGTCGAGCGCCTTCTGGACCTGGGCGTGGGCGCGGGCGCTCGGCGCGGAGGCAGCCGCCGCGGGGGGCGACGTGGCGGCCTGTGTCAACGCGACGGCGGTGATGAGCAGCCCTGCCGTTGAGGTGAGAGATCTGGTCATGTCGATTCCTTCCAGGCGATGGGCGTCAACGCGACACCGATCGCCTCACTCGCGATAGTACTCATTCGGCGCAGACCAAAAGCTATCTTGCATTCACGAAATACTCAACATAAACATCCTACATACAGGGGGGGCAATCACCTAGTTTTGCAATGGGGATGAGAATGAACGCAAGTCAAATGATCGGACTTGCAATGAGATGCCGACGAACGCAATACTGTTCACCCGTCCGCGGGCGCGACGAGCGAGCCGGGCTGGGCACAGCGACAAGGAGGCACGCCCCATGCCGGGAGGCAGACTGACCTACCAGGACCGTCAGCACATCGCCGCGGGGCTGACCGAAGGACTCACCTACACCGAGATCGCCCAGCACCTGCGACGGCCGATCTCCACCATCACCCGGGAGGTCGCCCGCAACGGCGGAGCCGATGGTTATCAGGCCGACCGGGCACATCAGGCGACCGAGGGCCGGGCTCGCCGGCGCAAGCAGGCCCCCGTCCAGGCCCCCGCGCGACCGGCTGCCGGCGACGCGCCCGGGCGAGACCCCCAGGCGGTCCACGCCCTGGAGGAACGGCTCGCCACGATGATGACCATGACGGGGCTGCCGCGCATGACCGCCCGGGTACTCGCCTGCCTGTGCACCGTCGACAGCGGAAGCCTCACCGCCGCCGAACTCGTCCAGCATCTCCAGGTCAGCCCGGCGTCCATCTCCAAGGCCATTGGCGAACTCGAACGGCACGAACTGATCCGGCGTGAACGTGACCCACGCCGGCGGCGCGACCGGTACGTCATCGACCCCGACGTCTGGTACCGAGCCTGGCTGGTCAGCGCCCGGCAGAACGCCCTCATAGCCGATCTCGCCCGCGGGGGAACCGAAATCCTCGACTCCACCACTCCCGCCGGCGCCCGACTGCAGGACATGAGCCAGTTCTTCGAGCACGTCAGCCAGAGCTTGATCCACGCTGCCGAGCAGTGGCGGCAGGATTTCCTGTCGAGGCGGCCGACAGATCGTTCACGGCTCGGCGCTGACACTCACGAATAGAGTCCAGCCTCCCAGTCGGCCGCGCTGCGGGTCCCCCGGATGCGGGTGCTTCCCAGCGTTCATGACATTCGTCTTGCCGTATGGCAGGCAGGACAGGTGCTCGATCAGGAACTCATTGAGCGTCACGTGACGGCCCGTCTCACGCGGCAACAGATCCTTATGCGGGAGAATCCGCCTTCGCTTCTGGCGCTGATCGATGAGGCCGCGCTACGTAAGCAGGTCCTCGGGTTGAGGTGGCGGAGCTTTCGGGCGAGGGGTGGGCAGTTCGGGACAGTAAGACTCCCGAGGGGGCGGTGGTGGTCTGCGCCCCTCGGGAGTGGTCGGCTTTTCTTCAGGGTCTCAGGGGCGACAAATTCCGCTGCTGAACCGCTCCCGCGTCGGATACCGGGCGGTCAGGCGGCGGCCTGGTCCTGGACGATCTGGTCCTTCAGCGGGGTGAGGGCGGAGGCGATGGTGGCGATGGTGTCCGCCGGGACTCCGCAGGCGTCCAGTGCTCCGGCCAGGTGGCCGACCACCGTGTCGAAAGCGCCCGCCGTAATGCCGAGGCCCGCGTGGGCCTGGTCCATGGACCTGCCCCGGTACTCCTGCGGCCCGCCGAGCGCCGCGGCGACGAAGCTGCGCTGGTGGGCCTTCAGCTTGCCCATGTCGATGTCGTTGAAGTAGCCGGCCAATGTGGGGTCGGTGATGACGCGGGTGTAGAACTCCTCGACGACCGCCGCGACCGCGCTCGCGCCCCCGACCTGATCGTAGATCGACGCCATGGTGTCCTCCTCGACGTTGTACCGCAGTCAAGATGAGGATGACCACCGAGCGTTGCTCCGCGGAAACAGCGGAAATCGTTCTGTGTAGCCGGTGTATCACCGAAAAGACATGGCGGTAATGGGCGGCGGGCGGTCCGTCCCCCGCTGCCCGCCTCTTCCCGCGAAGTGCCGGTCCGGCGGCAGACCGGGTCAGGCCGGTAGGCGGGCGACGCCGCCGATGAGGGTGGGCCGGCTCAGGTCGATCTCGACGTCGGGCTCGGAGGCGGGCCGCCAGGCGGACACCGGCACCAGGCCGGGTTCGAGCAGGTCCATGCCCTCGAAGTAGCGGGCGACACCACGATCGTCCCGGTGCTGTCGGCGAGCAACGCGCGGGCGTGGGTGAGTCAGGATGGCGACCATCAGGACGGCCACCGGCCGGGACAGGTCGAAGTGACCGAGCAGGGGATGGACGGGTCGATTCCCGCTACTAAGGGGTCCTCGAACGTCATTTCCTCGCCTTTCGTCTGGTAGCGATCTTATGACGCGCCCGCGCGCCCGTCCCTGGTCCGCCGCCGCTTTCCCGCACCGGTCGGACGGGGAGTCGCGCCGCGGCGCGCGGGCCGCATGGGGCAGGCTGGTGTCATGGAGCTGTTCCCGCAGGTGCCGGTGGCCGACTGGCAGGACACCAAGGAGACGTTGCACCGCTTCGCCCAGGTGGTGGGCAAGATCCGGCTCGCCGCCGGAGTGCGGCGCAACCACTGGTGGAACGCGCCCTTCCACCTGACCGGGCGCGGGCTCACCACGCGTCCGATGGGACAGGCCGACGGCAACCCGATCTTCACCATCGACTTCGACTTCGTCGGCCACCGGCTGGAGGTGGCCAGGGGCGACGGCAGGATGATCTCGTTCCCCCTGTACGGGCACTCGGTGGCGTCCTTCTACCGGGAGACCATGAGGGCGCTGGACGACCTCGGGATCGACGTGCACATCGACATCCCGAGGCCGTTCGACCTGCCCGACGCAGGCCGGCCGTTCGCCGAGGACACCGAGCACGCGGCCTACGAGCCGGCGGCGGTCACCCGATATTGGCGGGTCCTGAGCCAGGTGAACCTGCTGCTGGAGGAGTTCGCGGCGGGGTTCTCCGGCAAGATCAGCCCGGTGCACCACTTCTGGCACACCTTCGACATCGCCTGCACCCGCTTCTCCGACCGCCAGGTCGAGCCGTCACCCGACGCCGACCCGGTGACGCGCGAGGCGTACTCACGGGAAGTGATCAGCTCGGGGTTCTGGTTCGGCGACGACGCCTTTCCCGAGCCCGCCTTCTACTCCTACACCGCCCCCGAGCCGGCGGGGCTGGCGAACGAGCCGCTGCTGCCGCCGGCGGCCCGGTGGACCGAGCGGGGCGGGAGCCATCTCGCGGTGCTGCGCCACGCGGACGCCCACACCGACACCGACCCGCACGCCGCCGTGCTCGCCTTCTACGAGAGCGCCTACCGGGCGGGGGCCCGGCTCGCCGGCTGGGACATCGCCCGCCTGGCCTGCCCCGGCGGCGTCACCGATCCGCTTTTTCGCGTCGGCGGCGCGCGGGGCGGGCTTCCGCCTGCCTGAACGGCTTCGCGCGGGCCGTTGAGGACGCGGCAGAGGTGCCGGGCGGCACGGTACGGCCGCCCGGCACCTCTCAGGGACCAGCGGGCCGGTCAGGTGGTGGTGTTCTGGGCGGCCTTCTCGGCGGTCTGGCGGATGCGCTCGAGCTGGGCGTCGGTGACGTTCAGGGAACCGAATTCCTTGACCGCCTGGTAGTAGGTCCAGGCGACGCTGTTGCAGGTGGCCCGCGGGATGGTCGAATATCCGGCGCAGACCGCCTTCATGTCGAAGTAGAAGGAGTCGTCGATGCGCGACTTGTTCGCCGGGAACTGGTTCACGGCCTTGTAGTTGCGGTACCCGAAGTCGTGCCGCCTGCACGGCATTCTGAAGTCGAAGCCGAGCGGCTGGTCAGGGCTGCTGGAGCACAGGTCGGTCGACCAGTCGAAGGCGTAGTCCGCCCAGTTGCCCTGGTTCTGCCAGGCGGCCTGCCAGGCGGAGGAGCTGGCCGCCGTGGGCTGGCTGAAACTGGAAAGTGCGGCGAGCTTTTGCTCGAGCGTCACCGCGTATGCGGGTATTGTTAAACCGAGTATCGTGACGAGGGAGAGGGCGACGGTCGCGAGGGCACGTCTCATCATGGGGGGCTCCGGCTTTGTCGGGGGGATGGCTCGCGGGGCGGCGATCGGCCACGGCACAACAATGAGGCGAAATAACCCGGAACGCCGGAACATAATCTGATCAATACCGGTGCCGATATTCGCGGACAATCGCTCTTTACAAGCTGACCGCGTCCTGTAAAATCGACATTCTTCCTGGACGCCCCCGCCTCCGCGCTGTGGCAGGCTGGGCGAGTGGACAAGATCTGGGATGTCGTCGTGGTGGGGGGCGGGCCGGCGGGTGCGGCGGCGGCCATCCGCGCCAGGCAACTACGGCCGGACGCCCGGGTGCTCCTGGTCGACAAGGCCGACTTCCCGCGTGACAAGGCGTGCGGGGACGGCATCGCCGCGCACGGCCGCGAAGAGCTCGCCCTGCTCGGCGTCCCCGATCTGATCGACGACTACCGGCCCGCGCGGGGGCTGTCGGTGGTGTCCCCGGGCGGCGCGCGGGTGACCGCCGCCGTCGCCCGCCCCAATCACGTGGTCCCGCGGGCGGTCTTCGACGCCCGCCTGGTGGAGGCCGCCCGCGCGAGGGGCGTCGAGGTGCGCCGGCACCGCGTCCGCGGGCTCGCCGCGCGCGCCAACCGGGTCGTCCTGGACGACGTGCTGGCCGCGCGCGTGGTCGTCGCCGCCGACGGGGCCAACTCGGCCGTGCGGCGGCTGATCGGGGTGCCGCCGTCGCCCGACCGGCACACCGCGATCGCGGTGCGCGGCTACGCCGAGGTTCCCGCCGACGACGACGTCCAGTTCATCGCCATGCAACGCGACGGGTGGCCCGCCTACGCGTGGTCCTTCCCGATCGGGGACGGCACGGCGAACGTCGGGTTCGGGATGATGCTGCCGCGGCTGCGCGCCACCGGCCGTCCGGGCCGGGAGGTCCTGCACGGCCGGCTCGCCGAGCTGCTGCCCCACCTGCCCGCTCGCGACCTGCGCGCCCACCACCTGCCGCTGTCCCCCGGCCGGCCGAGGCCCGGCGCCGGGCGGGTGCTGCTGGCCGGTGACGCGGCGAGCCTGATCAACCCGCTGACCGGCGAGGGCATCTACTACGCGTTGCTGTCCGGCCGGTTGGCCGGGGAGGCCGCCGTCGAGGCGGCGGACCCGCTGCCCGCCTACCGCCGCAAGCTGGCCGGGGCGCTCGGACGGCACCTGCGCACCACGGACCTGCTCTCGCGCGCCGCCCGGTCGCCGGGGTTCATCGACGCCGCGATCGCCACCGCCGCCCGCCGCAAGGAGGTCTTCGACCTGCTCGTAGACGTGGGCCTCGGCGCGGGCACGGTGCCGCCGCCCCTCGCCCTCGCCGTCGCCCGCCGCTGGCTCTGGAACGGCGTCCGGCTCCGCACCCGGCACGCCTGAACCTCCCAGCCCCAGAAGCCGGTCCGGCACGCCTGGGAAGTCCGGCCCCAGAGACCGGCGCGGGACGCCTCCCGGGATCAGCCTGGACGCCCGGGTCGGCCTCGGACGCCCCGTGGATCAACCCTGGACGTCCCGGGACGTCCCGAGGTCAGCTCCGGACGACCGCGCGGGTGAGCATGGACAGGGCCGACGGGCGCAGGCTGTCGGTGCGGGTCCACAGGGCGGCGTCCACGGACTCGCGCTGGCCGGCGTGCTCGACGGCCGTCAGTCCGTGCTCGGCGAGCAGGGCGGCCATCTCCTCGGGGCCGAGGATCGACAGCCACGGTTCGCCCTGCTCGGCGGCCATGGGCATGACGCCCTCGACGTACGCCTGCCCGGCCTCGTCGCGCAGTTCCTCCGGCAGCATGTGGTCGACGACGACCTGCGACCCGGGCGCGAACCCGCCGATCACCTCCAGGGTGCGGCCGATGCCCTCCCTGGTCAGGTACATCGTCACGCCGAGCCAGCTCACGAAGGCGGGACGGGAGGGGTCGAAGCCCGCGTGGGTCAGGCCGTCCAGCAGCGCGTCGTTCTCGAAGTCGACGGGGACGAAGGTCACGGTGTCCGCGACGGCGATGCCCGCGCCCGCCAGGGCCGTCCTCTTCCACGCCTGGGTCGCCGGATGGTCGACCTCGTAGACCTGGACCGGCGCGCCGGCGCCGGCCCGGTAGGCGTAGGAGTCGAGGCCCGCGCCGAGGATCACATACTGGGCGACGCCGCGGCGCACGGCGTCGGCGAGCCGGTCCTCGGTGTGGCGGGCGCGGGTGACGGCCGCGGCGCGGACGCCGGAGAGGATGAGATGGGCGCCGTGCAGCCGGTGGTAGGCGAGGAGTTCCTCGGCGCGGTCGGCGAGCAGCGCGTGGGCCAGGGTGTCGGCGAAGATCAGCGGCGGGTCGTCGACGATCAGATGCGCGGCGCGGGCGGCGGCCGCCATGAGGGCGGTGCGGCTCGGTTCTCCGTTTTCGTTCACGACCGGAGAGCATATATATGACTTTCATCATCATATCACGGCGAAAAAACTTATTCAGGCCATTTGTCATTCCAATCCGATGACATTTCTCGGCCATTCGCGCCACCATTCGCGGACGATTCCACCCGGCCGGGCGCGGGCGCGGATCATCGTACGGAGATCAGCCGGAGAACAGGCCGCGGACGTGGCCGGGCGGGTGGCCGAGGACGACGCGGACCGTCCGGGTCAGGTGGGCCTGGTCGGCGAACCCCAGGGCGAGCGCCAGCCCGGCCAGGTCGGTCTCGCCCTCCTCGATGCGGGCCAGGGCCCGGCTGACCCGCACCCGGTTGCGGTAGCCGCTGACGGTCATGCCGACGTGCGCGCGGAACGTGCGGCTCAGGTGCGAGGGCGACACGCCGAGGGCCCGCGCCAGCCGCACCAGGTCGGCCGACTCCGGGTCGCCCGCGACGATGGCCTCCCGCGCCCGCGCCGCCAGCTCGCCCCGGCCACGCCCCGGCCGGGTCCGGGGGACCCGCACCGCGGCGGCGATCGCGTCCACGAGCCGCTCCACCGGGTCGGCGGCGTCGGCCGTGGCGCGCAGGAGCAGCCGGTGGGCGAGCTCGACCCTGCCGTCGACCGCGACCGGCGCCCGCGGCGGCTCGTCGCCGGCCACGGCGTGCCACAGCGGCTCCCGCACGTGGATGAAGGTGCACACATCGCCGCCCGCCGGGTGCGCGAAGGCGTACTCGCGGCCGGGGACCGTCAGATAACCCATCGTCGGGTCGGCGCTCACCTCGTCGCCGTCGCTGCGCACGCGGAACCTGCCGCGCCGCACGAGCACGAGGCCGTTGCCGTGGCCCTCCTCCGGCGCCGACCATCCGTCGTGCCGTTCACCGCATGACACCACATGGACGGAGAAGTCTGACCCGTCCACCACCCGTCGGGACGTACGCACCCGCCCACCTTAGGCACGGCCACCCCACTTCTCTGCCCGATGCGGCCACATTTCGGACGTCCGAGAGAAGAGGCGCAAATACGTGCAAGACGCCGGACGGGGCGGCGGGCGAGCCTGTCGGAATGGTTTCCACGCTCACCCGGCGGCGGGGCGGCACCGTCCTCGCGGTCCTGCTCACCGGCCAGACGATGGCATCGATGGACGGCTCGATCGTCACGGTGGCGCTGCCGTCCATCCAGCGCGACCTCGGCGGCGACGGGGCGATGGTGCAGCTCGTCGCCTCCGCGTACATGCTGGCCCTCGGCCTGCTGATCGTCACCGGCGCGCGGCTCGGCGACGTGCTCGGCCACCGGCGGGCCTTCCTCGGCGGGCTGGCCGGCTTCACGCTGGCTTCCCTGCTCTGCGGGCTGGCCTGGGCGGCCCCCGCGCTGGTGGCGGCGCGGATCGTGCAGGCCGCCGCCGCGGCGCTGATGACGCCGCAGGTGTTCTCCCTCATCCAGCTGCGTTTCGACGGGGCGGCGCGCAAGCGGGCGATCGGGCTGTACTCGATGGTGCTGGCCCTCGGGGTGGCGCTCGGCCAGCTGGCCGGCGGGCTCGTCGTCGGGGCCGACCTGTTCGGCCTCGGCTGGCGTCCGGCGTTCCTCATCAACGTGCCGGCCGGCGCGGTCCTGCTGGTCGCCGGCGTGCGGGCGCTGCCGCGCGCGGGCGCGACGGCCGCGCGGCTGGACCTGGCCGGCGTCGGCCTGCTGACCGTGGCGATGACGGCCTTGATCACGCCGCTGATCTTCGGCAGGGAGCACGGCTGGCGGCCCTGGACGTGGGCGTCGCTGGCCGCCGGGGCCCTGCTGCTCGCGGGATTCGCGCGGTTCGAGCGCCGCATGGCCCTGCGCGGCGGGCAGCCGCTGCTCGACCTGACGGTGCTGCGTCCCAGGGGTGTGCGGCCCGCGCTGGTCGCGTGCTTCACGGTGATGGCCTGCTACGCGGCCTTCCTGTTCGCGCTGACCCTCCACCTGCAGGGGCGGCTGGGGTTCGGCCCGTTCGGCGCGGGACTGGCCTTCGCCCCGTACGCGGCGGGGTTCGCCGCGCTGAGCCTGACCTGGACCCGGCTGCCGGAACGGACGCAGACGGCCCTCCCGGTCGCCGGCCCGGTCGTCTTCGCCGGGGTCGCGGGGGCGGTGGCGGCGGTGACCGGGCTGTGGGGCGGCGGGTGGCCGGTGGCGCTGGTGACGCCGCTGCTGTTCGCGGCCGGGGCGGGCCATGCCGCCGGGTACAGCCCTCTGATCGCCCAGGTGTCGGCGGTGGCCGGCCCCGGCCGGGCGTCCGCGCTGTCGGCGCTGAACTCGACCGGCCCCGTGCTCTCCTCCGTCGGCGCCATCGCCGTGCTCGGCGGGCTGTACCTGAGCGCCGGACTCGGCTGGACCGCGGCGGCCATCGCCGTCCTGCTCCTCGCCGGAGCCTGTTCCGCCGCCGCCGCCCGCGCCGCCTGGCGCCCCGCCACGCGTCCGGCGCCGGCACCCGCAGGCGCGGCGCAGCGCTCCTAGGACGGCGGGTCAAGGCGGGTGCGCGGCGCTTCCAGGACGGCGGGAGGTGAAGCGGGTGCGCGACCCTCCTAGGACGGCGGGGTGGACAGGCGGGCGCGCTGCGGGACGACGGTGTAGCGGGGGTCCTGGCTGGAGGCGACACCCGCCGAGAACACCCCGAAGCGGACACAGACCGAGGCGGCCATCAGCGCGGCGCCCGAGACGACCGCGAGGGCTCGTCCCCGCCCTGGATGGCCGGGGATGGCGTGGGAGGCGCGCGGCCTGGAGGTCGGTGACGCGAGTGAAGCCAGGGAGCCGGCCCGGACCCGGCCCCGGCCGGTGGGCGAGCCTCCTGAGACACGGCCGACGGAGACGCGGCCGGCGGCCAGGGCGGTCAGGGCGCCGGCCAGGCTCAGGAGCTCGCCGGCACGGGTCAGCGTGCCGGGCCGTCCCCGCTCGTACGCTTCGGCGACCATGCCGAGGCGGCGGCGCATCAGCCGCCCGGCGGCCAGTTCCAGCGCGGCGCCGAGCACGGCCGCGCGGCGCGCCGGGGCGTTCTCGGCCGCCGGCGTGGCGATGAGGGCCGCCCCGGCCGCCGTGGCCATGGCCGAGCCGGCGAACAGGAACGGCATCTCGCGGTGCCCCTGGTGCCAGGCGGGCACGGCGGTGTCGCCGATCAGCACCGCGGTGTAGGTGCTGACCGCTGGTCCGAGGACCGCCGCGCCGTACCCGGCGGCCCGTCCCACGAGGGGGAACCTGCCGGTGAGGTCGGTGAGCGCGCTGACCCCGGCCAGCGGCGCGTACGCGGCCAGCAGCCAGGAGCCCATGTTCATCGGCGAGGACGGCTTGACGACGCGCAGCATGTTGACGAAGCGGGCCGGACGCCCGAGATCGGCCACCAGCGCGGCCAGCGACAGCGTGATGCCGGCGAGCGCGGCGAGCTTCGTCGCGCGGGCCAGAGACGGGCGGCCGGTCAGCTCGCCGCCGGCCGCGAGCGCCGAGGAGGCGCCGGCCAGCCCGCCCAGGTACAGGTACCCGCCGATGTGCAGTTCCCGCCAGACCGGCGGCTTGAGGATGGGCCGGTCGTAGTAGGAGGTGAACTCCTCCGCGATCGAATCGGCCGTCAGGGTCGCCCCACCGCCGGCGCGTCCACGCGTCGTCATCTCGCTCCTCGCTCTCGTCGCGCTGATGTCCGCGGCGCCGCCGAGCCTCATCGGCGTGCCGTGAGGAAGGCGGCGGCGACCCCGCAGACCAGGGCCGCCGCGGCGGCGGCCGCGTGCCGCCACATCGACGGCAGGTCGCGGGTGGGGTCCATGGGGGCGGGCGGCAGGCCGTACACCTCCGGCTCGTCCAGCAGGAGGAAGAACGCGCCGTTGCCGCGCACCCCGTCCTCGGGGTCCTCGCCGTAGAGGCGGGCGTCCTGGACGCCGTCGCGGTGCAGCGAGCGCAGACGCGCCTCGGCCCGTTCGAGCAGCTCGTCCACCGGCCCGAACTGGATGGACTCGGTCGGGCACGCCTTGGCGCAGGCCGGGACGAGCCCGTCGCCGAGGCGGTCGTAGCACAGCGTGCACTTGAACACCCGGCCGTCGTCCTCGCGCTTGTCGATCACCCCGTACGGGCAGGCCGAGACGCAGTAGCCGCAGCCGTTGCACACGTCCTCCTGGACGACGACCGTGCCGAACTCGGTGCGGAACAGCGAGCCGGTGGGGCAGACGTTCAGGCAGGCCGCGTCGGTGCAGTGTTTGCACACGTCGGAGGCCATCAGCCAGCGTAGGTCACCGGCCCCCTGGTCGCCGGAAGGCCGTCCGCCGGGGGCCTGCGGCGCGCGCACCGGCTTGCGCTGTTCGATGAAGGCGACGTGCCGCCAGGTGGACCCCGACAGCTGCCCGGTGTTGTCGAAGGACATGGCGGTGAGCTCGAAAGGCGCGTCCGCGGGAAGCCGGTTCCACTCCTTGCAGGCCACCTCGCACGCCTTGCACCCGATGCACAACGAGGTGTCGGTGAAGAAGCCCATCCGCGGCGGGTGCTCCGGGTAGCCGGTCTCCTCCTGGACCGCGGGCAGCCCGGCGGCCGGAGGCGCCGTCATCGCACGCCACCCTGGTGTGCGGGCTGGTCGATGCCGGCGCGGCGGCGGAAGGTCTCCACCAGGCGCGGGAGGCCGGGTCCGCGCGGCCGCCGTCCCGGCTGGATGTCGGCGGTGAGCACCTTGGTCTCCTGGATGTCGGCGTTCGGGTCCAGCACGATGGAGGTCAGCTCGTTCGCGGGGTCGCCGACGGCCAGGCCGTTCGGTCCCCAGTGGTAGGGCAGGCCGATCTGGTGGACGACCCGGCCGTCCAGGTGCAACGACGGCATCCGGTCGGTGACCATGACCCTGGCCTCGATGGCGCCGCGCGCGCTGATGACGGTGGCCCAGCCGCCGTGCTCCAGCAGGCGCTCCTCGGCCAGCTCCGGCGACACCTCGCAGAACATCTGCGGCTGGAGCTCCGACAGGTACGGCACCCAGCGGCTCATGCCCCCGGCGGTGAAGTGCTCGGTCAGCCGGTAGGTGGTGACCACGTACGGGTAGACCTCGCTGCCGGGCGGGTGGTAGCGGTTGCCGGGCCGGTCGTAGGTCAGCCGGGCCGGGTTGCCGCGCTGCGCGGGGTGCAGCAGGTTCTCCGACGGGGTGTCCTGCGGCTCGTAGTGGGTCGGCAGCGGGCCGTCCATCAGCCCGGCGGGCGCGAACAGCCAGCCCTTCCCGTCGCCCTGCATGATGAACGGGTCGATGCCCGACAGCGCGTCCACGCCCTCGGCGTCCTCGGGCGGCCGGTGGTCAGGGGGCCGGTCCTCGACGAAGTCCGGCACGTCGTGCCCGGTCCACCTGCCGAGTGAGGCGTCCCACCACACGTACGCCTTGCGCGGGCTCCACGGGGCGCCCTCCGGGTCGGCCGACGCGCGGTTGTACAGGATGCGCCGGTTGAGCGGCCAGGCCCAGCCCCATTCGCGGGAGGTCCAGCTCTGCTCGGTGTGCGGCCTGCGGCGCGCCGCCTGGTTGACGCCGTCGGCGTACACCCCGCAGTAGATCCAGCAGCCGCACCGCGTCGAGCCGTCGTCGCGCAGCTCGGTGTAGCCCGACAGGAGCCGCCCGTCGGGGCCGTACCCGTTGATCTCCTGGAGCACGGCGGCGGCGCTCGGCTCGGCGAGCGGGCCCTCGACCGGGTAGTCCCAGGCCAGGTCGAGGAACGCGCGGTCGCCCGGCTCGTCCGAGCCGGCCAGCCGCTCCTTGACCATCCGGCCCAGGTGGTAGGTGAACCACAGGTCGCTGCGGCGGTCGCCCGCGGGTTCGACGGCCGTGTCGTGCCACTGGAGCAGGCGGTTGGTGTTGGTGAAGGTGCCGCTCTTCTCGGTGTGCGCGGCGGCGGGGAAGAAGAACACCTCGGTGGCGATCTCCTCGGTGCGCAGCTCGCCGCTCTGCACCTCGCGGCCGTCCTTCCACCAGGTCGCCGACTCGATGAGCGAGAAGTCGCGCACGACCAGCCACTCCAGGTTCGCCATCCCGAGGCGCTGCAGGCGGGCGTTGGCCGACCCCACCGCCGGGTTCTGCCCGAACAGGAAGTAGCCCTTGCAGACGCCGTCGAGCTGGGCCATCGTCGTGTCGTAGGTGCTGTGCGAGCCGGTCAGCCGGGGCAGATGGCCGAAGCAGAAGTCGTTGTCGGGCCTCGCCGCATCCCCGTAGTAGGCCTTGAGCAGGCTGACGACGTAGTTGCGCGCGTCGGCCCAGAACCCTTTCTGCGTGCTGATCACCTCGACGAAGGTGTCCAGGTCCTCGTCGCTGTGCGCGTACGGCATCGGGATGTAGCCGGGCAGCAGGTTGTACAGGGTCGGGATGTCGCTGGACCCCTGGATGCTGGCGTGGCCGCGCAGCGCCATGATGCCGCCGCCCGGCCGCCCGATGTTGCCGAGCAGCAACTGCAGGATGCTCGCCGCCCGGATGTACTGCGTGCCCACGGTGTGCTGGGTCCAGCCGACCGCGTAGGCGAACGCGCTGGTGCGCTCGCGCCCGGAGTTGGCGGTCAGCGCGTCGCAGACCCGGTGGAACAGCTTCGGCGGGATGCCGCACGTCCGGTGGACGAACTCCGGGGTGTAGCGGGCGAAGTGGCGCTTGAGGATCTGGTACACGCAGCGCGGGTCGGTGAGCGTCTCGTCGCACTGCGGGTGCGCGCTGACCGGGGCGCCGCCCGAGCCGTGCGCCTCGCTGCGGCCGGGAACGTGGTACTCCTCAAGGCGCAGCCGCCGCCCCGACGCGGCCTTCACCGCTGGCCCCTTGTACTGCCAGGTCGCGACGTCGTAGGTGCGGGTACCGGGGTCCCAGCCGGAGAACACCCCGTCCAGGTCCTCGGTGTCGGCGTAGTCGTCGGTGACGATGCTCGACGCGTTGGTGTAGTTGAGGACGTACTCGCGGAAGTCCTTGCCCTCCTGGAGCACGTGGTTGATGATCCCGCCGAGGAAGGCGATGTCGGAACCGGGGCGGATCGGCACGTACAGGTCGGCCATCGCGCTGGTCCGGCTGAAGCGCGGGTCCACGTGGATGATCGTGGCGCCGCGCAGCTTGGCCTCCATCACCCACTGGAAGCCCACCGGGTGCGCCTCGGCGAAGTTGGAGCCCTCGATGATGATGCAGTCGGAGAACTGGAGGTCCTGCAGGAAGGTCGTGGAACCGCCCCGGCCGAAGGAGGTGCCGAGCCCGGTGACCGTGGAGCTGTGACAGACCCGCGCCTGGTTCTCCACCTGGATCACGCCGAGCCCGGTCATCAGCTTCTTGATGAGGTAGTTCTCCTCGTTGTCCAGCGTCGCGCCGCCCAGGGTGGCGATGCCGAGGGTCCTGGCGACGCGTCTGCCGTCGCACTCCTCCTGCCAGGTCTCGCGCCGGGTGCGCACCACCCGGTCGGCCACCATGGTCATGGCCGTGTCCAGGTCGAGTTGCTCCCACTCGGTGCCGTGGGGCCTGCGGTACAGCACCGCGTGCTCGCGCCCCGGGCCGGTCGTGAGCTGGAGGGAGGCCGACCCCTTCGGGCACAGCCTGCCGCGACTGACCGGAGAGTCGGGGTCTCCCTCGATCTGCACGACCTTGCCCCCGGAGACGTACACGTTCTGGGCGCAGCCCACCGCGCAGTAGGGGCAGACCGACTTCACCACGCGGTCGGCGGTGGCGACGCGGGCGCGCAGCGCGTCGGTGCGGGGCGAGCGGGCCGCCGCTCCGAGGCCGCCGCGGTCGGGGCCGGTGAGCTGCCGCAGCACCGGCCACCTGCCCAGGAACCCGCTCATGCCCATACAGCCCCCCGCTCGATGTCACCGCCGGGGGGCGCGTGCGCTTCCTGCCGGTACCTGCCCCTGTGCGGAGAGCTCCAATCGCACGGGTCCCGTACGGGCTCACCGGCCGGCCGCAGGCGTCGCGGGTCGTCGCGGACGCGCCACGTCCCGCCGGCGTCGCGGTGGGCGTGGTGGCACCGCATCCCACTCCTGCCCCGGCAGGACGCCGGCGTTCGGGCTGGTCAGGACGCCTACGGGCCGCCGATCTCGTACGGGCTCTCCCCGGAGGCGATCGCGGACAGCATCGCGGCCAGGTACCGCTGGGTGGCGGCGTGCAGGCCGTGCCCGAAGCTCACCCGGGCGACGCCCAGGGCGGCCAGCTCCGCGAGGGAGGGGACGCCCGGGCGGAACAGCACGTTGACCGGCCCGCCCACCTCGGCGACCAGCGTCTTGATCACCTCGGGGCCGGCGACGCCGATCGGGTACACGCAGTCGGCTCCCGCCCGCAGGTAGCGGCGCCCGCGCTCCACGGCGTCGGCGAGCCGCCGGTCGGTGGTCCCCTCGTCGCGCGGGTCCGCGGCCCCCGCACCGTGGGAGGTCCCCGCGCCGCGCAGGTACGTGTCCACCCGCGCGTTGATCACCAGGTCGGCTCCCGCCCCCGCGGCGGCGGCCCGCACCTCCGCCAGGAAGCCGGCGTGCTCATCGGGATCGACCAGCGTGCCGGTGCCCGGGTCGGAGTCCTCCAGGTTGAGACCGGCCGCCCCCGTCGCGACCAGCCGCTCGACCAGTTCGGCGGGCGCGAGCCCGTACCCCCGTTCCAGGTCGGCGGTGACCGGCACCGGCACCGCGCGAGCGATGCGGGCGACCGCGTCCAGCATCGCGCCGGCCGGCGCCTCCTCACCGTCCGCGTAGCCGAGGACGGGCGCCACCGCCGCGCTGCCGGTGGCCACGGCGGGGAAGCCCGCCTCCACCACGGCGCGCGCCGAGGCGGCGTCCCAGACGTTCGGCAGCACCAGCGGCCGTCCGGGCACGTGCAGCGCCCGCAGCTCCGCCGCCTTGGGAGAGGTCATCAGTGCGCGGAGGGGTGGTAGTTCCCGGGGACCAGCCGCGAGGTGACGCCGATGCGGTTCCAGGCGTTGATCATGATGATCGCCCAGATGAGCTTGGACAGCTCCTCCTCGCCGAACTGCTCCGCGGCCCGGGCGTAGACCTCGTCGCCCACTCCGCTCTGCGGCAGCAGGGTGATCGCCTCGGTCAGCTCCAGCGCGGCGCGCTCGCGGTCGGTGAAGAACGGCGTCTCGTGCCAGACCGTTAGGGCGTAGATGCGCTGCTCCCGCTCACCCGCGGCCCGCGCGTCGATGGTGTGCATGTCGACGCAGAAAGCGCAGCCGTTGATCTGGGAGGCGCGAATGCGCACCAGTTCGAGCAGCGGGGCCTCCAGGCCGCTGCCGGCGACCACGCCGTCCAGCTCGCCGAGGGCCCTGTACATCTCGGCGGTGTGCTTCTTCAAGTTGACACGGGGCTGCGGCCGCGTGCCGGCGGGGGCGCCCGTGGTGTTCGTCGTCGTCATGAAATCCATGGTAGAAGCCCAGTGGACCGGCGGTAAGATCCAGTGTTGTGTCAGGAGATTGGGCCACTTTCGGAGTCGACCTGCTCGTCGAGATGGACGCCGTCGCCGGTCGGCGCACCGGCCTCGAGCACGCGCTGCGCGACGCGATCCGCGACGGCCGGCTCGCGCCGGGCACCCGCCTGCCGTCCAGCCGGGCGCTGGCCGCCGAGACCGGGCTCTCGCGCGGCACGGTGAGCGCCGCCTACGACCAGCTCATCGCCGAGGGCTACCTGACGGCCCGCCACGGCTCGGGCACCTCGGTCGCCGACGTCGCCCCGCAGCGCGCGGGCGCGCCGCTCGCCGGCGGGGATTCCCCGGCGCCCAGGTTCGACCTGCGGCCCGGCAGCCCCGACGTGACCACGTTCCCCTCGGCGGCGTGGCTGCGCGCCACCCGGCGGGTGCTGGCGACCGTGCCGGCCACCGTGCACGGCTACGGGGCGCCGGGCGGCACCGCCGCGCTGCGCACCGCGCTGGCCGGCTATCTCGGGCGCACGCGCGGCGTGCTCGCCGATCCCGACCGGATCATCATCACGACCGGGTACGTGCAGGCCCTCGCGCTGCTGGCCGGGGTGGTCGCCGCCGGCCGGCGGCCCACCATCGCGATGGAGGATCCGGCGCTGGCCTTCCACCGGGACATCGTGCGCCGGGCGGGCGCCGGCGTCCTGCCCCTGCCGGTCGACGGGCGCGGGGCGCGCACCGGCCTGCTGAGCACGGCGGCCTACGAGGGGGTGGGCGCGGTCGTGGTGACCCCCGCCCATCAGTTCCCGACCGGCACCACCCTGCACCCCGAACGCCGCCACGCCCTCGCGGACTGGGCGCGCAGCACCGGCGGCCTGATCATCGAGGACGACTACGACGGCGAGTTCCGCTACGACCGCCAGCCCGTCGGCGCCCTGCAGGGCATGGCCGCCGATCACGTCGCCTACCTCGGCACCGCCTCCAAGACCCTCGGTCCGGCGCTGCGCCTGGCCTGGATGGTCCTGCCCCCGCGCCTGGTCGGTCCGGTCACCGACGCCAAGCTGCACGCCGACCACCACACCGAGACCCTCGGCCAGCTCGTCCTGGCCGACCTGATCACCTCGCACGCCTACGACCGGCACGTGCGCGCCTGCCGGCTGCACTACCGCCGCCGCCGCGACCTGCTGCTGGCGCGCCTCGGCCCCGCGCGCGCCTCGTTCACCGACGGAGGCGGCATCGCTGCCGGCCTGAACGCGCTGATCCACCTGCCGCCCGGCGGCCCGGACGAAAGGGCCGTCCTCGCGGCGGCGGATGAGCGCGGCCTGGCCCTGGGCGGCCTGGCCGACTACTGGCACCGGGAGAGCCCCGGCCATCCGCAGGGCGTCATCGTCGGGTACGGGACACCGCCGGAGCATTCCTACGCCGCGGCCCTGGACGCCCTGGCCGAGGTCCTCGGGCCGAGGCCGGTCAGAGGGAGAAGGGCTCCACGGAGGTGACGGCGTGGACGGGGACGGGGCCGTAGATGTGCGGGAAGGCCTCCTGCGCGCCGGGAGGCACCTCCAGGCGGACCTCGCCGTCCAGCAGCGCCTCGTCGATGGTCAGCACGACGAGGGGGGCGGCCACCGCCGCGTAGAAGTTCCGGGCCACCCCGTCCAGCTGCGCCCGGTCGGCGCTGGCGTGGATGAACCCCTCCTGCTCGAGGGTGCGGCCGAGCGTGGACACGCGGTACTCACCGGCACGCACGGCGGCCTCCCAGTCGGCGGCCAGCGCCAGATGGAGGATCGTCACCGCACCGAGCCTAGAACACTCTCCGCAGGGCCCGCCACGCCCGTCCCCACGCATGCGGCGGGGCCGGGCGCGCCGTCGTGCGCGCCCGGCCCCGTCCGGGTGACCGGGAGTCCTTGGGCTACTTCTCCAGGGGGACGGCGCCGTTGACGGCCGTCTCGGGGGCGGCGGGGGCGCCGTTCAGGTTGGGCGGGGTGGCGCCGGACAGCAGGGAGCGGGCCAGGCCGAGGCCGGTGCCGCCGAGGGTCAGCGCCTTGGCCAGCAGCTCCTCGACGCCCTGGGCGCCGTTCAGGACGACCATGTGGTCGACGTTGCCGAACGCCTTGGAGCCGGCCTCGACGATCGCCGGCCAGTTCTCGGCGAGCTGCTGGGCGATGACGGCCTCCTGGTTCTCCGAGAGAGCCTGCGAGCGGGCCCTGATCGCCTCGGCCTCCGCCAGGCCCTTGGCCTTGGCCGCCTCGGCCTCGGCCAGGCCGCGCGCCTTGGCCGCCTCCGCCTCCGCCAGGCCGCGCGCCTGCGCGGCGGCCGCCTCGCCCTCACCGGTGGCGCGGGAGGCCGCGCCGGCCGCCTCGGCGCGCAGCCGCACCGACTCGGCCTCGGCGGCGGCGGCCTGCTTCACCTGGGACGCCTGCGCGACGGCGCGCAGCTCGGTCTCCCTGGCCTCGGCCTCGGCCTGGGCGATGCGGGCGTCGCGCTCGGCCTGGGAGAGGGTGACCGTCTCGTAGGCCTTGGCGTCGGCGGGCTTGCGGACCTGCGACTGGAGCCGCTGCTCGGCCAGGTTGGCCTCCAGCTCGGCGGCGCGGGTCTCCTGGACGACGACCTCCTGGCGGGCCGTGGCCTCCGACAGCGGGCCGGCCTGCCGGGCCTTGGCGGACGCCTGGTCGACCTCGGCCTGGTAGCCGGCCTGCTGGATCTGGGACTCGCGGATGGCCGCGGCCTTCTTGGCGGCGGCGACCTGCTCGGCCTCGGTGGCCTCCTGGTCGCGCTGGGCCTCGGCGATACGGGCGGAGGCGGCGACCTTGGCGGCGTGCGGCTTGCCGAGGTTGAGGATGTAGCCGGTCTCGTCGTCGATCTCCTGGATCTGCAGGGAGTCGACGACCAGGCCGAGCTTGCTCATCTCGTCGGCGGCGCTGCTGCGGGTCTCGCCGGTGAGCCGTTCGCGGTTGAGGATGAGGTCCTCGACGGTGAGGTTGCCGATGATCGAGCGCAGGTGGCCGGTGAACAGCTCGTGGATCGCCCCGCTCATGCTGTCCTGCTGGTCCAGGAAGCGGCGGGCGGCGTTGGCGATGGAGACGAAGTCGTCGCCGACCTTGTAGATGATCACGCCGCGTACCTGGACCGGGATGCCCTGCTGGGTCACGCAGTTGACCTGGAGGTTGGTGGCGCGGCTGTCGAGCCGCAGGCGGCGGGCGGTCTGGAAGCCCGGGATGACCGCCGCGCCCTTCCCCGTGATGATCTTGAAGCCCAGGCTGTCGGCCAGTTCGTTCCTCGTGTGGGCGCCGAGGCCGGAGATGATGAGCGCCTCGTTCGGCTCGGCGACCCGCCACACGGCCTTGAACAGCAGGACCAGGACGACGAACAGGACGACGATGCCGCCGGCCCAGAAGGCCAGCTCCGTACCGGTCATGTGTGTTGACCTCCGAGATGAGGGGGGTGGGAGAGTCAGACGATCGCGCGCGCCACGTAGACGGTGCGTGGTGGCGAGTACTCGACGACGATGATGATCGTTCCCACCGGGATCTCCTCTTCGGGCACGCTGGGATGGGCGTAGAAGGCCTCAACGCCCCCGCGTATCGGCACCAGCACCTCGCCCACAAGGCCCGGCCCGATCTTGCCGGTGACCCTGCCCTGTCTGCCCACCACGTGCAGCACACCCCGTCGTCATAAATCGACCCGCGAACGCGAACGTTACCCCGTTTGCCCCGTATCTTCATCGGCCGGCGAAAAGCCCCCTGGCATTTCGCGGCGACTCCGATTCGTCCGCGCGGATCGTCTTCGTCCGGCCCAACGAACCAGGTGTTCGCGGCGTTCCCCACATGAGGCACGATCACCATCAAAGCGGGATGCCGCGCCCGTAGGGCCCACGCAATGAACCCGAAAAGACTCGGCTCGCCGCCCGCGACATGCGCCTTGTTCCATTGCGCGCGGGGTGAGGATCGGCGGAATGACGGCTCATTTCCCTCCCGGCGGGCGATCCCCCGCGACCTCGGCCCGCGCGTCCGGAGGCGACCGGAGCGCCGGACCGTGGACGGGACGCGCGATCAGCCGCAGGGCGTTCCTAGACGGCGTCACGACGGCCGCCGCGTGCGCCGCCTTCGCCTCCCCCGCCGGCCCGGCGTCCGCCGGTACGCCCTTCGGCCCGGCCGGCGACCCGGGCGGACCTTCACCGTCCCCGGGGGATGGGACGCACCCGGGACACGGGCGCGCACGGCCGCACCCGGCCGCGCTGCAAGGGCTGCGAGGGGACACCCCGGACGCCACCGGCGTGGCCCGCGCCCTGCGCGACGGCAGGTTCTGGGAGCGCGTGGACGCGCCACGGCCGCCCGGGGAGAGCTACGACCTGGTCGTCGTCGGCGCCGGCATCAGCGGTGTCACCGCCGCCTACACCTGGGTGCGGCGCCACCCCGGGGCGCGGGTGCTCATCCTCGACGGCCACGACGACATCGGCGGGCACGCACGCCGCACCGAGTTCCACCCCGCCCGGCGGGCCGGACCGCTGGTCGCGCACGGCGGCGCCCGCGCGCTCTACGCCCCCTCCGCCTGGCCGCCGCAGGCGCGGGAGCTCCTGGCCGACCTCGGCGCCGAACCCGGCAGGTTACGCGCGCACGCCGAACCGGGCCTGTATCCAGGCCTCGGCATGCACGAAGGGGTCTTCTGCGACCGGGAGACCTACGGCGCCGGCGCCGACCGGCTGGTGGCCCTGGGCCCGGACAGGACGACCGCCGAGTGGGTCGCCGAGTTGCCGATCGCCGCGCAGGCCAGGAACGACCTGGTCATGCTCTACGACGACCCTCCCGACTGGTTCCCCGGCCTGTCCGGCGAGGACAAGAAGCGGCGGCTCGCCAGGCTGAGCTACACGGGCTTCCTGCGGGAGGTCTGCTGCGTCCACCCCGACGCCGTCGCGTTCTGCCGGACGATGCCCACCGCGACCCGGGCTCACGGCGCGGACGCGCTGGGCGCCATCGACGCCTGGGCCGCCGCGGACCGCCACGCCTATCCGGGTTTCGCCGGACTCGGGCCGGCCGGCTCGGTGCCCCCGCCCCGCGACCCGGCGCGGGCGGCCGGACGACGGGCGGGCGACGACGCCGAGGTGCCCTGCCTGCCCGAGGGCCCGCAGTCCCTGGTGCGCGCGATGGTCGGCCGCATGGTGCCGGGATTCGCGGGGACCACGGCGCTGGAGGACATCACCACCACGTGGTTCGACTACGGCGCGCTGGACCGGCCGTCCAACCGCGTGCGGGTGCGGCTGTCCAGCCCGGTGGTGCTGGTGCGCAACGACGGGGATCCCCACAGCGCCGCCTCGGTCACCGTGGGGTACTTCGACGGCCACCAGGTCTGCACGGTCCGGGCCGGCGCCGTGGTCATGGCCTGCTGGGCGGCGGCGATCCCGCACCTGGTGCGCGACCTGCCCGCCGCCCAGAGGGACGCGATGCGGCAGGCGGTGCGGATGCCGGTGGTGTGCGCCACGGCGCAACTGCGGGCATGGCACGCCTTCCGCGAGGCCGGCGTCCACCGCGTCCGGTTCACCGGGGCGTTCTGGGCCGCCGCCGAACTCGCCCCGCCGGTCGGCGCCGGTTCCTACCGGTTCCCGCGCCGCCCGGACGAGCCGATCACCGTCCACCTCGTGCACGCCCCGGCCCCGCCCGGCATGGCTCCGGCGCAGGCGGCGGAGGCCGGGCGCCGCGCACTGGCGCTCACGCCGTACGCGGCGCTGGAGTTCACCGTCAGGGAACAGCTCGCCCGCCTGCTCGGCCCGTTCGGCTTCGACGCCGCCCGGGACGTGGAGGGGCTCACGGTGAACCGGTGGGGGCACGGGTACGCCCGCGAGCACGCCCGGCCGTGGGACGCCTCCGCTCCCGGCGCGCCGCTCCCGGCGGACACGGCGCGGCGGCGCTTCGGGCGCATCGCGATGGCCGGCGCGGACACGGTGCCCGGCGGGGACGCCGGCGCGGCCGTCAGCGCGGCCCACCGCGCGGTACGCGACCTGTCGGACGCGGCCCTGGCATGAACCCGGAGGTGACCCCGGCACGAACCGGACGAGGTCAGCGTGAGGGCCGGGGGCGGCGGATGGCGGTGAAGGCCCACGACAGGTCCGGCTCCACGGCCCAGCGGAACAGGCGGCGCACCGGCGGCGTGCACAGCACGGTGGCCAGGACCACGCCGAACGCGGCCACCAGGGCGACGCCCCACGGGGTGCGCAGCCCCGCGTCGTACCTCTCCAGCACCTTCACCGCGAAGCCGTGCAGCAGGTACGCGTACATCGTGGCCGCGCCGAGCCCGGAGAACCAGGTGCGGCGCGCGGGCGTGACGGCCAGGAACGCGGCCACCAGCACCGCGCCCGCCGACAGCATCGCCAGCCGGATCACACTGCCCGTGAGGTCGTTCACGCCGATCTTGGCGTTGCTGTGCCGCCAGCGGATCCACTCGGTCGCGATGTCGGCGTGCACGGCGAACGCGACCACCAGCCCCGCCACCAGGAGCACGGCGCCGGCCACCCGCACCCACGGGCGCTTGAGGAGCTCCAGGTGCTCGGGACGGATCATCAGCCCCAGCACGTAGAAGGGCAGCAGGCCGAGCGTGCGGTTCATCGACAGCTCGTCGGGCAACTCGCTCATGCCGCCGAGCAGGGACAACCCCACCGCCACGGCGAGCGGCCGGCGGAGCTGCTGCCACACCGGGGTCGACAGCCGCCACATGAACAGCGACATCAGAAACCAGGTGAGGTAGTACGGGTCGAGCAGGCTGATGTCGAGCTTGCCGTACATGACCAGGCGCGGCAGCGAGTATGCGAGCTCGAAGATCACGTACGGCAGCGCGAGCTGGGTGATCAGCTTGCGCGCCTTGCCCGGCGAGAAGGTGAAGTTCCGCGACAGGTAGCCGCTCAGCGTGATGAACAGCGGCATGTGGAAGGTGTAGCCGAAGAAGTAGATGGCGTGCGCGGCCGGGACGTCCCGCAGGTCCTCGATGAGGTGCCCCATCACGACGAGGAGGATCGCCAGGTACTTGGCGTTGTCCAGGAACGGGTCCCGGGCGGCCCTGGCCGCGCGGACGGCGGTGGCCGGGGCGTCGGGCAGGGCCGGAACGGCGGGGGTGGCGGCGGTCACAGCCCACGCACCCTAACGAGACGGCCTGGGAACCCGTTGAACGGCGGATGACCCTTGGGCGAACAGTGCGACACCCCCCGGCCGTACAGGCCCGGTCGTCGTCACAGGAGTGGACGGTCCCGCCCGGCCGGCAGGTGGGCGGTGCAGGTGTGACCGCCCACCTGTGGCGCTCGGTCCGTGACGGACGTCGCGGCAGGAGATCGTCCCCTACCCGGGGTAGCGGGTAGGGGACGACAGGGAAGCCGGGCCCGCGTCGGGCATCGGTACGCCGAAACGACCGAACGGGCTCGGAGCTCCCGACAGAATGATCTTTGTTGTGGTCCGATCTCTCGCCGCGGCGATCACGGGAGGGCGGACACCGCGCGGCCGAAGCTCAGCTGCGCAGCGTCCACCGCTGGTTGGCCTGTCCGTTGCAGGCCCACAGGATGAGTTTCGTGCCGTTGGCGGTGCCGGCCGCGTTGGCGTCCAGGCACAGGCCGGACTGCACGCCGGTGATGGTGCCGTTGGAGTTGACGTTCCACTGCTGGTTGGCCTGGCCGTTGCAGTCCCAGATGATCACCTGGGTGCCGTTGGCGGTACCGCCCCCGTTGGCGTCCAGGCACTTGTTGCCGTACACCTGCAACTGCTTGCCCGAGGTGGAGGTGAACCGCTGGTTGGTGCCGCTCCCGCAGTCCCAGATCTGCACCTGGGTGCCGTTGGTGGTGCTGGAGTTCGGCACGTCGACGCACCGGCCCGACTGGCCGCCCACGATCTGGGAGCCCTGCTGCGGGTTGCCGCCGCCCGCCGGCGCGTAGCCCGCGGCGGTGATGTTGGCCTGGACGGCGTTCTCGGTGGCGGCGGTCGGATAGCCGGAGGTCAGCACGCCCTCGAAGAAGGTGCCGCGGCCGGAGACGCTGTTGTCGCCGCCGATGCCGAGCAGGATGGCGCCTTCCTTCTTCATCGGGTTGTAGCCGTTGGGGCGCCGTCCGTCGAAGTAGTTCGTCAGGCCGCCCGACTGCGCGTCGCCGCCCCGGATCGCCCAATGGTTCGGCTCGCCCTTGACCATGGCCGTGACGAAACGGTGGTTGATCGACGCGAGGGTGTTGTGGCCCGCGTTCACCCCGGAGAACAGCCCCCACTCCAGGTCGGCCATGATCCAGGGGCCGGCTCCGTCCCCGTAGCCCCACTGCTTGTCGGCGCCGAAGTAGACGGTCTCCATGATGGCAGGGGCGTCGGCCTGGCCGTCGGTCTGCGCGTTGCCGTAGTCGAAGCAGCACCACTGGTTGTAGTGCGTGCCGTCGACGACCGCGTAGATGCCCTCCGGCTGGTCGCCGGTCGCCACACCGTTGGTGTTGTTGTTGCGGTAGCCGGTGCCGGGCTCCACGCGGACGCCGTAGGCCTTCTGGCCGCCGATGGTGATCGGCGCGGCGGTCGCGTTCGCGAGGTTGTCCCATCCGCCCGCGGCCGGACCCTTCCAGTAGCCGGGGGGCGCCTGGGTGAGGCGGTTGTTGCGGCCGGACTGGTCGTAAAGGATGGTGATGAGGCAGGTCGTGCCGGAGCAGAACGAGTCCTGGGCGGCGGCGTCGACGACGCCGCCCGCGCTCTGGACGCCGATGTCGCGAGTGGTGTTGTCCGAGGCGCGCCTGACCTGGTACAGCGGGCCGTTGTAGGCGCCGTACAGCGCACGGGTCGTGCTGTGCGCCGCCACACACGGCGTACCGCCCGCGGCGTAGATGTCACACGGGCCGGTGGTGGCGGCCCGGGCCGTGCCACCGCCGACCAGGCAGACTGTGGCGAGCAACGCGCTCGCCCCGGTCGCGAGCGCCCTTCTCAGGCTTCCGAACAGCATCATGCCTTCTTCTCTCGATCAGGGATCATGGGACGGCACCGCCACAGCAGCCTGTTCAGGAATGTTAGCGTTAACATCCATCCCCGATCGAACCGATTCGCTGTTGACGGGATAGTGCGGAGTCAATGCACTGAGGGCCCCGGCGTCAAGAAGGCGGATCGAATCTCCCGGACGCCTCGGGGGTGCCGTCAGCGCGCCGCCTGGCTCTTCCCGTGGCGCGTTCGGCGCTGTTGCGATGAGATGTCGTGAAACTTTCATCGCGGGCCGCCGGATGGTGAGCCGCCCGCCTCACCCACTGCCGTCCTTGGGCCGAGCCCGCGTCCGGTTGGTCGCTGGCGAAGGCGGCGGCCACCGGGTTGACTACACGGGTGACCGCATTGCCCGTCCCTGCCGACCTGACCCACCTCGTGGCCGCGACCTGGGTGCTCGACGGCGACACGGTGCCGAGAGGGTTGCCGCATCCCACCGTCGACCTGCTGGTCATGCCCGACGGGGCGTGCCGGCTGGCCGGGCCGGAGACGCGGGTCCGGCAAGGGGCGCTGCCTGAGGGCGGGCCGTTGGTAGGGGTGCGGTTGCGACCGGGGACGGTGACCGGACTGTTCGGGATGGCGGCCGACGAGGTGCCGCTGACCGGGGTGCCGCTCGAGGTCGGGCAGCTTGACGGGGCGGCGACCGAACGGCTCGGCGAGGCGACGGCCGAAGGGCTCGGCGGGTCGGCGAGCGGGCGGCTGGGCGGGTCGGTGAGCGAACGGCTGCGCGGGGCGTTGGCGTTGGTGCGGGCGCGGGCCGGGCGATGCCAGGTGGACGAGCGCGTGCTCATCGTGCTGGCGGCCATGCACGCGGAGCCGGGCGCGCCGGTGGACCGGCATGCCGCCCGAGCGGGGTTGTCCGGGCGGCACCTGCGGCGGCGGTTCGGGGTGGCGGTCGGGCTGCGGCCCAAGTCCTACGTGCGGGTGGTCCGGCTGCACCACGCGCTCGCCGCCGCGCGCGTCGCGGTGGCCAAGGGGGAGCGCCCCGACTGGGCGGACATCGCCGTGCGCAGCGGCTGCTACGACCAGTCACACCTGCTCGCCGAGTTCCGGCACGCCGTGGGGGCGCCGCCGGCCACGTTGCTGCCGGACGTCCGTTTTCTCCAAGCCCCGGCCGGCCGGGGGCCACGACACTCGACGCATGGCTGATGACGCTGTCGGGGAGCTCCTCGACTGGTACCGGGAGACCGCACGGGACGGTACCGCCGGGGACGGGGTGCGTTTCGTCGAACCGCTGGGCGCCTGGGTGGTCCACGGTCACGCCGAGGTGAGGCGGGTTCTCACCGACCACTCGGTGTTCTCCTCCGACGAACTGCGCTACAGCGCCCGGCCCGTGCCGCACCGGGACAATCCGCTTCTCGGCGGCCTGTCCGCGATGGACCCGCCCCGGCACCACGTGCTGCGCCGTCTGGTCGGCCGGGCCTTCACGCCCCGCGCGATCCAGGCGCTCCTGCCCTCGATCGCCGGCACCGCGCGGACGCTGCTGACCGATGTGGACTGCGAGCTCGACGTGATCGGCCGGCTCGGCCACCCGTTGCCGGTGCGCACCATCGCCGCGCTGCTCGGGGTCCGGGCGGACCGGCAGGCCGACTTCGTGCGCTGGAGCGAGGCGATCACCTCCTTCGCCGGCTCGTTCACCGAGGACCCGGCGCGCCGGGCCGCCTTCCGCACCGCACGCGCCAAACTCGGCGAGTACCTGCGGGAGGTGTTCGCCGAGCACCGCGCCCGGCCCCGAGGCGACGTGATCGGCACTCTGCTGGCCGCCGAGCCGGACGGCGGCCGGCTGTCGGAGGAGGAGCTGCTCGACTTCTGCACGCTCCTGCTCGTCAACGGCCACGAGAGCACAAGGACCCTGCTGGTCAACACCGTGCTGTGCCTGGCGGCCCACCCCGGCGCACTGGCCCGGCTGCGCGCCGACCCCGCCCTGGTACCCGGCGCCGTCGAGGAGGTGCTGCGGTTCCTGCCCCCGGTCGGCGGCACCGACCGGTTCACCACCGGCCCGGCCGGCATCGCCGGGCACGCCATCGACACCGGCCGGCGCGTGGTCGCCATGGTCCTGTCGGCCAACCGGGACCCCCGGGTGTTCGCCGAGCCGCACGAGTTCCGGCCCGGCCGGACGCCCAACGAGCACCTTTCCTTCGGCCACGGCGCGCACTTCTGTCTCGGCGCGCACCTGGCCCGGCACCAGGCCGTGATCGCGGTGCGCGCGCTGCTGGACCGCTTTCCCGCACCGTGGTCGGTGAGCCGGATCACGACCGGGCGCACTCCGGTCGGCATCGACGTGCTCGATCTGGCGCTGGCCGCCCCGTAGGGGGAGGCCGGCGCCCGGGCCGGGCCGGTGGCGCGACGCGGGCCGTCGTCAGGTGCGGTCAGGTGCGGTCGGGGGTGGACAGGCCGGTGGCGGCGCGGCTGGTGTCCCAGAGGGCGGCGGCCAGGGTGGGGTCGGTCATGGACCTGCTCGCCGAGGCGAGCGCGCTCTTGGCGAAGAAGCGGCCGGAGTGCTCGACGCCGTCGGGCGTGGTGGCCAGGTGGACGAGCGTGCTCGCGGCCTGCTCGGGCGAGCGGGCGACGCCGGGGACCATCAGCACCGCCTTCATGTAGAGGCTGTCGGGCGCGAACCCCGTCTTGACGACGCCGGGGTGGAAGCAGGTGGCGTTCACTCCCCGCCTGGCGAGTTCGACGGTGAACAGCACGTTGGCCTGCTTGGTGTCGCCGTACTGCAGCCAGGCGGACCACCGCCGGTGCGCGCGGTCGATGTCGCGGGGGTCGAGCCGGCCGGTGCGCGCGGCGGCGGAGGAGGTGGTGACCACCCTGCCGCCGGACGCGGTGATCCGGTCGAGCAGCAGGTTGGTCAGCAGGAACGGCGACAGGTGGTTGACCTGCGCCATCACCTCGTGCCCGTCGCGGGTCGTCCGCCGCTTGGCGGACATGACGCCGGCGTTGTTGGCCAGCACGTCGATGCGCTCGTAGCGGTCCAGCAGGTCGGCGGCCAGGCGGGTGACGTCCTCGAAGGAGGTGAAGTCGGCCACGGCGACATCGGGGCGGCGGCCGGAGACGGCGGCGACGCGGTCGGCGACGGAATCGAGCTTGGCGCGCGAGCGGCCGACGATGACGACATCGTGACCGGCTCTGGCCAGCGCCTCCGCAGCAGCTGCCCCAATACCCGCACTCGCCCCAGTAACGACAGATATCATCTGATCCTCCAGTACGCGCAAACTGTATCGGTGCTAGCCTGCTGTGCGATCTTCCGGAGGTGCATTTCCCCCCAAATGCGGCAGAGCCTCCAAGCGATGCAGGAGTGACCATGAGTTCCCGAAAGCGGTCCATCCGAGTCAAGATTTTCGCGTTGCTGCTTCTGCCGTTGCTATCGCTCAGCGCCCTGTGGGGGTTCGTCCTCAATCTGACCGTCGGTGATGGCATCGCCCTCATGCGGGCGAACACGATCTATCAGAGTGTGGGCGTCACTTCAACAGATCTGGGACTCCAGATTCAGAGTGAACGCGCCCTGTCCGCCGAGGCCCTCAGCGTGCGGCTCGATGACCAGAACAAGCTGGCCGCCCAGCGCCACACCACCGATGTCTCCCTGGAGAAGTTCCGCGCCGCCGCGACGGAGGACGGCGCCCGCGGCGCGCTCACCGACGCGATGAGCAACTCCATCGACTCCCTGATCGACGAGCTGCAGGGCCTGCCGAACATCCGGGCCAACGTCGACACCGCGCAGTCCAACCGCCTGGAGACCATCCAGGCCTACAACCGCGTCATGGACGCGCTGTTCACCGTCTTCACCCGCATGACCTCGGTGCCCGACCTCGCGGTCTTCGAGCAGGCCGCGGCGATGCAGGGCATGGGCATCGTACGCGAGATCATCGCGCGGGAGAACGCGCTGGTCGGCGGGGCCCTGCGCTCCGGGGGGCTGACCCACCCCGAGTTCTCCGCCTTCGCCGAATGGGCCGCCAACCGGCGCTTCCAGCAGGCCAAGAGCATGGCCGCCCTCGACCCCGAGCTGCGCAGGCCCTACGAGGAGGTCGTCGCCTCCTCGACCTACAAGCGCTTCGCCTCCATGGAGCAGGACCTCTTCGGCAGGATCCACACCGGCGGCCCGCTACCGGACACGCTCGGCAAGTGGCAGCCGATCATCGACAACCTCTCCACGACGCTCGACCAGGTCGCCGTCAAGGCGACCCGCGTCCTGGCCGACCGGGCCAAGACCATCGCCACCGGCATCCTGATGCGCATCATCCTGGCCGGCGGCCTCGGTCTGGTGGCGGTCATCGCCTCGATCGTCATCTCGGTGCGATTCGGCCGCCGCCTGGTGCGCGAGCTGGCCGACCTGCGCAACTCCGCCCGCGAACTGGCCGACGTCCGGCTGCCGCGCGTCGTCGACCGGCTGCGCCAGGGCGAGGAGGTCGACGTCGAGACCGAGGCGCCGCCCATCACCGGCGGCGACTCCTCCGAGGTCAGCGACGTGGCGCAGGCGTTCAGCTCGGTGCAGCGCACCGCCGTGGAGGCCGCCGTCCAGCAGGCCGCCCTGCGCCAGGGCGTCAGCCAGGTGTTCCTCAACCTCGCCCGCCGCAAGCAGGGGCTGCTGCACCGCCAGCTCAGGCTGCTGGACACCATGCAACGCCGCACGAACGAGCCGGAGGCGCTGGAGGGCCTGTTCCAGCTCGACCACCTCACCACCCGCATGCGCCGCCACGCCGAGAGCCTGATCATCCTGTCCGGCGCCGCGCCCGGCCGGGCCTGGCGCAAGCCGGTGCCCGTGGTCGACATCGTGCGCGCCGCCGTGGCCGAGGTGGAGGACTACACCCGGGTCAACCTGTATCCCCTGCCGGACGCGCACATCAACGGGGCCGTCGTCGCCGACGTCATCCACCTGATCGCCGAGCTGATCGAGAACGCGACGATGTTCTCGCCGCCGCAGACCACGGTGCAGGTGCGCGGTGACGTGGTCGGCAACGGCTTCGTCGTCGAGATCGAGGACCGCGGCCTCGGCCTGTCCCCGGAGGAGTACAAGGCGGTCAACGAGCGGCTGGCCGAGCCGCCGGAGTTCGACCTGGCCGACAGCGACCGGCTCGGGCTGTTCGTCGTCGGCCAGCTCGCCGCGCGCAACGGCGTCAGCGTGGTGCTGCGCGGCTCCCCCTACGGCGGCACGACGGCCATCGTGCTGGTCCCCAAGCACCTGATGGCCGACCCGTCGGCGGGCGGTTCCGCGGCCCCGGCCGAGACCGGCGCGGGGCACGCCGGCGAGCCGCGGCACGGCCGGACGTCCAGGCCCGTGACCGGGCCCGCCGTCCCCGAGCCCGCGGCCGGCGGATCTCCGTTCTTCACACCCTCGCACGAGCGGTCCGGTGACCCGGCCCCGCCCGCGCTGACCGTGATCCCCGGCATCGCCGACACCGGCCCGATCGCCCTGAACGGCGGCAGGGCCGCGAACGCCGGCGCCCCGCCGGTCCCGGAGGCGGGCGCGCCCTCCGCCGGGATCGCCGGATCGGCCTCTCCTCGCGACGCGTGCGAGGCGTCGTCCCAGGGCGCCGGGGAGGCCTCCCCACGCGACGGGGGCGAGGCGTCCACCCGGCCACCGCGTCCGGGCGCCTCGAACGGCACGCCGTCCTCGCGCACCAGCGCGCCGAACGGCACGCACCGGGGGCTGCCGCGGCGGGTGCGTCAGGCGAACATGGCCCCGCAGCTTCGCGAGAACACCGGCCCGCTGGCCGCGCCGACCCCCCTGCCCGCCCCGACCGGCGAGGCGGGACAGCCGACCGGAGCCCCGGGAGCCGCCGAGCGCTCGCCGGACGAGGCGCGCGCGATGTTCTCCGCCTTCCAGCACGGCGGCCGGCGCGGGCGGCTGGAAGCCGAGCGAGAAGTGCCGGAGAGTTCCGCGACGGGCGAACCCCGGCCCGAAGCGCCCTCGAACAGGGGTGACGTCGCCAACCCCCTGCCCCGGCGGACATCGGGGCCCGGTCGGAGCGCCACCGACCGGCCTGACGAAGGTGACCAAAAGCACGAGCTGCGCAACCATAGTGAGGGTTACGTACAGCAGACGAGTGGCGAGAAGGGTGACGAATGACCGGCAATGTCTCGTCGAACGGCGAACTGAACTGGCTCCTCGACGATCTCATCAGCAGGGTCGCGGCCGTGCGGCAGGCGGTCATCCTCTCGACCGACGGACTGGTCGTCGGCGCGTCCAAGGGGTTCAGCCGGGAGGACGCCGAACACCTGTCGGCCGTGGCGTCGGGCTTCCAGAGCCTCGCCCGCGGCGCGGGCCGTCACTTCGGCGGCGGCGAGGTGCGCCAGACCATCGTCGAGATGGAGTCGGCCTTCCTCTTCGTGACCGCCGCCGGCACCGGGACCTGCCTGGCGGTGCTCAGCAGTTCGGACGCGGACGTGGGCCACATCGCCTACGAGATGGCGATGCTCGTCAAGCGCGTCGGCCAGCACATCTCGACCAACCCCCGGCGGACATTGTCATGAGGACGCGCGGAGAGCAGTGGATCGACGAGGAGGCGGGGCCGATCGTGCGGCCCTACGCCCTCATCCGCGGCCGCACCCGTTCATCGGCCGACGATCTTGACCTGATCGCTATGGTCACGGCGACCGGGTCTCCCTACACTGGCGAGGCCGGTCTGGGCCCGGAGGAGCTCCGCATCCTCGAGCTCACCGACCGGCCGATGTCGGTCGCGGACATCGCCTCCGAGATCGACCTGCCGCTCGGCGTGGTCCGGGTCCTCCTCGGCGATCTCCACGATCACGGCATGATCAGCGTTCGGCCGCCCGCCCACGCGGGACCGCGTCCGAACGAGCGCATTCTCAAGGAAGTGATCAATGGCCTACGAGCACTCTGAGGAGCCCGTCGCCCTCAAGATACTGGTGGCGGGCGGCTTCGGCGTGGGGAAGACCACGCTGGTCGGGGCGATCAGCGAGATCCGCCCCCTGCGCACCGAAGAGGTCCTGTCCGACCGCGGCATCGGCGTCGACGACATCGACGGCGTGGAAGGCAAGACCACCACGACGGTCGCCATGGACTTCGGCCGGATCACCATCCGCGAGGGCCTGGTGGTGTACCTGTTCGGCACCCCCGGGCAGGAGCGGTTCTGGTTCATGTGGGACGAGCTGTCCTACGGCGCGCTCGGCGCGGTCGTCCTGGCCGACACCCGGCGCCTGACCGACTGCTTTCCCTCCATCGACTACTTCGAGCAGCGCGGCACGCCCTTCATCGTCGCGGTGAACTGCTTCGACGAGGCCGAGCAGCACGAGCCGGAGGACGTCCGCATCGCGCTCGACCTGGACCCGGGCATCCCGGTGATCCTGTGCGACGTCCGGCGCCGCGCCTCGGCGAAGGTCGTGCTGGTCACCCTGGTCGAGCACGCCCTTCGCACCCTCACCCCCGCCGCCGGGTAGGAGCCCGCCGCGCGGCGACGGCCGCGCGCCGACCCCGGTGGACGGTTTCCACGCCGCCGCGGACCTTGGCACCGGTTCTCGGTCACAGGGCCTGGACGGTTCTCGGTCGAAGGGTCCCGGACGGTTCCGGTCAGAGGGCCTGGATGCCCTTGATGACCTCCTGGAGGAGGGCCGCCCTGGGGTTGCGGGTGCTCGGCGCCTGCGGGCGGGCCTGGACGGCGCCGCAGGACACCAGATCCGCGAGCAGCAGGCGGACGAGGCCGAGGGGCAGGTCGATGTCGGCGGCGACCTCCACCAGAGGACGGGGCTCCTGGACGAGCCCGAGCAGCCGGTGGTGCTCGGGGCCCAGGTCGGCGCCGGAGGGGGGCGTCCCGGTGGCGGCGAGGTGGGCCAGCAGGTCGAACGCCTCGGCGGGCGGCGGCGTCCGGCCCTTGGCGAGTGCGTACGGCCGCACCACCGGACCGTCGTCGATCACCTCGGGCTCGTCCATCACACGGCGCCTCTCGGGTGGGTGCCGAGGTGCCGGCCGACCCCGGCGACCAGGCGGGCCATCTCGTAGGCGACGACGCCCGCGTCGGCCTGCATCATGCTCAGGACCGCCAGGCAGCTGCCGTTGCCGGCCGAGGTGACGAACAAAAGCGCCGACTCCATCTCCACGATGGTCTGACGGACCGCGCCGCCCTGGAACCGCAGGCTGGCGCCCTTGGCCAGGCTCTGGAAGCCCGCCGCGACGGCCGACAGGTGTTCGGCGTCCTCGCGTTCGAGACTGCTCGACGCGGCCACGCGCAGGCCGTCGTTGGACAGGATGATCGCGTGCCGCACGTCGGTCACCCGGGCCACGAAGTCGTCGAGAAGCCAGTGCAGTTCGGCCGACATCGTCACACCTCCTCACCGTCTGGCCGGTCGCCGGCCCTGCCCCGCCGCCAGCCGAGCTGGAGCGAGTCGAACAACGCTCTGGACTCCTCGGGCGATCGCTCCACGGGCGTCCCCGCGACCGCCGCCGAGCCGCCGTGCTCCTCCCGCGCGTGGCCGTCGCCCCGCTCCGCCTCCCGCGAGTGGCCGTCGCCCCGCTGCTCGTCCCATGCGTGGCCGTTGCCCCGCTGTTCCTCCCGGGGATGGCCGTTGCCCCGCTGCTCCTCCCGCGCGAGGCCGCCGTGGGCCGAGGGCACGGCCGGGTCCGAGTGCCCCTTCCGCGGGCGCAGCTGCGGGGCCAGGCTGGCCTGCCGGGTGCGCCGCGGGAGGGCCCCCTTGCCCGGCGCCGCCGGGCGGGACGCGGGCGGCGGCTGCGGCGCGGGCGCATCGGGCGATCGCGCCGCGCCCGCCCGTTCCGGTGCGTCCTGCCACGGCCGGGCCACCGGGCCGGAGGTCTCCTCCCGCGGCAGGCGCGGTCCGGGGTCCAAGGATCGCGGGCCGGTCGGCTCGGGAGCGCGCTGTGTCAGGGGCGCGGGCGGCTCGGGGGCGTCGTGCGTCAGCGGCGCGGACGGATCGGCGGCCTCCTGGGGCCGGGCCGCCTCCGTCGCGGGGGCGGTTCTGGTGCGGACGGGCAGGCCGGAGGGCGGGCTCGCGGGCCGCTCGTCGAAGAAGGACCTGGCACGCGCGGGAGGCAGGATCGCGGTCCGCGCCGGCGGCGGGGTGGGCCGCACGGGCGTGGCCGCCGGCCGTTCGGGCATCGTGATGAGCCGGTCGGGGAGCAGGATGATCGCGGTCGTGCCCCCGTAGGGCGACGCGCGCAGCTCGACCCGGATGTCGTGGCGGGCGGCGAGCCGGCCGATGACGAACATGCCCAGGCGCTTGGTGTCGGCCGGGTCGAACTCGGCAGGACGCGCCAGCTTCTCGTTCAGCGCGTCGCGCTCCCCGGCCGTCATGCCGAGCCCGCGGTCCTCGATCTCGACGGCGAAGCCCCGCGCCACCATCTCGCCGTTCACCGTGACCTCGGTGTTCGGCGGGGAGAACGAGGTGGCGTTCTCGATCATCTCCGCGCACAGGTGGATGACGTCGGCGACCGCGTTGCCGACGATCATCACCTCGGGCATCGGGTGGACGCGGACCCGCGTGTAGTCCTCGACCTCGCCGACCGCCGCGCGCAGCGCGTCCATCACCGGCACCTCCTGGCGGAAGGTGCGGCCTGGCGAGGCCCCCGACAGGATGACCAGGCCCTCGGCGTGCCGCCGCATGCGGGTGGTGAGGTGGTCGACCCGGAACAGGTCGCGCAGCGTCTCGGGGTCCTCGGCGTGCCGCTGCATGCCGTCCAGGAGCCGGAGCTGCCGCTGGAGCAGCGACTGGCTGCGCCGGGCGAGGTTGCGGAACGCCTCGCCGACGGCGTCGCGGAGCCGGGTCTGCTCGACGGCGGCCCGCACGGCGGTGCACTGGACGCTGCTGAACGCCGCGGTCAGCTCGCGCACCTCGGTGGTGGTGGCGGTGCTGACCAGCGGCGGCACCTCCACGGCGGTGTCGACCTCCTCGCCCGCGCGCAGCCGCTCGACGACGCGCGGCAGGCGCACGGTCGCCAGGTCGGCCGCGGCGGTCCGCAGGTCGCCGAGCTCCCGGGTCAGCCGGCGTCCCACGCGGAAGGCGACCAGGAGCGAGCTGACGACGGCGATGAGCCCGAGCGCGCCCGCGAGGCCGGCCCGCACGAAGGAGGCCATGGCCACCGGCTCGGCGCCGGCGGCGAGCGCGGCGCCCGCGCGGGTGAGCGTGCCCTGGTAGGAGCCCTCCACCCGGTCGGTGATCGTCCGCCAGGTCTTGTGGGAGAAGGTGCGGCCCTCGCCGAGGACGATGTCGTTCTCCAGGGTGGAGAAGCGCCGGTACTCCTCCGAGCGCGCCAGCGCGGCGAACGGCGCGCGCACGGAGGGTTCGAGCTCGGCCATCCCCTGGTCGAACAGGAACCGGCGGGTGGTGGCCAGCGCGGAGAAGGTCCTCAGCTCGCCGGGGTTGAGCGGCCGGTTCTCGATCATCGCGCCGGCGGCGAGCGCCCGCTCGCGCGAGAGGTGGTCCTTGGCGTACGCCATCGCGGTCAGGCTCTGCGACTGGTGGAACAGCTCCAGGCCGCCGGTGAGCGACATGCTGACGACCAGCTTCTGCATGGCGTCGGGCACCAGCGCGTAGTCGCGGGTCAGCGTCACCAGGTCCATGGCCCCGCTGTCCACGGACGCGCGGGTGGCGTCGAGCTTGTCGACCACGGCCATCACGTCGGCGAACCGCGCGCGCATCTCGGACGTGGAGAGCCTGGACTGCGCGGTCTCGGTGAGGGCGAGCCTGCGCATCCGCTGGCGGAGCAGGTCGACCTGCTGGCGCTGGCGCAGCAGCTCGGTCTGGGTCCGTTCCGAGGGGGCGCCGAGGTATTCGGCGGAGAGCAGGTGCTCACGCTGGAGGGCGATCGTCAACTGGTCGCCGGGGTTGCCGATCTCCTCGTACAACGACGACACGGCGAGCAGGTTCAGGGAGTCCCGCGTGGTGACGCTCGTCCCGAAGATCCAGAGTGCGGTCAGCGAGAGGAGCGGGATCACGAGCAAAGCGGAGATCTTGAATCTGATGGACCTGCTCGATGCCATGGCACCTCATCGGTTGGCGGGATGCCGTAAGGGACCGGCAGCCGAGGGTGAAGATCGCCGATGAGGATAGCATTGTGGCGGCTGATTTTCTTGATGCTTCTGTGATATATCGTGAATTAAGCGCTTCTGCGTTTACTGTCGGCTTAACACCGCAGTGGTGTTTCGTGCGCCACTTGTAGCGTTTTCCATGGTCGCAGCCATCGCCATGATCGTGGCGATGCGCGTCCGCGCCGGCAGGGCGACGCGCATCAGTTGCACGGCGGAAAAGGCGAGAACGGCGACTTCGACCGCGAGCAGGGCCCACTCCGCCACACCGATCAGAACCTGGTGCCCGGGAAGGGCCACATAGGTGAGCACGGCGAGCCCGCCGCCCGCGCCCAGCGCGAGCCATTCCAGCGGACGGGCCAGCGCCGCCCACCGCGCGTCCTCGCCGAACCGCCGTGCCATCAGCGCCGCGGCGGCGGCCATGCTGATCAGTGCCAGCGCCATCAGCGCGTCCGCGACCCCCGCGACCGGCACGACGGCCGCGCCCATCAGCGACACCGCCCACGCCAGCAGCAGCCGCTCCGGCCACCCGGCGAGCGGCGCCGCGACGGCGCGCATGCCGGCCAGCAGTCCCAGCGTGGCAAGGCCGACCAGAGCCAGCGCCGGCTCGGTGACGCCACCGGGCTCGAGCGCGGCGGCGCGGCCGATGGTGAGGTCCAGGACGCCCGAAGGGGTGCCGACGCGGCCGGCCGCCATCGTGAGGGACGCGGCCAGCAGCGCCGCGATCGACGCCGCGAGCATGCCCGCTCCGGCGGCCAGGGGGTAAAGCCTTCTCAGCATGGTCCAAGACTGTCCCGGAACGGCCGTCTCGAACATCCGGTGCCGTCCCTGAACGACCCCTGAGGCGATCTCGGGGTCCCTCAGGGTCCTCCCCCGCCTGCCGTGGCCGGTCCCGGGGACGTCCGCCGGTCGCGGGGACGCTCGCCCGCGGTGGGTGCCGGGGCCCGGCGTGCGGGCCCCGGCACCGGGTCAGACGGTGGCGGCCGCCTCCGCGTACCGGGCGCGGACGCCGGGCGCCGGGTCGGCCTCGTAGACCTCCGGCTCGCCCGCCAGCCACGCCGGCGGCTCGGCGGTGCCGCTGAGCAGCCACGCGGCCTGGCGGGCCGCGCCGTCGGCGACGTACTCGCCCGGCTCGGGCACCACGACGGGACGCCCGAAGACCGCGGGCGCGATCTGGCGCACGGCCCGCGACCGGGCGCCCCCGCCGATCAGCAGGATGCGCCGCGGCTCGACGCCGAGCGCGTCCAGCCCGTCGGCCAGCCCGCACAGCATGCCCTCCACGGCGGCCCGCGCGAAGTGCGCCGGCGTGGAGTTGGCCAGCCGCAGCCCGTGCACCGAGCCGGTGGCGTCCGGCTTGTTCGGGGTCCGCTCGCCCTCCAGGTAGGGCACCAGCACCAGCCCGTCCGCGCCGGGGGGCGCCTGCAGGGCGAGATCGCCCAGCTCGTCCAGGCCGACGCCCAGCATCCGCGCCGCCGCGTCGAGCACCCGGGCGGCGTTCAGCGTGCACACCAGGGGCAGGAACCGGCCGGTCGCGTCCGCGAAGCCCGCCACGGCCCCCGAGGGGTCGTGGCTCGGCTCGCCGGCGCAGGCGAAGACCGTCCCCGAGGTGCCGATGGAGACCACCACGTCGCCGGGGCCGAGGCCCACGCCGAGCGCGGCGGCCATGTTGTCGCCGGTGCCCGGCGCGAGCATCACCTCACCGGCCCGGCCGGCCTGCGCCGTGGGGCCCAGCACGCGCGGCACCACGGGGGTGTGGCCCATCGCGAGCTTGAGCAGGTCGGGACGATAGGAGCCCGTGCCGGGCGACCAGTAGCCGGTGCCCGAGGCGTCACCGCGGTCGGTGGTGAGCGCGTTGACGCCCGGCGCGCCGGCCAGCCGCCAGGTGAGCCAGTCGTGCGGCAGGCCCACCGCGGCGGTGCGGGCCGCGTTGTCCGGCTCGTGCTCGGCCAGCCAGCGCAGCTTGGTCACGGTGAAGGAAGCGACCGGGACGCTGCCGACCGCCTCCGCCCATGCCTGCGGCCCGCCGAGCTCGGCCACCAGGTCCTGCGCCGCGCGCGCCGAGCGGGTGTCGTTCCACAGCAGCGCGTCCCGGACCACCTGGCCGTTCTCGTCCAGGCAGACCATGCCGTGCTGCTGGGCGCCCACCGACAGCGCCGCCACGTCCGACAGCCCGCCCGCCTCGGCGAGGGCCCGCTGGAGGGCGTCCCACCAGTGGTCGGGGTGCACCTCGGTGCCGGCGGGGTGAGGGGCCCTGCCCTCGCGGACCAGGGCCCCGGTCTCGGCGTCGCGGATGACGACCTTGCAGCTCTGCGTCGATGAGTCGACTCCCGCGACCAGCGTCATCCCCGCACTCCGAGGAGGTGCTCGAGCGCGAGCTGGTTGAGCCGGGTGAAGTGGAAGCCGCGCTCGGCCGCCTTGTCGATGTCGAAGTCGTCGTTGGCCAGGTTCTCGTAGGTCTCACCCGGAGCGAGGGTCGGCTGGGCCAGCTCGGTGACGCGCGAGTCGGTGAGCGCGGCCTGCACCTCGGGGTCGGCGCGGAAGGCGGCCGCCTTCTCCTTGAGGATGAGGTAGGTGCGCATGTTGGCGGCGGCCGAGACCCACACGTCCTCGGCGTCCTCGGTGCGCAGCGGCTTGTAGTCGAAGTGGCGCGGGCCCTCGTAGCCGCCGTTCTCCAGCAGGTCGACCAGGAAGAAGGCGCTCTTGAGGTCGCCGTGGCCGAAGACGAGGTCCTGGTCGTACTTCGGGCCGTGCTGGCCGTTGAGGTCGATGTGGAAGAGCTTGCCGTGCCAGAGCGCCTGCGCGATGCCGTGCACGAAGTTGAGCCCGGCCATCTGCTCGTGGCCCACCTCGGGGTTGAGGCCGACCATCTCGGGGTGCTCGAGTTCGCCGATCAGCGCGAGCGCGTGACCGATCGTGGGGAGCAGGATGTCGCCGCGCGGCTCGTTGGGCTTGGGCTCCAGCGCGAACCGGATGTCGTACCCCTTGTCGAGCACGTACTGGCACAGGATGTCCAGGCTCTCCTTGTAGCGGTCGAGCGCGGCCCGCACATCCTTGGCGCCGTCGGACTCGGCACCCTCGCGCCCGCCCCAGCAGACGTAGGTCGTCGCGCCCAGCTCGGCGGCGAGGTCGATGTTGCGGATGACCTTGCGGATCGCGTACCGGCGGACGTCGCGGTCGTTGCTGGTGAAGCCGCCGTCCTTGAAGACGGGGTGGGTGAACAGGTTCGTGGTCGCCATGGGAACCTTGAGGCCGGTTTCGCTGAGGGCCTGCTTAAAGTTCTGGATGGCCTTGTCGCGGTCGGGCTCGGTGGCGAGGAGGTCGTCGTCGTGGAACGTCACGCCGTAGGCGCCCAGCTCGGCGAGGCGGTGCACGCTGGTCACCGGGTCGAGCGGGGCTCGGCTGGCGTCGCCGAACGGGTCGCGCGCCTGCCAGCCCACCGTCCACAGGCCGAAGGTGAACTTGTCTTCCTTCTTGGGTGTGTACGCGTCCACGGAGTGTCTCCCGATTTAGTCTATGTTGTGGACTAAATACTCGGCCCGGATCCGCCCGAGGTCAAGAGGGACCGCCGGGCCACTTCACCGGACCACACTGGAGGCTGTGATCGGTACCGGAGAGACCCGTCGATGACCCAGGCCGTACGGCATGACGCGATGCGGGCGAGGAACCTCGCCGTGGTCCTCGGAGCACTGGACCGCCGGGGGCCGTTGACGCGCGCCGCGCTCGCCGAGGCCACCGGCCTGTCCAAGACCACGGTGTCCAAGCTGGTCGCAGACCTGATCGACGCGGGCATGGCCGTGGAGTCCGGCACGGTCGGGGACGGCGAGCGGGGGCGGCCGGGCGTCGCCGTCCGCCTCAGCGGGCACCGCGTGGCCGCCCTCGGCCTGGAGATCAACGTCGACTACCTGGCGGCCTGCGTCGTCGATCTCAGCCGGACGGTGCGGCTGCTCCGTGCACAGGCTGTGGACAACCGCGCCGCCTCTCCCGAGGACGTGATCGTCCGGCTGCGCGCACTGGCCACGTCCGTGCTGGCCGAGGCCGCCGGGCTCGGGCTGTCGGTCGCCGGTGGCATCGTCGCCCTGCCCGGCCCGGTCGACCGGTCGACCGGCAACGTCCACCGCGCGCCCAACCTCGGCTGGCGGCACGTGGCGGTCGCGGGCGCCCTGGGGCTGCCGCTCCCGGTGCTGGTGGAGAACGAGGCCAACCTCGCCGCCCTGGGCGAGCTGTGGTTCGGCTCGGGCGCCGCGCTCGGCGACTTCCTGCACGTCTCCGGCGAGATCGGCATCGGCGCGGGCCTGGTCGTCGACGGGGCGCTGTTCCGGGGCGCGCATGGATACGCGGGCGAGCTCGGCCACGTCGTCGTCTCGCCGGACGGCCCGGAGTGCCGGTGCGGCGGCTCGGGGTGCCTCGAACGGTACGCCGGGCAGGACGCCCTGCTGCCCCCGGGCGAGGAGATGTCCGCGCTGGTCGCCCGGCTGCGGGCCGGCGACCGCGACGCCCTGGCCGCCTGCGAGCGGGCGGGGACGGCCCTCGGCGTCGCGCTCAGCAGCGCGGTCAACCTGCTCGACCCGGACACCATCGTGCTGGGCGGCATCTTCGCTCCGCTGTTCCCGTGGGTGTCGGGGCCGGCGGAGGAGACCTTGCACCAGCGGCTCGGGCAGATGCGCGCCCGCGTTCCCGCGGTGGTCGTGTCGCAGGTCGGCGCCGACGCCGCGCCGCTGGGCGCCGCCGGTCAGGTGCTCCAGCGCATCATCGCCGACCCCGGCGCCTACCTGCTCGCCCCTCATCACTGACGGTCCCATCTATTTGACGGGTCGATAGTTGAATTCTCAACCATGTGCGAGGTATGCTTACTTGAGAGTTCAAGCTATTGGAGGCGCCATGCCGGTCCACCGTCTCAACCACGCCGTCCTGTACGTCCGCGACGTCGAGCGCAGCGTCGCCTTCTACCAGGAGGCGCTCGGCTTCCGCGTGGTCATGGGCTTCCCCGGCGCGTCCTTCCTGCAGGCCCCCGCGTCGAACAACGACCACGACCTCGGCCTGTTCCAGATCGGTCCCCAGGCCGGGGACTCAGAGGCGGGGCGGGCGACCGTCGGCCTCTACCACCTGGCCTGGGAGGTCGAGACCCTCGACGACCTGGAGGAGATCGCCGCCAAGCTGCGCGACCTCGGCGCGCTGGTCGGCGCCTCCGACCACTCCACCACCAAGGCGCTGTACGCCAAGGACCCCGACGGCATCGAGTTCGAGGTCTCCTGGCTGGTGCCCGCCGGGCTGCTCACGCCCGAGACGATCGCCGGGCGATCGAGCATCAGACCGCTCGACATCGCCGGCGAGAAGCGGCGCTACGGCGGCGACACCCGCGGCGGCGTCGGCATCTCCACCGCCGCGGCCCACTGACCCGCCGCATCCCCTACGGTTCCCACGTCCACAGGGGCCCGCTGACCGGCCGCATCGCCTACGGTCCCCACGTCCACCGCGGCCCGCTGACCGGCCGCATCGCCTACGGTCCCCACGTCCACCGCGGCCCGCTGACCCGCCGGATCGCCCGCGGGCCCCGCGTCCGGCGCGGTCAGCGCGCGTTGCAGGGTGAACGCCTGGTGCAGGTAGTCCCTGGCCAGGTCGGCGCGACCGGCCGCACGGTGCAGCTCGCCGAGCATCCGCGTCGCGCTGGCCTCCCCGCTGCGGTCGCCGAGCCGCCGGAAGATCGTGCGTGACCGTTCGAGCTGCGCCGAGGCGCGCACCCGCTCACCGCGGACCGCGCGGCGGTTGCCGAGGCTCTGCATCGCGTACGCCGCGCAGTGGCAGTCGCCGAGACTCTCGAAGATGTCCAGCGCCCGGTCCTGGTAGGAGGTCGCCCGGTCGAAGTCGGCGGCCAGGTCGTGCAGCCGGCCGAAGTGGTTGAACACGCAGCCCTCGCGGTGGCGGTCGCCGATGGCCCGCGCCAGCCGCAGCGCCTCGTCCAGCCACCGCGCCGCCGCCGCGAGGTCGCCCGACTCCAGGCACACCTTGCCGATGGCCTGCCGCGCGTACGCCTCCCCCGCCGGGTCGCCCATGCCGAGGAACATGCCGAGCGCCTGCCGGAACCGCCTGAGCGCCCTGAGCCGCTCGCCGCGGATCTGGTCCACCGCGCCCAGCCCGCAGATCGCGATCGCCTCGCCCCTGCCGTCCCCGAGCCGCCGGAACAGCTGATAGGACCGGTGGAACATCTCCGCCGCCTCGGCGTACCCGTCCTGGTACAGGTACACCTGGCCGAGACCGCGCAGCAGCGCCGCCTCGCCGCGCGCGTCACCCTTGGCGCGCACCGCCTCCAGCGCGATCTCGTGGGTCCCGCGCCAGGCGTCGTAGTGCCCGCGCAGGTCGAAGTAGGGCACCAGGGACGCCGCCAGGCCCCACGCCGAGTCGGCCATGCCCGCGTCGGCGGCCAGCCGCACCGTCCCCACCAGCGCCTCCCGCTCGGTGTCGAACCACGACAGCGGGTCGGCGCCGATCTGCCCGACGGTGGCGTCGGCCGGCTCCCAGCGGGTGGCCGTGGGCGACATCAGGCCGAACACCGTGGTCGGCAGCCGCGCGGTGGCCCGCTCGGCCACCGCCAGCCACGCCCCCACGACCCGGCCGAGCGCGAGCCCCTGCGGGTCGGCGTAGGCCTTCTCCCGGGCGCCGCAGCGGATCAGGTCGTGCAGCCGGTACCGCGGCCGGCCGGCCGGGTCGCCGCCGACGAGCTGGAGCAGGTTGGCGTCCACCAGGTCGTCCACCACCTCGTCCGCGTGGTGCCGGTCGAGCGCGGCGTCGATGACCCAGGCGGGCAGCGAGCGCGGGCCGAGCAGGCCGAGCGTCCGGAACGCCCGCGCGGCGTCCTCGGGCAGCAGCCGGTAGCTCCGCTCCACGCTCGCCCGGACGGCGAGGTCACCGACCCGCAGCTCGCTCAGCCTGCGGGCCTCGTCCTCCAGCCGCCGCTCCAGCAGGCGCAGCGGCCACCCCGGCCGCGCCACCAGGCGCGCCCCGGCGATGCGGAGGGCCAGGGGCAGGTGGCCGCACGACCGGGCGATGGCCGCCGCCGCGTCCCGCTCGCGCTCCAGCCGCTGGACGCCCACGATCTTGCCGAGCAGTTCCTCGGACTCGGGCGGCGTCAGCACGTCCAGCTCGACCTGCAGCGTCCCGGGCAGCTCGGTGATCCTGCGCCGGCTGGTGACCAGCACCGAGCAGCCGCCGCCCGGCAGCAGAGGACGCACCTGCGCGGCGCCCGCCGCGTCGTCCAGCACGAGCAGGACGCTGCGTCCGGCCAGCAGCGACCGGTACAGGGCCGAACGCTCGCGCACGCCGGCGGGCAGCGCGCCCTCGGCCACGCCCAGCGCGCGCAGCGCCTCGGCGAGCAGGTCGTCCGGGTCGGCCGGCGCGGGGGTGGTGCCGCCCAGGTCTAGGTACAGCTGCCCGCCGGGGTAGCCGTCGCGTACCGCGTGCGCGCAGTGCACGGCCAGGGCTGACTTGCCGACCCCTGGCGGTCCGACGACCACGGTGATCGCCGGCGGGCCCGCCGCCCGGTCCGGCGCGAGCGCGTCGACCAGCGTGGCGACGTCCGCCGTCCGGCCGGTGAAGTCGGGAATGTCGGGCGGCAGCCGCCACAGGGACGGCTTCCCCGTCACCTCGGCGACCCGCCCGCCGGACGGCTCCCCGGCGGGAGACGGGACGCCCGCCAGGACGGCGGCGTGGGTGCGGCGCAGCTCGGCGCCCGGCTCGACCCCGAGCTCCTCCACCAGCCGGTCGCGGACCGTGGCGTACGCGCGCAGCGCCTCGGCCTGGCGTCCGCTCCAGTGCAGGGCGAGCATGAGCTGCCGCCACAGGCTCTCGCGGAACGGATGCTCGACCAGCAGGACGCGCAGCTCGCCGATCGCGGCGGTGTACTGCCCGAGGGACACCCGCAGGGCCAGCAGTTCCTCGGCCGCCGTGAGCCGGGTCTCGGCCAGCGGCGACAGGCGGCCCTCCCACAGCGGGCTGCCCGGCAGGTCGTCCAGCGGAGTGCCCTGCCACAGAGACAGCGCCCGGCACAGCAGGTCCGCGGCCTCGGCGGCGCGGCCCTCGGCCCGCGCCCGGCCACCCTCGGCGAGAAGCCGCTCGAAGGCGAGCAGGTCGAGGTCCCCGGGGGACACGTCGATCACGTAACCGGACTGCCTGGCCCGGATGACGGCCCCGCCCCCGCGGGACACCGGCTCCCCTGCCGACGACTCTCGGGCGGGCCCCCCATCGGCCGCGGCGGGCGCGGCCTCGGCGAGGGCGGCGCGCAGGGAGCTGACGTAGGTCCGCAGGTTCTCCACCGCCGAGCGCGGCCGGCGCTCCGGCCACAGCACCTCGATCAGGTGGCTGGCGCCCACCACGCGGTTGGCGTGGAGCAGCAGAGTCGCGAGCAGCATCCGCGGTTTGGTGCCGCCGAGGCGTACAGGCCGTCCGCCGAGCCGTACGTCCAAAGGTCCGAGAACGCTGAATGTGGGCCGATCAGTCGTCATGCCCGCCTGCTCCTTTGAGACTCTGCACCCGCTTCACCGGGTCGGTCACTCAAAGCTCCGGATCTCTTTGTATCCGTTTTGGACGTTTCTTATACGGCTTATCCGGACGCTGTACGCGAAGCGAAGGGGCCGAGCCTCCGACACCTCGGACGGTCCTTCGGAGTTTCCTCCCGAGTATCCCGAAACCGGCCCCGCCGAGCCGTCGTCGGCGCCACCCGCCGGAACTGCGAGAAAGGATCCGCATGAAGCTCAGAGGATTGTTGACGGCGGGCGCCGCCCTGCTGCTCAGCCTGGCGGGAGGCGTCGCGCTGGCCCCGGGCGCGAGCGCCGCCGGTCCCCGCCCGAACTTCCAGATGCCCTTCCCCTGCAACCAGTCGTGGAGCGGCAACTCCAGCGGCAGCAGCGCCCACCAGTCGTGGGAGATCGACTGGAACCGCGGCAGTACTGCGGACGCCGACTACGGCGACACGGTGGTCGCCGCCGCCGCCGGCACGGTGGTCATCTCCGCCCACCAGGGATCGACCAACGGCTTCGGCAACCTGGTCAAGATCGACCACGGGGGCGGCTGGTCGACCTACTACGCCCACCTGAGCCTGCGCTCGGTCGGCGTCGGCGCGCAGGTCTCGCAGGGGCAGAAGATCGGCGAGGTGGGCAACACCAGCAAGCCGGGCAACAACATCTCGCCGCACCTGCACTACGAGGTGCGCACGACCGACACCTCCTACCCGGCCAACATCCAGAAGGCCGTCTTCAACGGCGTCACCTTCGGCTACCCCGCGCAGACCCTGACCTCGCACAACTGCTCCGGCAGCAACAACCCCTACTCGCCCGAGGAGGTCTGCGGCAGCGGCTACAGCGTCATCGACTCCGCCGCCCTCGGCAGCGCGGGCAGGGTCTACCTGCTCTACAACACCTCCAGCGGCAACAACTGCGTGACCACGATCAAGACGGCGTCGGTCGGCTCGGCGACCACGACCTCCGCCTATCTGGAGGTCCAGGGCAAGAGCCGGGTGACCGACTCGGGCGCCTTCGCCTACTACGCGGGGCCCGTCCGTGCCTCCGCCTCCGACACCTGCGTGAAGTGGGGCGGCAAGGCGGGTTCCTCCGCCTACGACAGCCCCTTCGAGCACTGCGGCTGACCGGACGCCGGCTCGGGGGCTCAGGGGCCGGTCCGGTGACACCGGACCGGCCCCTTCCGCCCGCACGGGCAGCCGGCCTGGAGGCGGATCGGCGAGGTCGGACGGCCCGTCGAAGAAGGGCCGCGGACGACGGGTCACCGGGTGCGCACGGCCCACCGGGTGAGCGCGGGGACGGGCGCGGAGCAGGCGAGGAAGACCACGGCCATCAGCAGCCATCCGGTCGCGCCGAGCCCGGTGAGCGCGAGCGTGAACACGGCCGGCGCGAACATCTGCACGGTCGCGGTCGCCGCCTCCGAGGCGCCCTGGTAGGCGCCCCGGGCGTCCTCGCGCATCAACTCCACCGACAGGCCCCAGCCGCCGCCGACGTACCCCAGCTCGCCGGCCACGTGGAACAGCGCGGCGAGCGTCACCACCCCGATCGCCACCGCGCCGGCGCGCCCGGCCGTGGTCGCCAGCAGCACGCAGCTCACGGCCAGCGACCCGCCCGCCCAGACCACGGTGCGCGCGGCCTGGGCGGTGGTGCCGGTGAACCGGGTGACCAGGACCTGCAACGCGGCGATGCCCACCGAGCTGATCACCACGACCGCTCCGCTCAGTGACAGGGGCAGGCGCGTGAAGTTCGCGATCCACAGCGGCAGGCCGGTCGAGAGCATCGCCCAGCACAACGACAGCACCGATGTGGCGCCGATGACGGCCAGGTAGGGGCGGTCGCGCAGGACGACCTGGACTCCGCGGCGAGGCTCGCGCGCCGCGCGCGGCCCCGGCGGCGGGGCGATGGTGGCGGTCAGCGCCGCCAGGACGGCGAAGCTGAGCACGTTGCCGCAGATGGCGGCCAGGTAGGCGGACGGCCGGTCCGCCGCGAGCACCACCGCGCCCGCGCCGGCGCCAAGCGCGTATCCGGCGTGCTGGGCCACCCGCTGCCGGGCGAGGGCTCCCACCCGGCGCTCGGTGCCGGTGACCAGCTCCGCGACCAGGGCCGTGCGGACGGCCGAGGCCCCGTTGGCGGGCGCGACGAAGACCACCGTCACAACAACGAACGCCCACGGCGCGCTGACCTGCGTGTAGGCGGCCATGGCGGCCCCGCGCAGGAGGGTCACGGCGACGAGGATGGCGCGCGGGTCGTACCGGTCGGCCATGGCGCCGAGCGGCATCGCCGTCAGCAGGCCCACGCCGCCGGCCGCGGCCATGGCCAGGCCCACCAGGGCGGGTGACAGATGCAGGATGCGGGTGAAGTACAGCGCCCAGATGGTGAACCACAGGCCGTCGCCCAGGGCCGAGATGCCCCTCCCCCACAGCAGCCGCCGCAGCCCGGCGGTCTCGGCGGCGGCCTGCGTCGCCGGCGTCAGCACCATTCCACCAACCACCCTTCACGAATCGCTTAAGGGTGAATGTAACGACCCACGGGCCGTCCGGACAACCACCATTCAGGACTTGGTGAATGGTGGTACCGTGCAACGGGGAGGGACGATGAGCGGCGGATGGGTCGACGCGCGCGAGCCGGTGCTGGGCTCGGTCGTCTCCCTCGCGCGCGAACTTGCCGACCCGGTGCGGCTCACCGCGCTCCAACTGCTCTCCGCCGAGGGCCCGCACACCCTCAGCCAGCTCGCCGACGTCCTCGGCGTCTCCGCGCCGCGCATGAGCAACCACCTCGCCCGCCTGCGCGCCGCCGGGCTGGTCACCGTCGAGCACACCGGCCGCCACGCCGTCTACCAGGTCGCCTCACCGGGGCTCGCCGACGTACTCACCGCGCTGGCCCGGTACGCGCACGCCGATCTCGCCGTACGCCCCGGCCGCCCCGCGACCGCCGACGACATCGCCCACACCTGCTACGACCACGCCGCCGGCCTGCTCGGCGTCGCGGTGTTCGGCGCCCTCGTCGAACGCGGCGCCCTGCGGCCCCCGGACGGGCGCGACAGCGCGCTCACCCTCGGCGCCGACGCCGGCTTCCTCGCCGATCTCGGCGTCGACCTGGACGCCGTGGACGCCCGCCGCCGCAAGCTCGCCACGGCATGCCTCGACCGCGTCCACCGCCTGCCTCACCTGGGCGGCGTCCTGGGCAAGGCCGTGCTCGACGCCTTCGTCGCACGAGGTCTCATCGAACCGCGCGAAGGCACCCGCGAGCTCACCGTCACCTCCCGCGGCGCCGCCGTCCTGCCCGCCCTGCTGCCCGCCTTCACACCGGGGACCGCCCCGGCGAACTCCTCCTGAGCCGCCACACCGCGAGCAGGAGCGACGCGGGCGCACCGAGTCGCGGACCGAGTCGCGGACCGAGTCGCGGACCGAGTCGCGGACCGAAACCCGGGTCGGAACCGGCCCCAAGAGGAGGCCAGGTCATGGAATGACGCATATAGTGGTGCCGTCCGCATTGGTGGACCGACCTAGGAGGTGAGCCCCATTACCGCTGTACCCGGTTGGGCGCTCCCTGCTCCAGGTCGTGCGATCCGCACGGTGTAGGTGAGCCCGGGAGCGCCCGCGAGGCATCCCCGAAAGGCTCACATGTCGGCTTCACCGTCGCACCGCTCCCCTTCCCCCGTCGTCGCCCCCTCCACGGCCCCCCTCATCCCCGGCCCCGCCGGCGCCGCCGCGCGTCCAGCGACCGCTCCCGCACCTTTGGCCGCCGGGCCGGCCGCGGGCCGTGACCCCGTCTCGGCGGTGGCCGTCGCGGCCCGGCTGCGAGCGGCGGGATGCGTGTTCGCCGAGGACGAGGCGAGCCTGATCCTCGCCACGGCCACGACGCCCGCCGGCGTCGCCGCCATGGTGGACCGGCGTGCCGCCGGGCTGCCGCTCGAACACGTCCTCGGCTGGGCGGAGTTCCGCGGACTGCGGGTGGCCGTGGACCCCGGCGTCTTCGTCCCACGCCGCCGCACCGAGTTCCTCGTCGACCAGGCCGTGACCCTCACCGCGCCGGACGCGGTGATCCTGGACCTGTGCTGCGGCTCGGGCGCGCTGGGCGTGGCGCTGGCCGTGACGGCGCGGCGCGCGGAACTGCACGCGGCCGACATCGACCCCGCCGCCGTGGCCTGCGCCCGCCGTAATGTCGCCGCGGTCGCCGCCCGGCTCGCCGGGCCTGCCCGGGTCTACGAAGGCGACCTCTACGCGCCCCTTCCCCCCACCCTGCGCGGACGCGTGGACGTCCTGCTGGCCAACGCGCCTTACGTGCCCACCGACGCGATCGACCTGCTCCCCGCCGAGGCCCGTCTGCACGAGGCGCGGATGGCGTTCGACGGCGGCGCCGACGGCCTCGCGGTCCTGCGGAGGGTGGCCGTGGGCGCGCCGCTCTGGCTGAGGCCGGGCGGGCACCTGCTGTTCGAGACCAGCGAACGCCAGGCGTCCCGGGCGGTGGAGACCGTCGAACGCGCGGGGCTGCGCGCGCGCGTGGCCGCCTCCGACGAGTACTCCGCCACCGTCGTCATCGCCACGAGGCCGCCCTCCTGACACCCCACGGCGCACCGGTCGCGGACCGGCGGCACGCCGGTGGGACCGGCCGGCCAGAAGGAGCGGGCGAGGTCAGGCGCGGACGGCGGGGAGGATGACCTCGTCCAGGACCACCTGGGCGGTCGGCTGGTCGGGGACGTTGTACTGCCCGGCGTTGACCGCGACCACCAGGTCCAGCGGCGATGACACGTACAGGCGCTGGCCGCCGTTGCCGAACCCGCCCGTCCAGCCGTCGCCCGCGTACCACTGGTAGCCGTAGTGGAAGCCCTCGTCGATCCGCACGTGCGGGCGTGTGGCGACCTCCAGCCAGGACGCGGGCACCAGGTCCCGCCCGCCGTCGAGGACCAGCCGCCCGACCTCCAGCAGCGCCGGGGCGGTCAGCCGGAGGCCGGAGGCCGCCAGCGCCACCCCGTCGTCGCCGGTCGACCACTCGAAGGAGGTGACGCCGAGCGGCTCCAGCAGCCTGGCGCGGGCGTAGTCCTCGATCTTCGCCCCGGTTCCCTTCTCGACCAGCCTCGCCAGCAGCGCGGAGGCGCCCCCGCAGTAGGTCCACCGCGTGCCGGGCTCCTCGGCGACCGGCCGTTCCAGGATGTACCGGTAGCGGTCCTGGGCCATCTCCATCGCGATCTCGCTGTTGGCGGCGCTGGTGTAGGGGACGTTCTCGTTCCACTCCAGGCCGAGGGTCATGGTGAGCGCGTGCCCCACCGTCAGCGCGGACCGCCGTGGGTCCTCGGCCAGGTCGGCGTACTCGGGGAAGTGCCGCAGCAGCGGCTCGTGCGGCTCGGGAACCCGGCCGTCGGCCAGGGCGATGCCGTAGAGCAGGGAGACGATGCTCTTGGTCACCGAACGGACGTCGTGGAGGGTGTCCGGCGTGAACCGGACATGGCCGAGCGGCTCGTTCAGGAGATGGTCCTCGCCCTCCCCGTAGTGCTCCAGGATCACCTGGCCCCGGTGGACGGCGATGACGGCGTGCAGATCGGGAACCCGTCCCTGCTCGACGGCCCGCGCGAGGCGGCCGGTAAGTGTCTCACTGCTCATCGGGCAGTTCTACGCCATTCTCGCCGAATCCCGCCAGCCTTCGAGTTCGCCGTACGCAGGGCCGCTCGCCGTAGGACGGCGCCGACTTCGCCGTACCCCCGACCCGCCGACCCGGCGCCGCTCAAGTGACCCTGCGACCGGACAGCCAAGCCGACAAGCGCGCGTCCGGGGGGCCAAGCCGACACGTACGACCCCCAGGACAGCCAACCCGGCGCGTACGGATGTCAGCGGAGCCGAGCCCGACGGGTACGGGCGTGGGAGTTCGCGGCGTCAGGCTGTTCCGGGTTCGATGAGGCCGATCTCGTAGGCGAGGATCACCGCGTGTACCCGGTCGCGCAGGTACAGCTTGGCCAGGATGTTGCTGACGTGGGTCTTCACCGTCTGCTCGCCGATGACCAGGCCGGCCGCGATCTCGGCGTTCGACCCTCCCCGTGCCATGAGCTGCAGCACCTCGCGCTCTCTGGGGGTGAGCGTCCCGAGGACGGCGGGGGCCTTCTCGGGCGGGCGCGGACGCCGGGAGAACTCGCCGATGAGCCGCCTGGTGACCGAAGGGGCGAGCAGCGCCTCGCCGGCCGCGACCACGCGCACGGCGTTGACCAGGTCGTCCCGGCGCAGGTCCTTGAGCAGGAAGCCGCTCGCCCCGGCCCGCAGCGCCTCGTAGACGTAGTCGTCCAGGTCGAACGTGGTGAGCATCAGCACTTTGACCGGGTAGGCGACGCCCGGTCCTGCGAGGCGGCGGGTCGCCTCGAGCCCGTCCATTCTGGGCATCCGGATGTCCATGAGCACCACATCGGGCCTGAGCCGCTGAGCCGCCGAGACCGCCTCGGCGCCGTCGGCCGCCTCGGCCACCACCTCGATGTCCGGCTGCGCGTCCAGGATCATGTGGAACCCGGCCCGCACCAACTCCTGATCGTCCGCGACGACGACCGTGATGCTCACCGCGTCCCTCCGATCGGCAGCCGCGCCGCCACCGTGAAACCGCCGTCCGGGTTCGGCCCGGCGGCGAGCTCGCCCCCGAACAGCTGCGCCCTCTCTCGCATGCCGGCCAGGCCGTGCCCCCGCGCCACGGCCTGGCCGAGTCCTTCCGCGCCGTCCCCCGCGCCCCGTGCCGCCCTTCGGTCCGACGCGACCGACCCCCTTGCCACACCGCCATCCAGCAGGAGACGCCCGCCCGGCGCGACCGGCCCCCGCGCCGTACCACGACCGTCCAGGACAGGAGGCCCGCCCGGCGCGACCGTTCCACCGGCCGCAGCGCCGTCCAGGACGGAACACCCCTCCGACGCGACCGGGCGTCCACCGGCCGTGTCGTCGTCCGGAACGGGACGCCCGTCGCCGGATCCGCTGTCGCGGACCTCGACGCGCAGGTCGTCCTGGTCGTACCCAACCCGCACCCGCACTCGTGTGTGGCCGGCATGCTTGAGCACGTTGGTCAGCGCCTCCTGCACGATGCGGTAGGCCGACAGGTCCACCCCCGCCGGCAGCGGCACCGGATCGCCCTCCACCCGTAGCGTCGCGTCCAGACCGGTCCTGCGCACCTGCTCGACCAGCGCGGGAAGCTCCGCCACGCCGGGTTGGGGGGCGAGGCTCGGTCCCCCGTCGCCGGTCTCCTCCCTCAGCACGCCGAGCAGACGGCGCATCTCCACCAGGGCCTGGCGCCCGATGCCGGAGATGGTGTCGAAGGCCCGCCCCGCCGCGAGGCCGTCGCGTTCGGCCGCGACCGGACCGGCCTCGGCCTGCACCACCATCATGCTGACGTGGTGGGCTATCACGTCGTGCAGTTCCCGCGCGATGCGGGCCCGCTCGGCGGTCACCGCGCGCCGTGCCTCGAAGTCCCGCTGGCGTGCCAGCCATGCGGTGCGCGCCTCCAGCTCGGCGGTGTACGCGCGGCGGATGCGGGCGCTGTCGCCCAGGACCCAGGCGCTGCCCAGCGACAGCACGCCGAAGGCGAGGTCGAGCGCGTCGCTGTCGGTCCCGGGGGCGAGGGCGACCGCCATGACCGCGCCGCCGCTCAGCACGCCGATGGCCACCGACCAGCGCCGGTTCTCACACCACGCGGCCATGCTGTAGAGGGCGACGACGCCGCCGATCGGCACCGGCGTGACCAGGTCGGGCAGCGGCGTGGCCCCGTACACGGCCGATCCCACGCCCACTGCGAGGTTGACCCAGAACGGGTGGCGCCGGCGCCAGGCCAACGGCAGGGTGATCAGCAGCACCAGCACGACCGCCGCCGGGCCGGGCGGCGGCATGTGCTCGGCCCGTGCCCGCAGCACCAGGGCGAGCAGCGACACCGCCGCGAGCACCCCGCCGAGCGACGCGTCAGCGACCGGCGGACGCGCCCCGGCCCAGGCCGCGGACAACGATGATCGGCTGATTGCCATGCGGCAAGTATCCGTTTCGCGCCCGGAAAAGACCTCCCTCGCAAGAGGGATCAACGACCGCCGGATCCCCTGCGCCGGGGAGGGGCGATCTGGGCGGCGCGGGGGATCCGGGTGGAAGGGGCGGCGGCCTACGGTCCTGGTGTCCTCGGCGTCCGCGCCGTCCTCGCGGCCCTCAGGGAGGCTCCCGATGTCCAGCCCAACCCCCCGCCCCGGCACGATCATCCCTTCCGCCCTCACCGCATCTTCGCTCCCGGCGACCGGCGTCCCCGCCCGCCCCCTGACCGACACAACCCCCGCCACCGGATTCGGCGCGCCGCTGAGCGTGAACCCGCTGCCCAGGAGCGGGGTCGCGGCGCTGTTCGGCCGCGCCCGTGCCGCGGCCCGCGCCTCGTGGGACGAGGCTCCCGGCTACCGGCGCCTGGCCTACGTCACCGGGGCGATCCTGATCGCCATCGGGCTCGGCCACGCGGTCCTGTGGGCCGTGATGGGCGGCACGGCGTCCGGCCCGCTGTCCTGGCGCAAGCCCGTGACCTTCGGCGTGTCGTTCGGCATGACCACGGCGACGCTCGGCGCGGTCGCCGCGTACCTGCCGGTGCGCCGGTGGATCGGCTGGGTGCTGTCGGTCCTGCTGTGCTCCTCGGCCGCCGGAGAGGTCGCCTACATCTCCATGCAGCACGCCCGCGGCGTCGCCTCGCACTTCAACGAGACGACGCCGCTGGACAAGGCCCTGTTCCAGGCCGCGGGGTGGGTCATCGGAGGCATGGTCCTGGTCATCGTCGTCATGGCGGTCGCCTCCTTCGTCCGCACGACCGCGCCCGCGCCGATGGCCTGGGCGCTCCGGGCGGGGCTGGTGGGGCTGGTGACGGCGCTCGCCGCCGGCGCCTGGATGATCATGCACGGCGACGCGCTGGTCGACGCGGGCGCCACGCCGCTCACCGTCTCAATGACGACCTACGGCGCCGCCGGCGCGATGAAGTCCGCGCACGCCGTCCCCATGCACGCCGTCCAGGTCCTCGGCGTCATCGCGTGGCTGCTGGGACTCGGCGGGCTGTCCCGGCGCCGTCAGGTGTGGCTGGTGGCGATGGCGATCGCCGGGTACGCGGGCCTGTTCACGGTGCTGGTCCTGCGCACCGTCGCCGGGCTGCCGCCGTTCGGCCTTGATGCCTCCGCGCCGGCCTACCTGATCCCGGCCGGGCTGCTGGCCGGCGCGGGCATCACCGCCCTGGCCCACGCCTCCCGTGCCATGGCAGCGGACGCGGCCCGCTCCTAGAGACCGGCGGACACGCGACGCGCTCCAGCGGACGGTGCCCGTGGCAGCGGCGGTGGCGGCGCAGGTGGCGGCGCGAATGGCGGGGGCGGGGCCCGCCGGGGAGGCCGGACGCGGCATGAACGGGATTCGGATTGTCATGCGTCCGGCATCGCCCCGTTGCCCAGGCATCAACCGGGCGTCGAGTAAGGCTGTCAAGTTCGGGCCGAAGGTTGCCTCCCAAGCCCGAGGAGACCCATGTACCGACGCTCCGGCCTCATCATCGCGACGTCGCTCGCCGTGCTGGCCGCGACCGCCCCGGCCTCCCCGGCCACCGCCGCCTCCCGGACCATCCCCTCCGATTCCGGTACCACCGCCACGGTCTCCGGCCCGGCCGCCGCGGTCCTGAAACCGGCCTCCGCGGCCTCCGCGGCGTCCGCGAGCGTCGTCACCGTCGCCCACCGCGGCGCGTCCGCGGACGCTCCGGAGAACACGATCAGCGCGTTCAGGCTGGCGCGTGAGCAGGGGGCCGACATGTTCGAGCTCGACGTGCAGGAGACCAGGGACCACAAGCTGGTCCTCATGCACGACACGACGCTCGCCAGGACCACCGACGTCGAACGGGTCTTCCCCGGCCGGGCGCCCTGGCGGGTACGCGACCTCACGTTGGCGCAGATCCGGAAACTGGACGCCGGCTCGTGGTTCGCCGCCCGGTACAAGGACGAACCCGTGCCCACCCTCGGCGAGACCCTGCGCGCGATGGACGGCGGCGGCCTCGGCCTTCTCCTGGAGATCAAGGCGCCGGAGCTCTACCCGGGCATCGAGGCCCGCGTCGCCGCGGAGCTGCGGCGCGAGGCGTCCTGGCTGGAGCCAGGACGCCTGGTGGTGCAGTCGTTCGGCTGGGCGTCGATGCGCGGGTTCCATCGGATCATGCCGCGGGTGCCGATCGGCCTGCTCGGCACGCCGTCGACCACACAGCTCCCGGGACTGGCCCGGTTCGCCCGCCAGGTCAACCCCCCGTACGGGAACCTGACCGCGCGGTACGTCCGCCGGGTCCACGACCAGGGCATGGAGGTCTTCGCCTGGACCGTGGACGACGCCGGGACCATGCGCCGCCTGATCTCCTACGGGGTCGACGGCATCATCACCAACCAGCCGGGCCTCGCCGAGGCTCTCACCCGCGCCTCGGCCCGGGCACGAACGACCCCGGCCGCCATCAGGAGCGATCAGGGCGCCCGTAGACGATCGCCCGTCCCGGCCGGCCGAGAGATGCACCCGATCGAAGAACTCTGGGCGCACGCGCGCGATCAAGGCCCGGAGAACAGGCGGCCAGATCGACGTAGTGGGATCGAACCGACGTGATCAGGACTCGGGGACGGATGGACAGGACGACGCCCCTGAGAAACAGGCGGCCGGGTCTGCGGTCGGGGGCCGAGCCGGAGTTGATACACGGCTGAGCGGTCGCGGATGCGCCGTCACGGCATCGCGGACACGCGCCTCGCCCAGGGTTGCCCCGGTGGGCCGGTACGGCACACCGGTTCTCCCCGAGGTGGTCCGCGATGTTCCCCATTCCCATGCCCAGCCCCACGCCCACGCCGCTCCGTCGCCAGCGGGCGGCGGAGCGGGTGAGATGGGCCGACACGGCCAAGGGCGCGTGCATTCTGCTGGTGGTGCTCTGGCACGTGGTCACCAAGCACTACCTGCAGGTCGGCTGGAATCTCGGCGTGCCCATCCCGGGCATCTGGGGCATGCTCGGCGACCAGCTCCTGACACTGCGGATGCCGCTGTTCTTCACGATCTCCGGCATGTTCGCCGCCGGCGCCTTCCACCGGCCCTGGCGCACGGTGGCGCGCGGCCGGGTGACGCGGTACCTCTACCTGTACGTGCTGTGGGTGTCGATCCACACGGTGCTGCTCGGCTTCGCCCCCGGGTTCGGCACCGCCGGCGCGCACGGCTGGGCCGAGTTGGCCGAGCAGCTCACGATCAGCCCGCCCAACCTGTGGTACCTCTACGCCCTCGCGCTTTACTTCGCGCTCGCGAAGGCCCTGCGTCGGGTGCCGGCGCCCGTGGTGATCGCCGCCGCCCTCGTCCTGTCGGTCGTCGTGTCGGCCGGCGTCCTACCCACCGCGGGAAACCGGGGGTCCCTGCTGCAGAACCTGGTGTTCTTCCTCGCCGGGCTGCACCTACGCCCGCAGGTGGAGCGATTCGCCTCGACCACGGGCGGGCGGCGTGCACTGCTCGCCGGGTCCGCGTACTCGCTGGCGCTGGCCGTGATGGCGGTGACCGGTACGCGGCATCTGCCCGGTGTCTGGCCGACCGTCTGTGTTCTGGCCACCGTGTTCGGCGTGTCCGCGGCCCCGGCGGTGGCCGCCGTCCCCGTGGTCGGCGGCGCTCTGGCCTGGCTGGGACGCCGCACCCTCGCCGTCTACCTGATCCACATGCCGGTGCTCGCCGTGCTGCACCGGGCGCTCGTCGCGCCCCTGTCCCACGCCGGGACGCAGGCGCGGTACGTCCTCGCGGTCGTTCACCCGGTGCTGATGACCGCGCTGGTGGTGGCCGTGTGCCTGCTGGTGGAGGCCGTACTCCGCAAGATGGGGGCGACCTGGCTGTTCGACCTGCCCACCTGGCGCCGGGCGCGGTCGGTCACCACCCTCGGGACGGCTATAGGTTGGAGGAGATGTCTGTTCCAACCGCTCGCGGCGGCGCGTCCGAGCCGGTCACGATCCTGCTCGTCGAGGACGACGAGGTGATCCGCAAGACGGTGGCGATGGCGCTGGAGCGCTACGGCTACCGGGTCACCGTGGCCGGCGACGGCCTGACCGCGCTGGAGCTGTTCCGGGAGCGGCGGCACGATCTGCTGCTGCTCGACGTCATGCTGCCCGTGCTGGACGGCATCGGGCTGTGCCGCAGGATCCGCGAGTCGAGCCTGGAGCCGATCCTGATGATGTCCGCGCGCGGGGACTCCCTCGACGTCGTCTCCGGCCTGGAGGCCGGCGCCGACGACTACGTCGTCAAGCCGGTCGACATCTCCGTGCTGGTGGCCAGGATCCGCTCGCTGCTGCGCCGCGCCACCTTCGCCTCCACCGAACCCGCCGCCGAACCCACCGCCGGACCCACCGTCGGACCCACCGTCGGACCCACCGTCGGACCCACCTCCGCGCCCGCCCTCGAAGCGCCCACCGCGCCCACCTCCCAAGCCGCCGCCGGTCCTGGCGCCGCAGCCGGCCGGAACGTCCCCTCCCCCGCGGGCGGCCCGGCCGGCCCGCACGGCCTGCTCGTGTTCGGCGACCTGGCCATCGACCCGGCCGGCCTGGAGGTCTTCAGTGCCGGACGGCAGGTGGCGCTGGCGCCGACCGAGCTGCGGCTGCTGCTGGAGTTCGCCGCCAATCCGGGCATCGTGCTCGATCGGCGGACGCTCCTGCGCGACGTCTGGGACTACGGCTGGGACGGCGACAGCCGCGTCGTGGACCTGTGCGTGCAGCGGCTCCGAAAGAAGATCGGGGCCGAGCGCATCGAGACCGTCCGCGGCTTCGGCTACAAGCTGCGGCGCTGAGATGGACGACACCGCCGTGCGGCCGGCGCCCGGCCCGCTGAACGTGAACTCGCTGCGCTGGAAGATCGCCGCGCTGGTGGCCCTCGCGGCGTGCGGGGTGGCGCTGGGCATCGGGGTGCTGGTCCATCGCAGCACGTTCGACCGCTCCCTCGCCCTGGGCAGGGAACGGGCCACGGCCGCGCTGCTGCCGATCGTGGACGCCTATCGGCGCACCGGCTCCACCGGCGGCACCTTCGCGGCCGACGCGGCGCCGCCTGCGGCCCTGACCCGGCAGGTCCGGCGGAGCGACCAGATGGCCACCTGGTACGACGACGGCAACCCCGAGGTCCCGTGGATGTGGGCGGCCCAGCGCGTCGACGGCCGGGTGCTGGCCGCGCAGGTCGACATGGGCGCCGACCTGCGCAGCCTGCGCGCCCTCGACCGGCACATCGTCATGGCCTCGCTGGCCGCGCTCGCCGTCGTCGTACCGCTGGCGGCGCTCGCGGCCGAGTTGCCGAACCGGCGGCTCAGACGGGTGGCCCGCACCGCGCGCCGCATCGCCGCGGGCGACCTCGACGCCCGCACCTCCGGGCGCGGGCACGACCGGGCCGGGTCCGTGGCGGGCGGCCGGCGCGGCGACGAGATCAGCGAGATCGCGGCCACGGTCGACCTGATGGCCGACAGCCTGCGCGACCGCCTGCTCAGCGAGCGGCGCTTCACCGCCGACGTCGCCCACGAACTGCGCACCCCGTTGATGGGCCTGGTCACCGCCGCCGGGCTGCTGCCGGAGAGCGAGGCGACCGATCTGGTCAGAGATCGGGTGGGGGCGCTGCGGGCCCTGGTCGAGAACCTGCTGGAGATCTCGCGGCTCGACGCGGGGGTCGAGCGTGCCGACCTGGCCCGGGTGCCGCTGGGCGAGGTCGTCGAGGAGTCGGTGGCCCGTACGGGGCTCCCCGCGCGCGTCGCGGACGCCGGAGCGGCCATGGCCGAGACCGACCCGCGGCGCCTGGACCGCATCGTCGCCAACCTGGTCATCAACGCCCACCGTCACGGCCGCGCCCCGGTCGAGGTCGCCGTGGAGGGCACGTCGGTCGTCGTGCGCGACCACGGCCCCGGCTTCCCGGACGCCGTACTCGACGGCGGGCCGCAACGGTTCCGCACCGGCGCGGCCGAACGCGGGCACGGCCACGGCCTCGGGCTGACCATCGCGCTCGGCCAGGCTCGCGTCATCGGCGCCACGCTGACCTTCGCCAACGCGCCGAACGGCGGCGCCGTGGCCACCCTGCGCCTACCCGTCCCCCATCCCGCCAGCGCGCAGGCCACGGACCACACGAACGGCTGAGGACGAACCCGGCGCGCCGCACAAGACCGTCGAGACCGCGCCGCGCCTCCGCGCCTTCACGTGCCGGACGCTGTGCGCTATGCCCCCAGGCAGGCCACCGCCACCCGCTGTATCGCGTTGTTGGCGAACCCGCCCCGATTCCAGGCCTGTGTCTCGGGCTGGCCCAGGCCGCCGGCGGTGGTCGCGCGAGCCGACAGGACGTGCATCCCCGGCTCCGCGTGCCAGTCGAAGGTGAACCTCCGCCACGCCCACCGGTGCCCGTCCGGCTCGGCGAGCGCCGCGGGTGACCAGCTTCGCCCGCCGTCCACACTGACCTCCACCCGCTCGACCGCGTCGCCGCCGGACCAGGCGCGGCCTTCGAGCGTCACCGGCCCCGGCCGCACGACCCGCGTGCGGGACATGAAGTCGGGGAAACCCGGCGGCACCAGGAGCGCCCGGGGGCTGATGCGCGTGACCGGGTCGCCGGGCTCGTCCGGCTGCCGGCGCAAGCGGTAGGCGACGCTCTGCTGGTACCCGGTGAAGGGCTCGCGAAGGACCTCGATGTCGCGCAGCCACTTCACATGGGCCATGCCGTACCAGCCGGGGACGACGAGCCGCAGCGGGAAGCCATGCTGCGGCGCGAGCGGTGCGCCGTTCATCTCGTAGGCCAGCAGCACCTCCTCGCGCATGGCCTCCGACAGCGGCAGGCTGCGCTGGTAGTCCTGTTCGACCCCGCGCTCGACGCCGTGGTCGGCGCCGGTGAAGACCACCTCCACCGCGCCGGGGTCGACGCCGGCCGCGGCGAGCACCTCGCGCAGAGGCACCCCGGTCCACTCCGCCGTCCCGACCGCCTCCACCAGCCAGGGCTGGCTCACCGGGCGGGGCGCGAGCCTGGCCCGCCCGTTGCCCGCGCATTCCATGGTCACCCGCACGGTGCGCCGGGGCAGCTCCTTCAGGTCCGCCAGGCCGAACGTCGCCGGCCGGGAGACCAGGCCGCCCACCTCCAGCCGCCACTCCGCCGGGTCGATCACCGGAATGTCGTAGTGGATCAGCAGGTAGTGCAACCCGAGCGGCGTGACGTCGTACCGCAGCGCCTCCAGCGGTATGCCGTGGTTGCGTGCCGCCAGCGCGAGCTCTTCGGCGCTGATGCCGTCGGTGTCCTCCACCCGTCCGGGGAGGCTGATCTCAGCGAGTGTCGGGTCCATCCCCCAAGGATGCCGTGCCCCTCCGGCCGGCGGCAGCCGGGAGCCGCCGCCCCGGACCCCCGTCCCTCAGCCCGACGTCAGTGTCATCCTGCGCCGTTCGAGTTCGGCCCGTTCCACGGCGTTGCCGGACAGCTCGATCGCCCGCTCGTACGCGCGCGCGGCGCCCGTCCGGTCACCGGCCTGCCTGAGCAGCTCGGCGTGCGCGGCGTGCAACGGCTGGTACTGCGCGAGGGCGGGTTCGTCCAGCAAAGGCCCGAGCAACGCCAGGCCCGCCGCGGCCCCGAAGGCGAACCCGACCGCGGTCGCGTGGTTGACCTCGATGACCGGAGAGGGAGTGAGCCTGCCGAGGGCGCCGTACAACCGCGCGATCTGCGCCCAGTCCGTCGTGTCCTCGCCGGAGGCCTGGATGTGCAGCGCGCTGATCGCCGCCTGGATCTGGTACTCGCCGGGACGCGCGAACCCGGCCGCGCGCTCCAGGGCGCGGAGCCCTTCGCCGATCCGGTCCCGGTTCCACAACGACCGGTCCTGCCGGGGCAGCGCCACGTAGCCGCCGTGCCGGTCGACCCGCGCGGCGCGACGCGCGTCGTGCAGGAGCATCAGCGCCAGCAGCCCCCACGCCTCGGCCTCGCCGGGCATGAGCTCGCACACGAGCCGTCCCAGCCGGATCGCCTCGTCACACAGCTCTCCGCGCACGAGGCGGTCGCCCTCGCCGGCGGAGTAGCCCTCGTTGAAGATCAGGTACACGACCCGGAGTACCCCGCGCACGCGTCCGGGTAGTTCGTCGCCGGTGGGCACCCGGTACGGGATGGCGGCGTCGGCGATCTTGCGCTTGGCGCGGACTATGCGCTTGCCCATGGTCGGCTCCGCGACCAGGAACGCGCGGGCGATCTCGCCGGTGGTCAGGCCGCCGAGCGTGCGCAGCGTCAGCGCGACACGGGCCGCCAGGTTCAGGGCCGGATGGCAGCAGGTGAAGATCAGCCGCAGCCGGTCGTCGGTGATCGGGCTCGCTTCGCCCATCGGGGGGTGCTCCTGCTCGTCCAGGCGCAGCAGCGCGGCCAGGCGCTCGGCGCGGTCGGACACCGACCGGTCGCGGCGCAGCCGGTCGATCGCCCGCCGCCGCGCCGTCACCGTGATCCACGCCGCCGGGTTCGCCGGGACCCCGTCACGCCGCCACGTGGCGAGCGCGGCGGCGAACGCGTCCTGCACGGCGTCCTCGGCGATCTGGAAGTCGCCGGCGTACCTGATCAGGGTGGCCAGCACCGCCGCCCGGTCATCGCGGAACACCCGCACGACCGCCGCCCCGGCCGGGTCGCCCGTCCCCGGTTCCAGGTGGCTCGGTTCTGTCGTGTTCACGATGCCGGTTCTGGACCGTGGGCCGGGATCTCGGCCGTGGTCATGATCGGACGCACCTCCACCGAACCGTGGCGCGCGATCGGCATGCGCGCCGCATGGCGCAGCGCCTCGTCCAGGTCGGCGCACCTGAGGACGTAGTAGCCCGCCAGGACCTCCTTGGTCACCGCGAACGGACCGTCGGTCAGCTCCACCTCGCCGTCACGGACGCGGACGGTCGTCGCGGCGGCCACCGGGTGCAGCGGCGCGTTCGCGACGAGCAACCCGGCCTTCCTGAGGCTCTCGGTCACCTCCAGCCACACCGGCATCTCCGCGAACCTCTCCTCCTGCCGGTCCTCGTCCTCCGGCGCGTAGAGCAACACCATGTAGTCCGGCATGCGGCCTCCTCACTCCGTTCACCGGCTTTCGCCGCCGTCACCACTACAACGAGGCGGGCCCCCCGACGGGGCGGTCCCCGCCGGGGCGCCCGCCACGGCTGGTCAGGCGAGGGTCACAGACCGTAGGTCGGGAACAGGTTCGTGGCCGGCCAGGAGGTGACCGCGTCGGCCGCCTGGTGCAACGGGTAGTCGATGTCATCGGTGTAGTTCCGCTGCAGAGCGTCGTTCCACCGATTGAACAGCACGACCCAGCTCAGCCCGTCGTACCGCCGGACCATGAGGGTGGAGGTGCCGGGATACGCCCCGTCGTGCCAGGTGTTCAGGGCGCCGCCGACGGGGCGGACGGACCAGCCCATACCGTAGTACGAGCCGTCCCAGTCGATGGCGGGCGGGGCGAACACCTGCGTGATCGACGACGAGGTGAGCAGGCCGGGAGCGTCGAAGATCGTGGTGAACTTCGCCATGTCGACGGCCGAGGAGAGCCAGGCGCCGTGCGCGGCCATGTTCTCCAGGTTGAACCCCCCGTAGGGCATCGGCACCTGAGCCCCGGAGTTGTCCAGCACGGTCGTCGCGGAAGCCATCTCCGAGTAGTAGGGGAGCTCCGAGGACCGTCGCAGGTTCTGGGCCGTGCGGCCCTGCACCATGCGGGTGATCTTCACCGGGGCGAGCACGTTCTGCTGGACGTAGGTCGCGTACGGCAGGCCGGTGACCTTCTCGACGACCTTGCCGAGCAGCATGTACCCGTAGTTGGAGTAGGCGTACCTGTCTCCGGGCTTGAAGTCGAGCGTGTACCTGGAGGTGTAGTCCATGATGTTCGCCTGCGTCACCGGCAGCGGCACGTGGAGTTGGCCGCTGATGGCGAAGTCCCACCGGTACATCGGGTCGAACGACACCGAGCGGTCCCAGCCGCCGAGGTGCTGCAGCAGGTGCAGCACGGTGACCTCACCGAGCCGGGAGTCGGCGGCCGTGCTGAGCCCGAGCATCGGCGCCACCTTGGCCGACAGGCTGAGCCTGCCGTCCTGGACGAGCTTCATGATCGCGGTGGCCGTGACCGGCTTGCTCACGCTGGCCAGGCGGAACAACGACGTCGGCTGGGCCAGGACCGGGCCTGACGTGGAGTTGTATCCCCGCGCGAGCACCAGCCTGCCCTGCCGCACCACCGCGAGCGAAGCGTAGGAGATGCTCTGCGCCTCCATGAAGCTTCTCAGCAGGTCGTCGAAGGGCTGTAACGACGGCGAACTCGAGCCGGTGACCGTCCAGGTGGGTGGAGTGCCGGCCGCGACGGCCGGGCGGGCGGGCAGCGCGGCGGCCGCCGCCTGCCGGGCGGGCAGTGCGGCGGCTCCCACGACGGCCCCCGCGAGCAGACGCAGCGAATCCCTGCGAGTCAGCATGAATCGTTCCCCGTTCTCTGGTCAGATGACATGGCGGACGACATGAAGAGCCACGACGCGGCTCTGGTGTGACACCACATCGCGTCCTTTCGATCGTGAGTAGCGGTCCTGTTCGATGGTTCGCGGATGAGGGCGGCCTGCGGGACGAGGCGACAACGACCGGCCGGTCCGAGCACGCCGGCGAGCGCGGGGTTCTCCTCGCACCGCAGTGGTCCGTGACGGGCGGACCCGAGGGGTGATCAGGCCGCGGGAGAGCTGTGGTACGCCTCGACGAGCCAGCGGTCGTCGCGCCGCGAGAGCGTCCAGGTCGCCAGTTCCCACCGGTCGGCAGGAGGCTCGGCCTCACCGGCGAACACGGTGGCACTTCGCGTGAGGACGATGACGGCGTGGTCACCGGGCGAGCCCGCGGGGCCGAGGGAACGGATGCCGCGCACCTGGTGGATGCGCTGCGAGTGCTTGAGCGGCCCGGCGAACGCGTCCCCCATACGGGCCCGGATGTCGGCCCTGCCGCTCAGGTGCACCCCGGGCAGCACCACCGTGGCGTCCTCGGCGTAACCGTCGGCGAACGCGCTCGCGTCGCCGCCCGCCCACGCCGCCATCGTCGCCTCGAAGGCCGCGAGCAGTTCGGGCTCATCGGGGTGCGACGCCAGGACGTCGTCCGCCGTGGCCGTCTCCGTCTTCGCGTGCGGATCGTCGCTCATCTTGGTTCCTCCACCGCAGATCCGTGGCCGCCGTGCGGCGGCTCCGCTCTACCGACGCGGCACCCCCGCCGGTTTGGACAGGGGGCCGCGGATGGAACGCACTCCGGGGGTCCGGCGCGCCTTCACCTTCCCGGTGAACCCGGACGAGGCCTGGTTCTCGTGCAGCTCATGGACCCCGACGCTCGGGAGCCAACTCCTAAAAGACAAGCGAAGGTCCTAATTTAGGAGTTACCTGCTAGCCTGGCGGGCATGAGCGGCAGGCGGAGCTATGGAGATGCGTGCGGCGTGGCGCGCGGCCTCGACGTCATCGGTGACCGGTGGGCACTGCTGGTGGTGCGCGACCTCCTCCTCGGTCCCAAACGCTTCAACGACCTGCTCGCCGGCCTGCCCGGCGTGAGCCCGAACGTTCTGACCCAGCGGCTGGCCGACCTGACCGACCACGGCGTCGTCCGGCGCCGCGACCTCGGGGCGCCGGCCCGTGTGCACCTCTACGAGCTGACCGAATGGGGCCGCGAGCTGGAACCCGTGCTCCTCGGGCTCGGACGCTGGGGAAGCAGGGCGCCCTCCCCGCCCGACCGCGAGCTCGGCCGCGACTCCCTGCTGCTCGGCGTCAAGGCCCGCTTCGACGCCGCGCGCGCCGACGAGCTGCGCGGCACCTACGAACTGCGCGTCGCCCCCGAGACCTACGCCGTGGAGGTCAACGAGGGGTCCATCGAGATCAGCCGCGGCGACGCCGGGCGGCCGGACGCGACGCTCACCACCGACCTCGACACCCTGCGCGCCGTCCTCGCCGGCCGGCGCACACCGGCGGACGCCGTCCGCTCCGGCGACCTTCACCTCGACGGCGACCCGCGGGCGGCGCGCAACCTGACCGACCTGCTCCAGGCGCCGGCCTCGCCGCCGGCCTGAGACACCCCTGGCACACCGAGAGAGAACGGACGGACATGGGCCGCCTCATCCTCCACATGCAGACCTCCATCGACGGATGCGTCGACAGCCACGTCCCCGGCTCCACCTGGAACCTGTGGGACTGGGGTCCCGACTGGCCCTGGAGCCCCGACCTCAGGAAGCGCTTCAACGACCTCTTCGACTCCGTCTCCGGCATCGTCCTGAGCCGGCCGATGGTCTCCGAGGGGTACCTCGACCACTGGAAGCGAACCGCCGACCAGCACCCCGGCGACCCCGACCACCGGTTCGCGCACCGCATCGGGGAACTGCCCAAGTTCGTCATCACCGAGCACGGCACCGCCTCGGCCTGGCCGAACACCACGGTCGTCACCGGGCCGCTCGCCGAGTCCACGCGCCAGGCCAAGGCCGCCGCCGCCGGCGACCTGGTGTGCTTCGGCGGCGCCGGCTTCGCCCGCGCGCTGTTGCGCCACGACCTCGTCGACGACCTGCTGCTCGCCGTCAACCCCGGCGTCGCCGGCGACGGTCCCCGCATCTTCGACGCCTCGATGGCCCACGACTCCTATGAGCTGGCCGAGGCCTTCCCGTCAGCCTGCGGGATCCTGCTGGTCCACTGGGCGAAGCGCCGTCGCTGACCCGGTCCGCGCGGGCCGCGTCCGGCGCCGGCGGCGGACGGCCAGAGCGGCGACGGTGAGGCCGCACACGACGATGAGGACGAGCAGGAGCAGCGTCCAGGGGATGGTCCAGGCGTCGGCCGTGGTCTGGACGACGGCGAGCGGGGCGACCGAGTTGGCGGCGTCGGTGAGCAGCGGGGTGAGGGCGACCGTCCCCGTCAGGCGCAGCGCGGGGGTCACCCCGCGCACCGGAACCGAGACCTTCCAGGTGTCGCCCGGGAGCAACTGGGGCGAGTCGCCGATCTGCCCGGCGCGGACGCCGAAGCGTCCGAAGGGTCCTGACAGGGACACCGCCTGCCGGGCGGCGAGGATGGCGTTGCCGGTGTTGCGGACCGTGTAGGTGACGGTGGCCTCGCCCTGCCCGAACGGATCGGGCGTGCCCGAGTAGCGCACCCGCAGATCCTCCGCCGACAGGCCCGGCTTGAGCGCGCCGCCGACGCGCAGGCGGATGCGGATGCCGAGACGCCCGTCCCCCTCGCCGGCCCCGGCCGGTGCGGTGACGATGCCGCCCATGTACTCGCCGGGGGCGGCGTCGTCCGGCAGGGCGACCGTGAAGGGCACCTCGACCGACCCACCAGGCGTGACCGTCACGTCGGGCCGGTCCGCGTGGACCCACGCGCCCACCTTCGTCGAGGTCGCGTCCTTGGCGGCCAGGTCGAGCCGGCCGCCTTCGGCGGTGAAGGCGTCGGCGGCGTACACGGCGAGGTGGAGCGGCGTGGCGCCGTGGTTGACGATCACGAGGCCGTCCTGGAGCCGGCCGCCCGGGTCGAGGGTGTAACGGTAGTTCTCCCGGCCGGAGCCGAAGTCGCCGGCGGCCGTGCCGACCGTCCAGGAGGCGTCGCCGTCCGCCGCCGCGGCGGGTCCGGCCCCCGTGCCGAGCAGGCCGAGCGCGGCGAGCAGCACCACGACGGTGGCCTGGGCGAGGGCTGGGGTCGTACGCGATCTGGGCGGGCGCATCTGGTGATCCTCGAACGGTCGGGAACGGCGGGTGGAACGCGTGCGGCGGGGCGGGCCCCCGAGGCCGCCCAGCCCACGGCGGGTGGAACGCGTGCGGCGGAGCGGGCGTCCGGACGCTCACCCCACGGCGGGTGGCACGCGTGCGGTGGGACGGGCGCCCGAAGACGCCCGCCCCACCAGGGGGAACGGGGGCGGGCCGGTTCAGCGTGAGCGTCCCCGGCATCGCTCCCGGCCGGTTACTTCAGCCAGGCGGCCTCGGTCGCGGCGGGCTTGTGGTCCTCGCCCTTGCCACCGTGGCCGTTGCCGTGGTCGTCACCGTGGCCGTTGTCGTGGTGGTCGTCGCTGTAGGGGCGGATGACCACCTTGTCGACGGCGGAGCCGACCGGCTGCGCGGGGCCCGCGCCGCTGTTCGGGCCGCACCAGGACTCCTGGCCCAGCTCGACCGCGGCGTTGGGGGCGGCGCAGGTGCCGCTGCGCAGGTTCTCGACGACCAGCCGGTCGCCGCGGACCTGCACCTTGACGTAGGTGCGGACGTGCTCCTGGTTCTCGACCGAGTTGGCCCAGTGGCTCTTGGGGTTGAGCGGGTCGGGGCCGTAGTTCGGGTCCTTGGTGGTGTTCGGAGCGGTGAGGTCGTAGTACTTGGAACCCGAAGCGGAGTTCGCCGTCACGTAGATGACCCCGCCCGGACCCTGCGCCACCTCGGCGGCGCCCGGCTGCTCGGCCTTGTTCGCCTTCTGGCCGTTCTTGATCACGTAGCTGCGCGAGTAGCTGTGGTCGTGGCCCTGCAGGACCAGGTCGACGCCCAGGTTGGAGAAGGCGGTCGGGAAGTCCTGGCGACGCAGCTGGTTGTCGGCGTCGTTGGCGTGGCTGGCCGGGGAGTAGATCGAGTGGTGGTACACGAGCACCGTGTACTTGGCCTCGCCGCCGTGCTCCTTGACGACCTTGGAGACGTAGCTGATGTGCGCGGCGTCGGAGCCCGCGGCGTAGGCGTTGCTGTTGAGGTCGATGAACAGCACGCCCTTGTAGACGTACCAGTAGTCACCGCCGGACCGGGTGGCCGCGTCGCCGTTGTAGTACGGCGCCGAACGGTCGGTGTTGGGCGTCCAGAAGTGCTGCTCGTAGGCCTTGCCGCCCACGTCGTGGTTGCCGATGGTGGCGGCCCACGGGTACTGGCGCAGCTTGTCGGGCGCGAGGAAGGCGTCCCACTGCGTCTCGGTGTTGGCGCTCTCGACCTGGTCGCCGCCGGAGACAAGCAGCTCGGACCTGGGGTTGGCGGCGAGGGCGACGTTCACGGTGTCCGCCCAGCCGGCGCCGTCCTTGGCGGTGTCGCCGGACGAGCCGATCTGCGGGTCGCCGAAGAACAGGAAGTCGAAGTCGCCCTTGAAGTCGCGCGTCTTGAACGAGTAGGCCGGGGACCAGTTGCCCTCGGTGCCCACGCGGTAGGAGTAGGCGGTGTTCTTCTTCAGGCCGTCGATCGTGGCGTGCGCGTTGTAGCCGCCGTTGACGACGTTCGCGGTGACCGTCGCCGGGAAGGTGGTGGTGTGCTTGGGGAACTCGCCGTGGCGCACCTGCTTGGTCGGCGCGACCTGGACCACCTGCGCGGTGCCGGCCGAGGAGTACCAGGACACGACGCGCTGCGACTCGTCGGCGCCCACGCCGAGGATGATTCCGGTGGTCGTCGCGCCGGCGGTGGCGTGGACCGCGGCCGTCAGGCCACCGCCCAGCACCGCGCTGACGCCCATGACCGCCGCCGTGGCGCCGAGGGCGAGCCGGCGCCGGACGACCCCGGGGCCCTGTGCCCGGTTTTCGAGCTTCATCAGGTTTCCGTCCATTTGAGGGTGTTTTGGAGCTTTGTCACGGTTTCCGACGTCGGTGTCCTCAAGGTGAACATGAGACAGGCGTACTGTTGCGCGCGCCGGAAGTTGTGATGCGATCTCAGATGCCGAGATCGCGCATGCGATCTCAGATGCCGAGAACACGCATGCGATCTCAGATGCCGAGAACACGCTGCGCGAACCACACCAGGCCCATCACCGACACGCCCGCCGCGACCGCTCCCGTCGTCCACAGACCCGCGACCGGACGGCGGCGGCGCAGCAGCGCGAGCAGCGGGAAGACGGCGATGATGATCGCCAGCTGGACGACCTCGATGCCCACGTTGAACACCAGCAGCGACCACAGGAGCGTCCACGAGAAGGCCTGGTCGATACCCAGCGCCGCGGCGAAGCCCAGCCCGTGCACCAGGCCGAAGCAGAAGACCACCGCCAGGCGCGTCCAGCCCGCGGTGTCCAACCCGAAGTGACCGCGCCCGGTGGGCACGAGGTCGGTGGCGTGTGACCGGCGCCGCCAGATCCGCCACAGATGCCAGCCCGCGACGACCGCGATCGACAGCGCGATGACGGGCTCGACGAACGACGCCGGCAGCCGCACCAGGCCGAGGGCGGCCAGGATGAAGGTCACGGAGTGGGCGAGGGTGAAGGTCGTCGCCGCGAGCACGATCTCGCGCAGGCGGCGCGACCCCGCGATGAGCGCGAGCAGGAACAGGATGTGGTCCAGCCCCGTGAGCAGGTGCTCGGCTCCGAGCCGGAAGAACTCCCAGAAGCGCTCGGCCCATGACTGGTGCGTGGAGAACGACGGATGCCTGGAATCGAGCGCGGCGCTCCCCGACGTCAGGTCCAGGCCGTAGGTGACCACCGTCTTGCTGTCGCGCACGTAGCTCTCGGAGTCCGGGAACAGCCCGCTGCGCACCTCGTGCGACTCGGCCGCCTCCGGGCATCGGTAGTCGAGCACCAGCACCGCGTACGGGACGCCCTCGCGTTGCTCGATCGTGTACCCGCCGTCCTGGGACGGGGCGCACGCCTCGCCCTCGGCCGTGACGCCGAAGCGCCCGGTCACGTACGCGAGCACGGAGGCGGCATGGGCGTCGAGCGCGGCGCCCTGCCGCGCCGCGTCGCCGGCCTCGAACGCCGCGGTCCCCGCCCGGAAGAGCGGATCATCCTTCTGCGCGTCGGCGGCGGAGACGACGAGCAGGTCGTACTCCAGCCCGAGCCGGGCGCGGACGTGCCCGGTGCCGGGCGAGGTGAGGTCGACGTAGACGGTAGAGCTGAATCCATGGGCGAGAGCGGGTACGGCGCTGAGCAGGACGGCCACGATCACCGCGGCGACGACGGCACAGGCACGACGCCGGGTGGCGCGGAACATGTGACTCCTTTTCGGTTGGCGAACGCAATCTGCTCGGCCGACATGAACGAGTGGCGGCGCACCTGGAAACGGGTCAAGAACCACGTCTTACCGAAATATCGCCCATAGTGGATGAGGGCTCTCAATGAGGTAGGAAGTAGACGCACCTCCCGTCACGCCCGAAGGACGACCCCCATGCGCTCTCGACGTCTGCCCGCCGGAATGCTGGCCGTGGCGGTCGCGACCGCCGCCCTGCTGGCCGGCGGATGCGGCTCCGAGGACGACTGGTCCCGGCCGCACGCCAGGCCGAGCGCGATGGGCACCCTCGGCCCCGGATTCTTCGACCGGTCCGCACCGCCCGCCCCGGAGGCGACGATCACCCCGCGCCCCGGCTCGTGGGACGGCACCCGTCCGTCGGAGGGTTACCGAGTGGTGCTGCTCACCGCGGGGACCGACCCCCAGACCAGGACGCTGGTGAACGCCGTGACGCAGTGGGCCGAGCAGGAGAGCGTCAGCCTCAAGACCGTCACGGCCACCCGGCCCGACCAGTACATCGCCCGCATCAGCGAGGCGATCCGCCTGAAGCCCGACCTGGTCGTCAGCGCCGGCAACGACCTGGTCGACCCGCTGGCCATGGTCACCCCCAACCACCTCGACCAGCGGTTCCTCGTGATCGGCGCCGAACTCGCCGAGCCCACCGCCAACGTCACCGCCGCCGACTGGACCGGCGCGTCCTTCCGCGGCGAAGGACTCGGCATGTCCTCGGAGTACGACCCCGCCACCTTCACCCCCGACCGCGCCGCCCGCGCCCTGCGCGCCGGCGTCGCCGCCGTCCTCAACGGCCTGACCGGCATCGTCATCTGGCTCGACTGACCATCGCCGGGGTGGCCGGTGAACCTGACCGACCCGCCCCTGGCCCTCACGCGATCGGCGAGGAGCCCGTCGCCGTCCGCGTCGACATGACGGACATCCGGCTGTTCGCCAGATCTGCACTACCGTGTCGGACCATGAACGGGGACGGCCGGCTGGCGGACACCCGCGCTTCCTACGACACGGTCGCGGTCGGCTACGCCGACCACATCCGCGACCATCTGGCCGGTGAACCGTACCTGCGCGCCTGTCTGGCGGCGTTCGCCGACCTGGTCGACACCGCCGGAGGCGGGCCGGTGGCGGACGTGGGCTGCGGACCGGGTCACATCACCGCCCACCTGAACGAGCTGGGCGTCGACGCCTTCGGCATCGACCTCTCACCCGGGATGATCGAAGTGGCCCGGCGCGACCACCCCGGCCTGCGGTTCGAGGTGGGCTCGATGACCGATCTCGACCTGCCCGACGCCGCGGTCACCGGCCTGCTCGCGTTCTGGTCGCTGATCCACGTCCCCGACGACGCGGTCCCCCCGGTTCTCCGGCACTTCCGACGGGTGGTGCGTCCCGGCGGGCCGCTGATGCTCGGCTTCCACGTCGGCGACGGGACGCGGCTGAAGACACATGGCTACGGCGGCCACCCGATGAACGTCCACGTGCACCGCCGCCGGCCCGACCTCGTCGCGCGGTGGCTGGGCGAGGCCGGGTTCACGGTGCGGACGCAGATGCTCCTCGACCTCGACCAGGAGGTCCCGGGCGCGATCCTCTTCGCGCGGCGCGCGTCCAGCTCAGGCCCTGAACGGCCGCACGCGGCCGCCCCCTGAGGTCACAAGCCTGCGTCTCCCACCCTGGCCATCGTGCCGAGTCTCGGGAAGGCGCGCTCGAGCATGTGTCAGCGTTCGCAGACGATGCCGTCGCCGTCGCGGTCCTGGTACCAGTGGTACTCCGGGTCCTTGTCGCGGTAGTACGGGCCGTAGCCGTTGCGGTTGGCCTCGGCGCAAGTTTTGAAGCGCGGGTCGTTCCCGGACGGCGGGGGCGGCGGCTCGGAGGTGGGCTTGGGGGTGGGTTTGGGGCTGGGCTTGGGGGTGGCCTGCGGGCCGCCGTCGCACCGGCCCGACCAGATGCGCAGGCGGGCGGCCCTGGCCGCGGCCTGGTCCTCGCGCAACGGCTTGATGTACCTGGCGTTGGCCCCCATCTGGCCCGCCTTGGCGTACCCGTAGCGGACCAGGTTGCGGTTCACGAACGTCCCCGCGGTGTTCCACGCGTAGAACAGGTACCGGCCGGCGGAGTCGCGCGCCGTCTTGTCCTTGAGCAGGCGGACGGTCGTCCTCGGGGCGAGCAGGGCCGCGGTGTGCGCGGTCGCGGCCGCCGCCCAGCACTGACCCTTGTTGGGCGCGTTGACGTCCAGCAGGCGCACCCGCAGTGTCCTGCCCTTGTAGACCACGTCCACGGTGTCGCCGTCGACCACCGCCTTCACCTTGGCGGCCAGGGCCCCGCGCGGCGCGGCGGCAGCGGCGGCGGGCAGAGAGGGGACGACCAGGCCGCCGGACACCAGGGCCCCGGCGAGTAAGAGGCGGGCGCGCAAGATGGCTCCTTGTGTGAGTGAAGTGACTCAGGAGAGACGGGGCACGAAGAGCCCCGGTTGTCCGCGTGTCCCGATCCGGACACGCCACTTCGTCGCACCCCTGCCCCGCGAGTCCGGAAACCCCGCCAGAGCCGGCCATGCGGGATCGTTAAGGGCGGCCAGGGCGTCGCTCCAGCCCTGTCACCCAGGCGCCCGCGACGGTAGTACCGGCGGCGGGGATGTACGGCCGGCCAGAGAGGCGAAGGCGGGCCGCGTGGCGACTCCTTCAGGAACGATCGCGGGCGAGCAGGCCATCGACATCCCGGGCGAGCAGGCCGTCGACGAGGAGTTGCAGCATCCGGGTGGCCTGGGCGACGTCGGCGGCGGTCAGCATGATGCCGGCCATGCTGGCGGAGACGTCGGCCGGTCGGACGTCGGCACGCAGGCTGCCGTCGGCCCGGCCGGCGTCGAGGATGGTGGCGATGGCGACCTCGAGGTGCTCGCGGGTTTGCCCGGAGCTGATCGCACCACTGGCGATCACCGCGCGCAGGGCTTCGGCCATGCCGTGTTTGGTGGCGACGAAGTCCTGGTAGCGGCGCATCCACTCGCGCATGGCGTCGGCCGGCGGGAGGTCGCTCACCAGTCGCGCGGCCATGGCGCACAGGCGGGCGAGTTCGCTGCGGTACACCTCCTCGACCAGGGCGTCGCGGGAGGGGAAGTTGCGGTAGAGCGTGCCGACGCCGACCCCCGCCTCGCGGGCGATGGCCTCGATCTTGACGGGCTCTGGGCCGGCGGTGAGGGCGCGGGTGGCCGCGTCGATGATGCGCTGGCGGTTGCGCTGGGCGTCCCTGCGGGCGCCGGGGCGTCGCTCGGACTCGGAAACCGCGATCACCTCAACCTCACAAGCGGAATCGATTCCGCTTCTGCTAGGGTCAGACCGAACTGAGCGGAATCGGTTCCGCTTACGGTCATCGTATCCGGAGGTCCACGATCATGACCATGACGCATGCGTACGCGTACGGGAAGCTGGGCGATCACGATGTCCTGCGGGCCGGCTTCGGCGCCATGCAGCTCGAACACGGCGACCCCGCGGAAGCCGTCAAGGTTCTGCGCCGGGCGATCGAACTCGGCGTCGACCACCTCGACACGGCCCAGTTCTACGGCACGGCCAACGACCTCATCAGGACCGCTCTGCATCCGTACGCCGACGACCTGCAGATCGTCACCAAGGTCGGCGCGGTGACGCATCCGACCGGGCGGCTGGTCACCGCCCAGAAGCCGGCGGAACTACGGGCGTCGGTCGAGGACAACCTGCGCACCCTCGGCACCGAGCGCCTCGCGGTGGTCAACCTGCGCCGGGCCGACGTGCCACCGGGCATCATCGCCAGCGGCGACCAACTGGTCGACCTGGACAGCCAGCTCGCCGAGCTCATCGCCCTGCGCGACGAGGGCAAGATCGGCGGCATCGGCCTGAGCCACGTCGACCTCGCGCAGCTGCGGCAGGCCCTTCCGGCCGGCATCGTCTGCGTGCAGAACCTGTACAACGTCCTCACCCGCGACCACGAGGACATGCTGACCGAGTGCGCCGAGCAAGGGATCGCCTGGGTGCCGTACTTCCCGCTCGGATCGGCCTTCGACCGGCTGCCCAGCGTCACCGACGACCCCGTCGTCATCGCGCACGCCGGACGCCTCGGCATCACCCCTGCTCAGGCCGGCTTGGCCTGGCTGCTCGGCCACAGCCCGGCCACGCTGCTGATCCCCGGCACCCGCAACCTCGCCCACCTGGCCGACAACGTCGCGGTCACCCGGATCCACCTGGACCAGCAAGCGACGACGGCCTTCAACGCCCTGTCCCAGAACACGCCCACATAACCGGCAACCCGGGAGCGGCTCGAGGAAGCGCCCCCAAGAGGTGGCGGCGCAGGGCGGCTCCTCGTGTGGGCGAAGCAGTCACGGAAGACGGAACCGATGGTCGCCGTGCCGCCGATCCCGATGCTGATCGGATGCGCTGTGCGCCCGGGCCGTCGAGGCGCACGGCCCCGAAGCCCTACGCCACGCCCTACCCGATGGTTCGCCTCCCGCCTGGGCCTTCTTCCCCCGACCCGGCGTGAACACCTCCCAGAGCCGCCGACAAGCCGGCGTGACCGATGCTCAACTCACCGGGCGCCAGCCGGGAGGAGGGTCCTCGCCGACCCGGCCGTCGACCGCCTCGCGGAGAAGGTCGGCGTGGCCGGTATGCCTGCCGTACTCCTCGATCAGGTCGCAGACCAGCCGGCGCAGGCTGGCGTGCTCCCCACCCGGAGTGGAGATGTGAGCGAACTGGTCGAGGCCACCGCCGGCCAGCGCGGCCTCCAGCGTTGCGCGCGAACGGGCGACGGCGTCGTCCCACAGCCGGTACAGATGCTCGGGGCCGTCGGTGTCGGCGGAGGTGAACTGCCAGTCATCGCCGCCTTCCCAGTGCTCCTCCCACGGTGAACCGATCGACTTGCCCTGGAACTTGACGTTGAACATGTGGTCTTCCACCACGGCCAGGTGCTTGAGGAGGCGGCCGAGGGTGAGCGTGGAGGCGCCGACGCGGGTCCGCAGCCCGTCCTCGTCAAGGCCGTCGGCCTTCCAGCGGAAGGTGGTGCGCAGTCGCTCGAGCGCACCGACCAGGTGCACGACCTCATCACCGGCCAACGGCGGTTCCCACGGAGTATCGGTCATAACCGCAACCCTGGCACAGGTGAGCCGGAAGCGGCTCGACATGGCCCTTCGCGACATCCCGCCCGGCTCCTCCACCGCCTTGACCTTGATCACTATTGGACTTCTCCGCTTTGAGGCAGAATTCTGTCAACCGTCTGAGGGCATCACGCCCGATGAAACAGCGTCTCCGGAATTATTGCCCGGAGGCGGAGAAGATGAGAAACATGGAGTCAGCGGATGGCACGCCGGAGAGTGACGACTCTTAGATGGGCCTTCAATGACAAGGCGTTCCAAGTTCGGGAGTAGCGGGCCTACGGACAAGTCCGAGAGTGACGACCCTTGGGTGGCGAGCCCGAAGGCCACGCACGCCCACTAGTGTCAAATCCTTCCTTGGATCTTTATGCTCGTTGGACAAGTTCTCGAACTAGTCCAAGGCATATTGTCGCCCAAGAACAACATGCATCTCATCTGCTGCGCCAGAAACGGGCCTCGTAATCCCGGCGACCCCGGGTACCGAGGTCCGTTTCCTAATGTGCGGACAAGCCATTCCTATCTTCTAGTAGCACGTCATGATTACCGACTCCGCCGCATGCCCCTGCTACCCAATGCGCGCTGCACCGGCCAGCGGCCCCGCCCGTGTCGTTGGGAAACCGGTTCGGGGCGTGGTTACGAGCATCTTGCGATGGGTGGATTCCATCTACCCACAGTGCGGTCCGTCAATGGGGTGAGAGATCCCGGCCGCCCGCTTTCAGGCGGAACAACCACCCTGCACGGATGACAGAAGCTGTGGTCCGAAGGTAGTAGGTGGTCGCTGGAGTCTGTCTGTGTGCGGGGGCGTTGCTGTCAGTACTGCTGTCACCCGGCTCACCTGACGGCAGCGATCCGATAGCAGCTCGCGAAGGAGTCGGCTCGTTACGACTCTCCGCTCGGCGGCTCCTGAGCTCGTGGCGGCGCCCCTTGTGCCCGGCACCGGCCGCCGCGGCGGACCTGGCCGCGCCCGGACGGCCGGACGGCCGGTGGTCCGCGTGTCCGCGAAGACCACCGGCCGCGCCGTCGTGCCGGCTAGGAGCCGAGCGTGACGTGGAAGATCTTCTCGTTTCCGTTGTTCGGGATGCCGTCCTTGTCGCCCTGGGTGCTGGTGGTCAGCCACAGGCCGCCGTCGGGAGCGGGCTCCACAGTGCGCAGCCGGCCGTAGGTGCCGTTGAAGAACACCTGCGCGCTGGGCAGGCTGCTCCCGCTGATCGGCACGCGGTACAGCCGGGTGGCGCGCTCGCAGGCGATGTAGATCACGTCGCTCACGATGGCGATGCCGGAGCAGGAGCCCTCCGCCACGGGGTAGGTGCGCTTGGGCGCGATGTACCCGGCGGTGCCGCAGGTGCCCGTCGTCCCCTCACACGCCGGCCAGCCGTAGTTGCCGCCCTTGGTGATCAGGTTGGTCTCGTCCATGATGGAGTTGCCGAACTCCTGCTCCCACAGCCGGCCCTGCGAGTCGAACGCCAGCCCCTGCGGGTTGCGGTGCCCGTAGCTCCACACGTAGGTGCCGAACGGGTTGTCCGACGGCACGGTGCCGTCCGGGTTGAGCCGCAGGACCTTGCCGTTGAGGCCGTTCAGGTTCTGCGCGTTGTCGCCGTTCTGGGCGTCGCCGGTGCTGGCGTACAGCTTGCCGTCCGGGCCGAACCGCAGGCGGCCGCCGTTGTGGTACTTGTTGCGCAGGATCCCGGTGAGCAGGATCTGCTCAGAACTGAGGGTGAGCTGGTCGTTCTCCAGCTTGATGCGGACGATCCGGTTGTCGGTCGACGTCGTGTGCATCATGTACAGCCAGTGGTCGCTGGCGAAGGTGGGGGCGATGGCCAGCCCCATGAGGCCGCCCTCGCCGTCGGTGTCGTCGACGTTCGGCACCGTGCCGATGTTGGTCTTCGCCCCGGTGGCCGGGTCGAGGTGGATGATGTCGTGGACGTCCCTGCGGCTGTAGAGGATCGTGCCGTCGGGCAGCGTGAGCAGACCCCACGGGAGGTCGGTCTCGGTCGCGATCTGCGTCACCCCGCACACCGAGTCGGCGCACCCCCCGCCGGTGGTCACGGTCGCGGTGTTGCTGCGTGACGAGACGTTGGACTGCGCGTCGCGGGCCACCACGTAGTACTGGTAGCTCGTGTTCGCCGACAGCCCGCTGTCGACGAAGGTGGTGGCCGGCGGGTTGCCGGTGACCGTGCCCACCAGCGCACCGCCGCGGTAGACGAGGTAGGCGCGGACCCCGACGTTGTCGGTGGCCGCGGTCCACTGCAACGTCACCGTGGTGCCGGACGCGGAGCCGGTGAGCTGGCTCGGGGCGGTGGGCGCCTGGGTGTCGGACTGGCACTGCGGTGGCGTGATCGTGACCGTCGCGCTCGCCTGGGAGACGTTGCCCGCCGCGTCGCGCGCGTTGACGTACAGACCCCACGTCGAACCGGGGACCACGGTGAGGGAAGTGGACAGGGTGGTCCCGCTCACCGACTTCATCAGCTGGCCGTCGTGGTAGACGTCGTAGAACGCCACTCCGACGTTGTCGGTGGAGGCGCTCCACGCGAACGTGACCGAGTCGCACACCAGGCCGCTCACCCGCGGGTTGCCCGGCACCGTCGGAGGCTGGGTGTCGGCGCTTCCGGTGGACGTCGTCCACTTCTGGTTGCTCTGCCCGTTACACGTCCACAACTGCACCGGGGTGTTGTTGGTGGTCCGGCCTCCGCTCACGTCCAGGCACATGCCGGACTGCACGCCGACGATGCTGCCGTCGGAGTTGATCCGCCACTTCTGGCTGGCCGCCCCGGTGCAGGTGGAGATCTGCAGCGTGGCCGGGGGCGTGGTGTCCTGGCCGACCACGTCCAGGCACCTCGGGGAGCTGTACACCCGGAGCTCTCCCGCCGTGGTGGAGGTCCACGTCTGGCTCGCCTGCCCGTTGCAGTCGTAGATGGTGACGCGGGCGCCTGGCGTCGTGGAGTTGCCGGCCACGGTCAGGCAGCGGCCGGACGCCACGCCGACCACGGTCGAGGTGGCCGCCGACGCGGGCGTCGAGCTCGCCACGATCATGGCGGCCACCGAGGCGAGCGCGGCCACGAAGGCGGCCAGAGCGCGCGGCCACGGCCGTCCGCGGGTGGTTAAGGCGAACATTCGTATCAGTCCTTACCGGGGTCGTTCGAGGGTGGGGGTGCCAGGGGAGGGTCTCGCGCGGCGCCGGCGGGACCGCGGTGCGCGGTCACCACCGAGAAGCCGGCCGGCGCATTGCGGCGACGGCGCGGCCCGGGCTCGAGGTACGGCGCCGCCGACCGCACCCCGCGAGGTCCGTTCGCTGCCAGATCAGCAAATGCGACAGAGTCCATCAGGAATGAACAGCACCTCTCTGACAATGCTGTCAGAAATATTGTCACGACTTCCGGCGAATGTGGCATATCGGATTGCCCGCTCACCGAAGCCGTCCAATGGCGGGCGGCACGCCAGGTCCGGCGACGGGGGCGCCTCACGCGGGTGACCGCGCCTTGACGTGGGGCTCGGCCGCGGGTGGTGCCTCCGAGTCACATGGGACGCCACCTGAAGATCATCGATCCCGAGATGAAACATTCACCGCCCGCCCGCTCCCCGAACCCCTCTGCCCGAACCAGACCAGACCAGACCGCGAGATGCTGGGGAGTACCCATCTACCCGGACACGGTGACTGGCCTGATGCGCGACCTCATCAATACCTACAACAAGCCAAAAAGGGACAACCCGCCGGCGGAATCACTCCCGTACGCACGCCTACACGATCTTCGCCATATTCACGCGACCACACTTCTCTTGGCCAGCGTCCCTGTGCACGTGGTAGCGGCCCGGCCAGGTCATGCCGACCCTGCCATCACCCTTCGGGTATATGCCCACGTCATCCGGTCTGCGGAGACAGCTCGAATTTTTTAGACTGTGCGCAAATAATCATCGCAGAAGTAAAATATCTAACAGAAGGAGGGGATTAGCAATATGACATCACTAAGACATCTGTGCGAGATTTTTCGAATAACCGATTACGGCGAAAGTGAGATCTAGCCCAAAATGCTAAAAGTGAGATCTCGAACGACCAGGCCGCGTTAGCAAGAGTGTAAGCAACGAGGCCCCTCCTGATCTTGGGAGGGGCCTCTGAGCTGGAGCCGCCTAAGGGAATCGAACCCTTGACCTACGCATTACGAGTGCGTCGCTCTGGCCGACTGAGCTAAGGCGGCGTGCCACGGGGTACCCGCAGCGTGTGGAAGTCTACAGGTTTCCGGGCGTTCTCGCTCACGTCGGTGGCGGGCGGATGGCGGGGTCAGGTGACCTTGGGGCAGAGGGTGCCGGTCTTGGGCGTGGTCAAGGTCAGCAGGTAGCGGTCGACGGCGGCGTCGATGCAGCTCGAGCCGGTGCGGTAGGCGGTGTGGCCGTCGCCGTCGTAGCTGAGGAGCACCCCTGAGGACAGCTGCGAGGCCAGTGCCTTGGCCCACTCGTACGGCGTGGCGGGGTCGCGCTGGGTGCCGACGACGAGGATGGGCGGGGAGCCGGCGGCCTTCAGCGGCTTGTCGGTGCCGGTGGGCTTGGCCGGCCAGTATTCACACGGCAGGGATCCCCACATGACGTAGGCGCCGAAGTGCGGGGACTCCTTCTGCGCCGCGCGGGCGGCGTCCTCGTAGGCGGCGGTGTCTCGCGGGTAGGGGTGGTCGATGCAGTTGACGGCCATGTTGGCCTCGGTCTGGTTGGAGTAGCTGCCGTCCTGGTGGCGGTCGACCAGGATGTCGGCCAGCCGCAGCAGGGTGGTGCCGTCCCCGCGGAAGGCCTGGGCGAGGGCGGTGCGGAGCACGGGCCAGGAGCGCTTGTCGTACAGGGCTGTGACGATGCCGAGGGTCGTCCACGACTCGTCGATCTTGCGGCCGTCGCCGGTGTTGTTGCGGAGCGGGTGCTCGTCGGTGCTCTTCAGCAGGGTGGTCAGCTGCGCGAGCGCGGCGTCGGTGTTCTTCGGGGAGAACGGGCAGGTGGTCTGGTTGAAGCAGTCGGCGAGGAAGGAGCGGAACGCGACCTCGAAGCCGCGCGCCTGGGCGGCGTTGACCGTCGGGACCGGGGCGAGGGCGGGGTCGATGGCGCCGTCCAGCACCAGGGCGCGCACCTTCTTCGGGAACAGGTCGGCGTAGACGGTGCCCAGGTAGGTGCCGTACGACTTGCCCAGGTACGTCATGCCCTGGTCGCCGAGGACGGCGCGCAGGACGTCCATGTCGCGGGCGGCGTCGGCGGTGCCGACGTGCGGGAGGAGCTTGGCCGACTTGGCCTGGCAGCCTTCGGCGAAGTCCTTGGCGCCCTTGGCGAGCTCCTTGACCTCGGCGGAGTCGTCGGGCGTGCCGTCCAGCCCGATGAACTTGTCGAGTTGGGGGCCGGACAGGCAGTGGACCGGCGCGGACTCCCCGACGCCGCGCGGGTCGAAGCCGACCGTGTCGAACCGGGCGAGGATGGCGGGCGTCAGCACGGTCTTGGCGGCGCGGGCGTACTCGATGCCGGAGCCGCCCGGTCCGCCCGGGTTGAGGATGATGGACCCGATGCGCTGCTTCCCGGTCGCGGGGAGGCGGATCACGCTGATCGGGATGCGGTCGCCGGACGGGGCCGCGTAGTCCAGGGGCACTTCGAGCTTGCCGCACTGGAAGCCGTTCTTGCAGTCCGTCCACGCGATCTTCTGCCCGTAGTAGGGCGCGAGCGCGGCCGAGGGGGCCTTGGCGGCGTCCCCACCGGTCGAGGTCGGCCCGTCCGCGCGGTTGCCCGCGTCGCCCGTCGCCGAGCAGGCCGAGGCGAACAGCATCGCCGCCACAAATGCGGTAGCCGTACGGCTAGCGCCGGAAAAGCGCATCATCGCGCCGCCACCCATCCCCCGTTGTAGACGTCTTCGTCGCGGCGGGCCCGTCGGCGGGCCCTTGCCGCTGATGCCCGCCGGCCTCTGTCACAGAGGCCCCGCGGGCCGTTCCCCCGTTGTGCGACGCCGGCTGTCGATCAACCGCACGGCGTCTTGGTTGTACCCCGCCCACGTGGGCTTTCACTCCTCGACGGTATCCCGTCCGCCGTACCTCGCGTCGTGCTGCTGGCGCGGCGAGCACACGCTCGCCCGGGAGCAGGCGCACCGGCGTCCCCCGTCGTTCAGGCGCACGACGACCGAGTCGGAGGGCACGTTGTGGCCGATGACCGTGCCTTCCCCTTCGGGCGTGTCGACCGCCGCCCCCACGCGCGGCGCCGCCGAACGGAACTCCTGGTACAGCGGGTGCTCGTACTTCAGGCAGCACATCAGCCGCCCGCAGGCCCCCGCGATGCGGAGCGGATTGACCGGAAGGTCCTGGTCTTTGGCCATGCGGACCGAGACGGGTTCGAAGTCCTTGAGGAAGGTGGCGCAGCACAGGTCACGGCCGCAGGGGCCGATGCCGCCCTGGAGGCGGGCCTCGTCGCGCGGGCCGATCTGGCGCAGCTCCACGCGCGCTCGCAGGTTGCGGGCGAGATCGCGGACCAGGGCGCGGAAGTCCACCCGGTGCGGAGCCGAGAAGTACACGGTGTAGACGTTCTCGGCGTCGAGGTAGTCGACACCGACGATCTTCATCGGTAGCTCGTGCCGTTTGATGAGGCGCTTGGACACGCTGCGGGCCTCGGCGCGCCGCCGCCGGTTGCCCTCGTCCCGCTCAAGGTGGTCTTCGCCGGCGATGCCCGCGCAGACGGGCAGGCCCTCGACGTCGTCGCTCACCCATTGCGGCGCCCACACGCACTCGGCCACTTCCGCCCCGGCCTCGGTCGGCACGAGGACCTTGTCGCCGACCTTGGGACTGTGGTCGCCCGGATCGAGATAGTAGAGCCGTCCGTAGCGGGTGAAGCTCACGGCCATGATCATGCCCACGGAACGCCTCCGCCTCCTCGCCGTCACGCCCGGTACGGCCAGCGCCTGCGCGCTTCTGGCCCACATTACGCGCAGATCGGTCGCAGGAGGCAACCCTTCGGGGCGGCGCCGCTCATCGCGGTGCGGCGGCGGGGGCGTCCGCCGCGGCGGCGGCGCCAGGGATGCCGGAGGCGCCGTGGCCGGCGGTGAGGGTGGCGTGCACCGACCGCAGCCTGCCTTCCAGCTCGACCAGGGCCCGCAGCACCGGATCGGCGCCCTGGCCCGCCGGCTGCTCCTGGTCGAGCGGCGCGAGTTCGACGGGCACCCACGCGGGAGCGGGGCGACGGCCCAGAGTCAGCCGGATGGCTCCGATGTTCCTGCGCAACGCGATCCGGGCCGCGCGGTGGGACGGGCCGGAGGACGGACCGGGCTCCGCTGCGGCGGGCGGGATGACGGGTGCCGCGGTCACCGAAGGAGTGGAGAACGAACGGGGCGGTGGCGGGGCGGTGAGCGTGGCGACCGGGTCGCCGCATGCGGCCAGGTCTTCCGCGCATTCCGCCAGCCCCGGACGGGTCCGGTGCGCGGGCAGCACGGGGACCAACGGCCGCAGGACGCGCCGAAGGGCGACCAGAGGCTCGGCGGCGATCTTCAGCGCCGCGGCCTGTTCGTCGAACCGCGCGCGCTTCTCCTGATCCGGCGGGCCTTGCAGAAGATCGCCGAGCGCCTCCAGTGTGCGCGACAGATTCCGGCGCACGACGGCCTCGGTTCTGATCGGCAGCAGGACGAACGCCGGGAGGACCGCGCAGACGGTGCCGAGCACGATCTGCAGCAGACGCCCGCCGAGGAACGCCGGACCGGCCTGGCCGAGCAGCCCGTACAGCAGGGCGAGCATGCTGGTCATACAGAACGACCAGTACGCGTAGTCCACCTGGCGGAGGATCAGTCCCACCAGCAGGTACGCGAAGATCCCCACGACCGCCGCCACCGGGTGCCCCGTGACCGGACCGGCGATCAACGTCGCCGTGCCCGCCCCGGCCAGGGCGCCGGCGAAGCGCTGGGCACCCTTGTGCAGGACGTGGCCCCGCGACCGGGCTCCGATGGTGACCACCAGGGCCGTGACCACCGTCCAGGGCCAGTGGGCGGGGAAGAGCAGATGGCCGGCCGTGAAGGCGAGCGCCAGGGCCAGCGCCGACTGCGCGGCCAGCCGGGTGTGCACGGACCCCGACGCCGCCGCCGAGGACGAGAGCGGGGACGGCGACGGCGACGGCGACGGGAGTGGGACGGCGGTCGTCCCGTCGCCGGGAGGCGCCGGTCGGGGACGCAGGCGCGCCATGGCTACGGCCGCGACGCCGTTCCACGCGACCGCGACGAGCGCCGCCACCGCCGACCAGCCCAGCGCGGCGAGCGGGTCGCCGCCGACCGGGACCGGCGCCATGAACAGGCCCAGCAGGGGCAGCGCCATCAACCGCCCGAACGCCGACGCGGCGTGGCCGTACCGCCGCAGGTGGATCGACACGAAGACGAGCACGACGAACAGGGCGCTCCCCGCCAGGGGACTGACGAGCATGAGCGCACCGACGACCGCCACGCAGGCCGTCACCGCCGGGAGCCCGAGGATCACCAGCGGACTCTTCCAGCCGGCCCCGCCACGGGACACCCGGTCCAGGGAGAAGGCGATCACCACACCGAGGACGAGCACACCGGACGACGCGTGGACCCAGCGGGCGAGGACGGCGAGCGTGGCGAACGTCCCCACGGCGGCGACGAACGCGCGGAACCCGTGGAACACCGCGAAGCGGTCCGGCAGCAGGGACCGGCGGCCGAAGCGTATGCGCCAACTCATAAGCATGTACGTATCAGATTCTCGCGATTGACGGCTAGATAGTACGGGAAAGCGTATTATCTGATCGTGGAAGAGGACGATGTGCGGGCCGAGGTCTCGGCGGTACGGCGGGGAGCGATGCGGCTGGCCAGGCGGCTGCGGGCCGAACGGCCGGAAGGGGTCTTGAGCAGCGCGAAGCTCAGCGTCCTTTCGCATCTGTACCACCGGGGCGGCATGACGCCCAAGGCGATCGCCGAGCTGGAACGCGTGCAGGCGCAGTCGATGACCCGCGTCCTGGCCGAGCTGCAACGCGAGGGGCTGGTCGCCCGCGAACGCGACCCGGGCGACGGACGCCAGTCCTTGATCACCCTCAGGCCCGAGGGCATGGCCGCCCTCGTGCGTGACATGTCCTACCGGGACGCGTGGCTGGGCCGGGCGATGGAGCACCATCTGTCTCCGGCGGAGCGCCGTATCCTGCACCTCGCCGGCGAGCTCATGGAACGACTCGCCGACGCAAGCCTCCCTCCCGGCCCGACACCGTCGCCGTCACCGTCGGAGTCGACGATCCAGGCGACCGGGCCGGCCTGAGGTCAGGGGCGCCAGAGGGAGACGGCCATCGCCTCGACGGCGATCTGGGGGTTGACGTTGGCGGCCAGCCGCTCGCGACAGAGCATGATCGCGTCGATGCGCCGCAGGGTGTCCTCGGGCGGGCTCGACCGCGCCAGCGCGACCAGGTCGGCCCTGCGGTCTTCGGTGGACAGTTCCACCTCGGCCCCGAACTGGACGGCCAGGACGTCGCGGTAGAAGGCGACCAGGTCCAGCAGGGCGACGTCGAGCGAGTCGCGCTTGATGCGCGTCGCGCGCGACTTCTGCCGGTCCTCCAGCTCCTTGATCGCCCCGGCGCCGCCGCGCACCAGCCCCCTGTTGAGGCCCTTGCCCGACGAGCCCTCGCCGTAGATCTTGCGCAGCTCGGTGGTCTCGGCCTCGTTGAGGTGCGCGGTGGCCTCCTCGGCGTCCTCGGCGGAGGTCTTGACCAGGCGTTCGGCGGCGTCGACGCACTCGCCGACGCCGGTGAGCGAACGCGGCAGCGACAGGACGGCCTCGCGCCGGCGCCGTACCTCCTCGTCCAGGGCCAGCCGCCGCGCCCGGCCGATGTGCCCCTGGGTGGCCCGCGCGGCGAACTCCGCCACCTCGGGCGCGACACCGTCGCGCGTGGCCAGGACGTGCGCGACGGCCGCCGTCGAAGGCGTGAGCAGGGTGACCACCCGGCACCGGGACCGGATTGTGATCACCATGTCGTCCGGGGACGGCGCGCACAGCAGCCACACCGTGCGCGGCGGCGGCTCCTCGATGGCCTTGAGCAGCGCGTTGGCGGCCGCCTCGGTGGAGCGGTCGGCGTCCTCGAACAGGATGACCCGCCACCGGCCGAGCGTCGGGGCGCCCGCCGCGCGGAGCACGAGCTCGCGCGTCTGCTTGACGCTGTACGACAGCCCTTCGGGCCGCACGGTCTCGACGTCGGGGTGGGAGCCGATGGCGACCTGGTGACACAGGTCGCAGTGGCCGCAGCCCTGGTCGGGACAGAGCAGCGCCGCGGCGAACGCCCTGGCGGCCTCCGAACGGCCCGACCCGGGGGGACCGGTGAACAGCCAGGCGTGCGTCATGCCGGCGCCGCGCCCTCCCGCGAGGGCCTCGGCGGCGGCCGCGGCGGCACGTCCGAGAACGTCCGCAGCCTCGTCCTGGCCGACCAGGTCGTCGAAGACCGTCACGCAGGCAAGACTAGTCGCGGATGGCGGGCATCGTGCCGGTGATGGCCTCGGTCTCCTGGGGGACCGGGTCGGGCAGGATCTCCCGGACGCGGTCCTGGATCAGCAGGGAGATCTCCTGCTGCGTGCGCTGCCCGTCCACGACGAGGTAGCGGTCGGGCTCGGCGGCGGCCAGCGCGCGGAACTCCCGGCGCACCCGCTCGTGGAACTCCAGCGGCTCGGCCTCGATGCGGTCGGCCGGCGAGGCCATGCGCGTCAGCCCCACCGACGGCGGCACGTCGATCAGCACGGTCAGGTCGGGGACGAGCCCGCTGGTGGCCCAGGAGTTCACCTTGGCGACGTCCTGCTGGTCGAGCTCGCGCCCCGCGCCCTGGTAGGCGAGCGAGGAGTCGACGTACCGGTCGCAGACGACCATCGCCCCGCGGTGCAGGGCGGGCCGGATGACCTTCTCGACGTGCTCGGCGCGGTCGGCCGCGTACAGCAGGGTCTCCGACCGCGCGGACAGCCCTTGGTGCGCCGAGTCGAGCAGGATGGCCCGCAGCCGCATGCCGACCTTGGTGGAGCCCGGCTCGCGGGTCTGCACCACGTCGAAGCCCTGGTCGCGCAGCCAGATGGCGATCAGCCGCGACTGGGTGGTCTTGCCCGACCCCTCGCCGCCCTCGAAGGCGATGAACAGGCCGTGCGACAGCTCGGCGGGTTCGGACACGTACCGCTCGCCGCGGAAGGCGGCCATCAGGTCGGAGGTGATGGACACCTCGCGCCGGTCGTCCATGTGGCGCAGCGCGAGCGCGCCGACGACGATCGCGACGAACGCCCCGATGAGCATGACGAGGTTCGGACCGTCGAAGTGGTAGTCCAGGTGGGCGCCGAGCGTGATGACGTGGGTGCCGAACACGCCGGCGAGGGCCGGGGCGACGGCGACCACGAGCAGCAGGGTCACCCGGGCCATGGACTGCAGGAAGGAGAAGGTGCGGCCGCGGATGCCGTCCTCGACCTCCAGGCCGATGAGCGTGTACCCGATGATCCAGGCGATGCCAGCGCAGGCGCCGAGCACGACGACCAGCATGACGACGATGACCAGGTTGTGGATGAGCGCGGTGCCGGCCAGCACGACGCCGGCCGTGACGATCGCCAGCCCGAACAGGCGCCGCCGCGACAGCTCGCGCAGCAGCCGGGGGCCGAAGAAGATGCCGGACGCCATGCCGAGGAAGACGGCGGCGAAGACCGTGCCGTACGCGGCGTCCCCGCCGCCGAGCGCCACGACGTACACCTTGGCGACGCCGATGACCGCCCCGCCCGCGGCGAACGCGCCGAGCATCCCGATGACCAGCCCGCGGACCATGCGGTTGCCGCCGACGAAGCGCCAGCCGTCGACGATCTGCCGCAGCACCGACGGGGTGGCGACCGCGGCGGTGTGGCCCTTGGGGATGCTGCGGAGCGTGAAGATCAGGAACGCGGAGACCAGGTAGGCCAGGGCGTTGACGATGAGCGCGGGGTGGGCGGGCTCCAGGGCCATGCTCGGGACCGCCTTGCCGAGCACCTCGACGCTGACCGACAGCACGGCGAACAGCGCCGCGGCCACCGGCGCGGTGCCGTAGGTGACCAGCAGATTGAGCTGGTTGGCCTCCTCCAGGCGGTCCTTGGGCACGAGGTTCGGGACGGTGGCGTCCTTGGCGGGCACCCAGAACAGGTTCACGCACTCGACGAGGAACGTCGCGATGATGATCCACTGGTAGCTGCCGACCAGCGGGATCGACAGCACGAGCGCGAAGCGCGCGAGGTCGGCCAGGAACATGGTGAGGCGCCGGTCGAACCGGTCGGCGAACGCGCCCGCGAGCGGCCCCAGCACGATGGCGGGCAGCATCTTGACGACGAAGACGCCGCCGATGGCGAGGCTCTGCGCCTTGTACCCCGCCCCCTGGGTCAGGTACGCCGCGAACGCGGTGATCGCGATGATGTTGAGCCAGTCACCCAGGCTGCACACCGCCATGGCCGTCCACAGCCGGCGGAAGGGGGCGTTCGCCAGCACGTGGGGAGGTCTGCGACGCGAGGCGGACCGGCCGGAGGTGGTCATGATGTCAGCGTATCCAGGTGCTCGCTGGGCATGGGGCGGATCGAACGCAAGACGGATTCGCCCGCGTGGTCCTCACCTGAGGGTATTACCAGTCCCTGCCCCTCGCAGGAAAGATGTGGCGAAAAGTAGGACAGGTTCCTGGTTCCACGAGCGCGGACCCGGCCCCGCCCGGCGCGTGCGGTCGATCGCTGGATGATCTCACAGGCACCGGATGGCATTCAGGCCACTCAAGTGTCACCTCTGCGCCACAGAGAGCCTCCCGCGACCTGCATGCCGCTCCCGGAGTGGGAGAAATCGCCCGCTCCGGAGGTACGTACGGCACATCTCGGGCAGCCTCCCCACGGTGAACAGACACTCGCCTCGAGATGACGTTCTCCCGAACGTATGCGCCCGCCGGGCGGACGTCGGCGGCCTCCAGGCTTTGCCGACCCGGACGCGTTCCCGCGCCGGCCACGGGGAACGGGATGCCGAGGAGGCGCCGGCCGGCCTTCCCTGCCGTCGATAAAAGGGGCGCCCCTGCTGACGGGTGCGCTCTTGCCAAGGCTAAGGTAAGTCTGTCCTAATTTAGGTAAGGCTAAGCAAGCGTCGAGGAGCAGCGGTGTTCGCCAGTTATCTCATCGGTCTTCGAGAGGGCCTTGAGGCGACCCTTGTCGTGTCGATCCTTGTCGCCTTCCTCGTCAAGAGCGACCGGCGGGAACGGCTGCCGCTCGTGTGGGCCGGGGTCGCCGCCGCCGTCGCACTGTCGGTGGGCTTCGGCGCGCTGCTCACCTTCACCGCCGCCAACCTCGACTCGCGCTCGCACGAGTTCTTCGACGCGATCGCCTCGCTGGCCGCCACCGTCTTCGTCACCTTCATGATCTTCTGGATGCGGACGGCGGCCCGCCGCATGTCCGGCGACCTGCGCGCCAAGCTGACCGAGGCGCTCAACCTCGGCGCGACCGCCGTCGTCGTGATGGCCTTCCTCGCGGTGGCGCGCGAGGGCCTCGAGACCGCGCTGCTCTTCTTCGCCGCCGCACAGGGCGCCACCACCAGCGCGTCCCCGCTGATCGGCATCTGCCTGGGCCTGCTCACCGCCGTCGTGCTCGGCTGGGCCCTGTACGCGAGCGCGCTGCGCATCAACCTGACCAAGTTCTTCACCTGGACCGGCCTGCTGCTGATCATCGTGGCGGCCGGCATCTTCAAGTACGGCGTCCACGACCTCATCGAGTCCGGCGTGGTGCAGGTTCTGACCGCTCCCGCGTTCGACCTGTCCGGCGCCCTTCCCCCGGACGCCTGGTACACCACGCTGCTGAGCGGCATGTTCAACTTCACCCCGCAGCCCACCATCCTCGAGACGATCGCCTGGGTCGCCTACCTCGTGCCGGTGCTGGTGCTGTTCCTCGTGCCGCCCCGCAAGAAGGACGCCTCCCGCGCGCCGTCCGCGACACCCGCGTCCACCTCCTCGTGACGCTCCCCATGACCAGACGCCATCTCATGAACAGACGTCCCCGCCGCGCCACGTCCCGGCCGCACCACCTCGACCATCTCTGGAGAATCATGCGCACCCCCCTCGTCCTCACCGCCGGCGCGCTGGCCTTGGCGGGGCTCACCGCGTGTTCCTCGACGGGCGGCGGCGCGGACACCTCCGCCCAGGCAGGGGGAAAGCCGGGCAAGATCAGCGTCGCCGCCTCCGACACCGACTGCAAGGTCTCGGCGACCGACCTGCCCGCCGGCACCTCGACCTTCGCGGTGACCAACGGCGGCACCAAGGTCACCGAGTTCTACGTCTACGCGGCGGGCGACCGCGTCATGGGCGAGGTGGAGAACGTCGTCCCCGGCCTCACCCGTGAGGTCCTCATCGAACTGCCCGCCGGCACCTACGAGACCGCCTGCAAGCCGGGCATGATCGGCAAGGGCATCCGCAACCCGCTCAAGGTGAGCGGCGCCGCCGCGCCGCTCAGCGGCGACGCCAAGCTCGCCCAGGCCACCACCGACTACCAGCGGTACGTCAAGAGCCAGGCCGGCACGCTGCTCACCAAGACCCAGGAGTTCGTGGACGCCGTGAAGGCGGGCGACATGGACAAGGCCAAGAAGCTGTTCCCGGTCGCGCGGACGTACTGGGAGCGCATCGAACCGGTCGCCGAGAGCTTCGGCGACCTCGACCCCGCCATCGACGCCCGCGAGGGCGACCTGGCCAAGGGCGAGGAGTGGACCGGGTTCCACAAGATCGAGAAGGATCTGTGGATCACCAAGGACATCAGCAAGGACGGCCCCGTCGCCGACAAGCTGATGGCGGACGTGAAGAAGATCGTCGAGCTGGCATCGTCGGAGAAGGTGCCGCCGCTCAAGCTCGCCAACGGCGCCAAGGAGCTCCTCGACGAGGTCGCCACCGGGAAGATCACCGGCGAGGAGGACCGCTACTCCCACACCGACCTGTGGGACTTCGCCGCCAACCTCGAAGGCTCGCAGGCCGCGGTCGCCGCGCTGCGCCCCGTCCTGGACGAGCGCGACCCCGCCCTGGCCAAGACCCTGGACGAGAAGTTCGCCGCCGCCGAGGCGACGCTGGAGAAGCACCACGACGGCGACGGCTGGAAGCTGCACACCGACCTGTCCAAGGAAGACCTCAAGGAGCTCTCCGACGCGATCAACGCGCTGGCCGAGCCCATCAGCAGGGTCGCCGCGGTGGTGGCCAAGTGACGCGCGTCCGCCGCCGCCGCGCCCGGGCAGGAGAGGTCCGATGACGCAGATGAACCGGCGCAGGCTCCTCGGCATCGGCGCGGCGGGCGTCGCGGCCGCCGGCGCGGGCGCGTTCGCCACCCGCAGCGTCATGGAAGGGCCCGCCCCCGCGGCCGCCGCCTCCACCTCCGACCCGGTGTCCTTCTACGGCGAGCACCAGGCCGGCATTGTCACGCCCGCGCAGGACCGCCTGCACTTCGTGAGCTTCGACGTCATCACCAAGAATCGCGCCGAGCTCGTCGACCTCCTGCAGGAATGGACGGCCGCGGCCGCGCGGATGGCCCAGGGCAAGGACGCCGGGACGTTCGGCGCGGTCGGCGGCGCCGTGGAGGCCCCGCCCGACGACACCGGCGAGGCACTGGGTCTGCCCGCGTCCGGGCTGACGATCACCATCGGCTTCGGGCCCTCCCTGTTCGACGACCGGTTCGGGCTGGCCGCCAAGAAGCCCGCCGCGCTGGCCGACCTGCCGAAGTTCCCCGGCGAGGACCTGCGGCCGGAGATCTCCGGCGGCGACATCTGCATCCAGGCGTGCGCCCACGACCCGCAAGTCGCCGTGCACGCGGTGCGCAACCTCGCCCGCATCGGCTTCGGCAAGGTGTCGGTCCGCTGGTCCCAGCTCGGCTTCGGCCGCACGTCCTCCACCTCGCGCGCCCAGGCCACCCCGCGCAACCTCATGGGCTTCAAGGACGGGACCGCCAACCTCAAGCTGGAGGACGCCGCCCTGCTGCGCGACCAGCTCTGGGTGGCCCCCGGGGACGGCCCCGCGTGGATGGCCGGCGGCAGCTACATGGTGACCCGCAAGATCCGCATGAACATCGAGACCTGGGACCGGACCTCGCTGTCCGAGCAGCAGGACATCTTCGGCCGCGACAAGGGCGAGGGCGCGCCACTGGGCAAGAAGAAGGAGTTCGACCAGCTCGACTTCGCGGCCAAGAAGCCCGACGGCACGCCGATGATCCCGATGGACTCCCACGTCCGGCTCGCGCACCCGTCCACGCACGGGAACGCCCACCTGCTGCGCCGGGGCTACAACTACGTGGACGGCTCCGACGGGCTCGGACGGCTCGACGCGGGGCTGTTCTTCATCGCCTACCAGCGCGACCCGCACAAGCAGTTCGTGCCGATCCAGATGGAGCTGGCGCGCAAGGACAAGCTGAACGAGTACATCAAGCACGTCTCCAGCGCCCTGTTCGCCTGCCCTCCCGGCCTGCGCGACGCCGGCGACTACTGGGGCCGCACCCTGTTCGCCTGAGCCCGCAGCGTTCGCCTGAGCCCGCAGCGCCCGCCGTGGCCCCGCGAAGGAGCCCGGCTTGCGCGGCGCGGGCGTCCACCGGGGCCACGAAGGAGACCGGGGCCGCGAACGAGACCGGGTCCGCGAACGAGACCGGGTCCGCGAACGCGACCGGGGCGCCGCCGTATCGGCGACGCCCCGCTCACACACCCCGGTATCTCACGACTTGGCGCCGGCCTTCGCCCCCGCCTTGGCGCGCGGGCGCTTCGGCGCCGGACCCCGGGCGCGGCGCTCGGCCAGCAACTCGGCGGCACGCTCGATCGTGATCTGCTCCACCGAGTCGTCCTTGCGCAGCGACGCGTTGGTCTCGCCGTCGGTCACGTACGGGCCGAAACGGCCCTCCTTGACCACGACCGGCTGCTTGGAGACCGGGTCCACACCGAGCTCACGCAGCGGCGGAGCGGCGGCCGCACGGCCCCTGCCCCGCGTCTTGGGCTGCGCGAACAGCTCTTTGGCCTGGTCGATCGTGACCGTGAACAGCTCGTCCTCCGAGGCCAGCGACCGGGAGTCCGTCCCCTTCTTGATGTAGGGGCCGAACCTGCCGTTCTGCGCCGTGACCTCCTCGCCGTCGATCTCGCCCAGCGCACGCGGCAGCGACAGCAGCTTCAGCGCGTCGTCCAGCGTGATCGTGTCCAGCGACATGGACTTGAGCAGCGAACCCGTGCGCGGCTTGGCGACGTCCTTCTTCGCCTTGCGCTTGGTGCCCTCGGCGGGCGGCGGCTCCTCCTCGGGCAGGATCTCGGTCACGTACGGGCCGAAACGCCCGGACTTCGCGACGATCACCCGCCCGGTGGCCGGGTCGGTGCCGAGCTGACGCTCGCCGCTCGGCTGGGTGAACAGCTCCTCGGCCCTGTCGGCGGTGAGCTCGTCGGGCGCGAGGTCCTCGGGCACGTTGACCCGGGCGCCGTCCCGGTCCAGGTACGGCCCGTACCGGCCGACCCGGATGACGATGTCGGTGCCCCTGATCGAGAACGAGCTGATCTCACGCGCGTCGATCTCGCCGAGGTCGCTGACCAGCTCCTTCAGCCCGTCGTCGCCCTGGTCGCCGTAGTAGAACCGGCGCAGCTCGGGCACCCGCTCGGCGCGGGCGTTGGCGATGTCGTCGAGGACCTTCTCCATCTCGGCGGTGAAGTCGTAGTCGACCAGGTTGCCGAAGTGCCGCTCGAGGAGGTTGACCACGGCGAAGGCCAGGAACGACGGCACCAGCGCCGTCCCCTTCTTGAACACATACCCCCGGTCGAGGATCGTCCCGATGATCGACGCGTACGTCGACGGGCGTCCGATCTCGCGGTCCTCAAGCTCCTTGACCAGCGAAGCCTCGGTGAAGCGGGCCGGCGGGCGGGTCGAGTGGCCCTCGGCCTCCAGCTCCAGCGCCGTCAGCGCGTCGCCCTGGGCGAGGTTGGGCAGGCGGCTGACCGAGTCGTCACGGTCGGTCGAGGGGTCGTCGGCCCCCTCCACGTACGCCTTGAGGAAGCCGTAGAAGGTGATCGTCCGGCCGGAGGCGCTGAACTCGGCCTTCTCGCCGGTGCTGGAGGTGCCGGCGATGCGGACGCTCACCGACTCGCCGACGGCGTCCTTCATCTGGGAGGCCACCGTGCGCTGCCAGATCAGCTCGTACAGGCGGAACATGTCACCGCTGAGCCCGGTCTCCCCCGGCGTGCGGAACTCGTCCCCGGAGGGCCTGATCGCCTCGTGGGCCTCCTGGGCGTTCTTCACCTTGCTCGCGTACACCCTGGGCTTGTCCGGGACGTACTGCGCGCCGTACAGCCGCACCGCCTGGCTCCTGGCGGCGGCCAGCGCGGTCTCCGACAGCGTGGTGCTGTCGGTACGCATGTAGGTGATGTAGCCGTTCTCGTAGAGCTTCTGGGCCACCTGCATCGTGTACTTGGCCGAGAAGCCGAGCTTGCGGCTGGCCTCCTGCTGCAGCGTGGTCGTGCGGAACGGCGCGTACGGCCGCCGCGTGTACGGCTTGCTCTCGACCGACGTGACCGCGTAGGAGGAGTTCTCCAAGCGCTGCGACAGGGCGCGGGCGGCCTGCTCGTCGAGGTGCAGGACCTCGGCGCTCTTGAGCGTGCCGGTGCTGGCGAAGTCGCGGCCCTGGGCGACCTTGCGGCCGTCCAGGGAGGTCAGGGTCGCGCCGAAGCTGCGCGGGTCCTCGTCGCGGCCGATGTCGAACAGCGCGCGCAGGTCCCAGTAGTCGGCCGAGGTGAAGGCGATGCGCTCGCGCTCGCGCTCCACGACCAGCCTGGTGGCGACCGACTGCACGCGGCCGGCCGACAGGCGCGGCTTGACCTTCTTCCACAGGACGGGGCTGACTTCGTAGCCGTAAAGGCGGTCGAGGATGCGCCGGGTCTCCTGGGCGTCCACCAGGCGCAGGTTGAGGGCGCGCGGATTCGACACCGCGTCCTGGATGGCCTGCGGCGTGATCTCGTGGAACACCATGCGGTGCACGGGCACCTTCGGCTTGAGCACCTCCTGGAGGTGCCAGGCGATGGCCTCGCCCTCGCGGTCCTCGTCGGTGGCGAGGTAGAGCTCGTCGGCGTCCTTGAGCAGCTGCTTGAGCTTGGAGACCTGCGACTTCTTGTCCGGGTTGACGACGTAGAGCGGCTCGAACTCGTTGTCCACGTTGACCCCGAGCCTGGCCCATGCCTCGCCCTTGAACTTTTCGGGGATGTCGTCGGCCTTTTCGGGCAAATCTCGAATGTGGCCGATGCTGGACTCCACGATGTAGCCGCGCCCGAGGTACCCGGCGATCGTCTTCGCCTTCGCAGGCGACTCCACGATCACCAGGCGGGTTCCGCCGGCGTTGCCGTTCTTGGCTGGCACGCTGCTTCCTACCTCGCTGTTCGCTGTCATTCCCCTGCCGATCCCGCACCGCCCGCCGTGGGAGGCGGGCCGATGTGATCCGTCACAGGCATGAAGGTAACCCGCCGCCGGAAACTTCTCCCCGTCGGACTACCCGGTCACTTGCCGGTGTTCCACCTACCTGGACCCGATACCCACGAGGACGCAGAATAGAGCCCAGAGAGTGCCAGCGTCCCCTTGCACACCCTTCGGAGACTAACCGCTGTGCTCGAGTACTCCTATTTGGACCTGTATCTGCCACGCGGGACCAGCCGCGAAGCCGCCCGGCGCGTGCTGACCGAACACGCCGAATACGGACACTGGGAGCTGGACCGCCTGCGGTTGTATCCCGATGGCCGCCGCCATGTACGGCTGCGCCGCAAGATCCTGCGCGTGGCCAGCACCCTGTAGCCGCCGCCCAGGCAACTGTAACCCCCCGGCCACCGCCCCACTTCCCGTCACACCGTCCCGGGAAGAACCGCCACCCCCGAACACAGCACACCGACCCACCCCCTGGACACGATCGCCCTCCGAACACGGCTCCCCCCACCCCCTGATCACCCCTGGTACAGGCCGACACCCCAACCAGGCGCTCCCCGCCCACACCCTGTGAACCGACCACCCACCGAACATTGCTTTCCCACCCACACCTGATACCGGTCGAACATCGCGCCTCCCACCTACACCCCGGGTGACCAACCGCCCGCCCGACGTGCTTTCCCACCCACACCTGGTACTGGATGGAACATCGCGGCTCCCACCCACACCCGGTATCGGCCGAAGATCGCGCCTCCCACCGACATCCGGTGACCGACCGCCCACCGAACACGGTTGCCGAGGATCGACCGGCGTCCGGACATGGCTTTGCCCGTCCCGGGCCGCGCCCCCGGAACGGGCAAAGCTTCTGTGCCTCACCGCGCGAGTCCGGCACGATGACCGGGCACCGTGGCCGCTCTCGCGGGCGGCGAGGCGTCTGTGGCTCCGCCGGACGCCTGGTCCGTTACGGAGTGTCTGGGAAGCGAGCCGGGACGGCGTCTCCGGCACGAGCCCTCCTCGACGAGGCCCGTCTCACGACGGGCCGTCATCTCACAAGGGCCCCGTCCGGTGACGCGACTCCAGCGAAGCGATCATTTCGGACACACGCTCACGAGAATCACTCCCGGCCTATAAGACCTTCCAAAGCCGAACAGAGTGAGCAGTCTCACAACGCGCCACGCGGACGGCCGCCTCTGACGCGGACCCGGGGTGATCAGGCGGACGCTGAAACCGTTGCCGCTCACCCCGGACACCGCCCCACAGTGATCACCGGACGGCGGGACCGCCCCCCGATCACCCAGGCGACCGGGTCTGGGGGTGACCAATGGACGGTGGCACCGCCATCGATCACCCCACGGCCGCGTCCGGCGTCCTCTCCCGAGGTGATCACCGGACGGCGGGACCGCCGTCGGTCACCTCCGGCGCAGGCGCAGGCGGCGGGTGCCCGCGAAGAGTGTGGCGGAGGCCGCGAACAGGGCGCCGGCCAGCAGGGCGACCAGCGAGCCGGAGTTCATGCCCGTCAGGCCCATCGGCTGCTCGGCGCTCATCAGGCCCGGGTTGATGGGCAGCTCGCGCGCCGCCTTGCCGTCGACGACGCCGCCGACCGGCGTGGACGACACGGCCTCGCCCACGGGGCTGTTCGCCACCACGCCCGTGACCTGGTCCAACGGCACGCCGCCGCCGTCACGAGCACCACCCGGCAGGGTCGGCAGCAGCGGCAGGGGGTCGGCCTTCGGCAGCACGCCGGCGGGCCCGGACGGCCGCCGCATCATCGTCCCGCTCTGCCCGGGCAGGGACGGCGCCAGCGGCAGCTCGGGCAGCAGCCCGAGCCCCGCCGCCTTGGCCGCGGCGACCTGGCCGGAGCTGTGCGCCATGTACGCCGGCCCGCACGGCACGGGCACCCGCTGGCACGGCTCGCCGCCACCGACGCGGGCGCCGCCCAGGCACCCGGCGGCGGCGTCGCCCAGGACGGCGACGGCGTTGCCGCAGACGTTCACCGGCGCGGTGATCGGAGCCACGATCTGGTTGCCGCCCAGGACGCTGTGCCGCCCGTCGGTGAGGTTGCCGCCCGCGCCGCGACCGGCGCCGCCCTTCACCGAGGCGCCGCCGCGGCAGCCCGCGAAGGCCTCGCCGATCACGGCGACGGCGTTGCCGCAGACGTTCACCGGCGCGGTGATGGGGGCGACGATCTGGTTGCCGCCCAGGACCGAGCCGTACCCGGAGGTGCGGTTGCCGCCCGCGCCGCCCTGCCCGGCGGGACGGGCCGTGGCGCCGCCGGGGCACCCCGCGTTGCCGTTGCCGACGGCGTTGCCGCAGACGTTGATCGGCGCGGTGATCGGAGCCACGATCTGGTTGCCGCCCAGGACGCTGTGCCGTCCGTCGGTGAGGTTGTGGCCGGCGCCCGAGCCGGGACGCGGGCCGTGCCCGTTGTAGCCGTTGCCGCCGTGGCCGCCCTTGACGTGGGCGCCGCCCTGGCAGCCGGAGAACGCCTCGCCGATCAGGGCGACCGAGTTGCCGCAGATGTTGACCGGCGCGGTGATGGGGGCGACGATCTGGTTGCCGCCCAGGACCGAGCCGTACCCGGAGGTGCGGTTGCCGCCCGCGCCGCGACCGGCGCCGCCCCTGACGACCGACGCGCCGCCCTTGCATCCCGCCGTCGCCTCGCCGAAGATCGCCACGGCGTTGCCGCAGGCGTTGATGGGGGCCGTGATCGGCGCGTTGACCTGGTTGCCGCCCAGCACGCTGTGCCGGCCGTCGGTCCTGTTACCGCCCGTGCCGCCGCCGGCGTTCTTCACAGTCGCACCGCCCCGGCAGCCCGCGTCCGAGCGGCCCACGAGAGAGACGGCGTTGCCGCAGGCGTTGATGGGGGCCGTGATCGGCGCGTTGACCTGGTTGCCGCCCAGCACGCTGCCACGGCCCGAGGTGGTGCCCTGGATGCCGGCGGACCCGGAGCCTCCCTGGACGGACGCACCGCCGCGGGACGAGGCCGAGGACTCGCCGATCACGCCGACGGCGTTGCCGCTGATGTCGATGGGGAGGGTGATGGGAAGGTTCACCTGGTTGCCGCCGCCCACCGAGCCGGTGCCGGAGGTGTCGGCCACGGCGGTGCCGCTGCCCAGAGCCATGACGCCGACCGCGAGAAGAGCCGCGGGGGCAGAACCCTTCGCCCACGTACGCATAACAGATCGCTCCTTGGTTCTTTGGGGGGAAGTACCTGACAGAGGTTTCTTGGGGGAAGTACCTGACAGACCGCGACGCACTCGGGACCATGCCGCCTGAGGCCCCGAAAGGCCCGGGCCGCGCCACTCGACCGGCCCGATCGGCCGCCCGCCGCCGTCCACCCGGACGAGCGATGGCCGGACGGCTACGAACGGAGCCGACCCGCCACCACCGTCCACACGGAACGCGCGGGAACCGGCCCCCTACGCACGTCCGCGCGAAGCTCGTGGGAACCGGACCGCTACGAACAGACCCCGCCAGCCGCGCTCGCACAGAACCGGCCGAGACCGGACCGGCTTCCGAGGAAGCCGAGATCGGGCGGAGCAGGGATCGAGCGCATCGGTGTGCGCCGGCCTCCGCCCCGACCGGCCCGATCCTGCGCCGACCACCTGGACGGTGGCGACGACCGGGCCGATCGTGGCCTCCGCACCCACCTCGCCCACAGCGCCCTCACCGGACCAAGAGGGCCGGACCACCGAGGTCACGCAGCAGTCGAGGAAGTTCGCGGAGCCGAGCTCGTGTGGACGAACTCGTGGAGATCGCACGGTGGGCGGTGAGCCCGAGATCATCGCAATGCTGAGATTGACGCTTTCACCCGCGCGGAGCCGGCATGGTCACTCCCGCGACGGGGACCGACGGCACGCTCCGCGACCGGCCGGACGGCTGACGCCTCCGAGGCCGGAACAGCAGCGGGGTCAATCAGGAGAGAAAGAAGGGTCGTCCGCTACCGCGCGGACGACAGGGGCGAGCACACTCGCCATCTCGGCGGGCGCGACCGCGAGCCGCGGGTCGAAGACCGACCTCGCGACGTCCCCGAACCCCGACCCGAACGGACCCGAGCCGGGCCTGGGAACGAACCCGTTGGCCCCCGCCGAGTGGTCGGCGGTGGACGGTTGGGGAGACAGGGGCTTCGACTGGCTGGTGAGCCCGTCGACCATCCTGCCTGCCATCGCCCCGGCATCAGCCGGAGCGTCGACGCGCACCGTGGGGAAACCGCCGGCGGAGGCCGGCCCGGTGGCGACATGAGAGGTGGCGGAGCCATCGCCGCGCTCGGAAGTGACCCCACGGAGATCACCGCTCATGGGCGACCCCGCACGGCCCGTCCTGCGGACGGGATGACCCGCTGGAGCGTCATCAAGAAGATCATCGGCATCGACCAGACCATCGCCCTCGGCGAGACGGCCGACGCGCGCTCCGGCACCACCGGCCGTGGCCGGATCACCGAGCACCGCCAGGCCCCCCGGCATCACAGGACGACCACGCCCAGCGACATCGGAGGTCCCAACCGACCGACCATGTCCCACAGCCCCGGCGACACCGGCCAGCCGGCCGTGTTCCACAGCACCGGCGGCTACCGCCTGATGACCGTGACCATATTCGACGGCCTTCGCCGACGGCACCTGTCTCGCGGGGACGCGGGTTTCCGCGGCCACGGGACCGGCGCCGACGGCACCGAAGACGACACCCAGAAGCCAGCCGGCGGCGATCAGACCGCCGATGGCCACCAGGCGAACGAACCGGGAGCCGGCCACGAACCGTGCCATCCGGCCTTCCCGCGTCACGATCGCCTGGATCTGATCACCAGAAACGATCACGGGCACGCGACCGGTGACGGTGGGCGACTGAGCCCTCCGCCGATGTCCCGGCATGCGTGCCACGTGACCTCCCTGAACTCCTTGAACGCCCCGCTTTCGCAGGACGGACCCTGGAACCAGCCCCTCAACGGAGAGTCACGTTAGCAGCACTTGGAGTTATGGCAACGATTTTTCGCGGAACACGTCAGCAGCCGTCCAAGAAACGGTCAAGAACTCGCACCCCGAACTTGAGCGAATCCACCGGAACCCGCTCATCGATGCCATGGAACATGCCAGAGAAGTCCAAGTCGGCGGGCAGCTTCAGCGGCGCGAACCCGAAGCCCCGGATCCCCATCCGGCTGAAGGCCTTGAGGTCCGTGCCTCCCGACAGCGTGTACGGCACGGCCCGCGCACCGGGATCCTCGGCCTGCAACGCGCCGGCCATCGCCCGCACGAGCGGCCCCTCGAACGCCGTCTCGACCGCGACGTCGTGATAGACGAACTCCCGGGTCACATTGGGCCCCAGCAGGTCGTCGATGGTGGCGAAGAACTCCTCCTCGTAGCCGGGCAGGAAGCGCCCGTCCACATGCGCCGTCGCGGTCTGGGGGATGACGTTGGCCTTGTAGCCGGCGTCGAGCATCGTCGGGTTGGCCGTGTTGCGCAGCGTCGCGCCGATCATGCGGGCCAGCGACCCGAGCTTGGCCACCGCCGCCTCGGCGTCATCGGCCTCCAGCTCGATCTCGAAGGCCTCCAGGAAGAAGCTGCGCACGGTCGGGGTCAGCCGCACCGGCCATTCGTGACGCCCGATGCGCGCGACCGCCTCGGCCAGCTCGGTCACCGCGTTCTCGTTGTTGAGCATCGACCCGTGCCCGGCCCGGCCCGCGGCCCTGAGCGTCATCCAGGCGATGCCCTTCTCGGCCGCCTCGATCAGGTACAGCCTCCTGGCCTCACCGACGGAGACGCTGAACCCGCCGACCTCGCCGATCGCCTCGGTGCACCCCTCGAACAGGTCACGGTGTTCGTTGGACAGCCACTGCGCACCATAGGTGCCGCCGGCCTCCTCGTCGGCCGTGAAAGCGAGCACCACATCGCGCGGCGGCCTGCGCCCCTCGCTGAGCCGCTGCCGGACGACCGCCAGGATCATGGCGTCCATGTCCTTCATGTCCACCGCGCCCCGGCCCCAGACGCACCCATCGGCGATCTCACCGCTCAGCGGGTGATGGGTCCAGTCGTCCGCGTTGAACGGGACCACGTCGAGGTGCCCGTGGAGCAGCAACGCCTCCCGCCCGGAGTCCTCACCCTCGATGCGGGCGATCACGTTGGCCCGCTTGTCGTCACTCTCGAGGATGCGCGGTTCCAGGCCGACCTCGGCCAGCTTCTCCGCGACGTACTCCGCGGCGGCCCTCTCTCCCGGGCCCGCGTTGTCCCCAGCGTTGGTCGAGTCGATGCGGATCAGGTCGCGGCACAGCTCTACGACCTCCTCCTCGCCGTTGAACGCGGTCATCCCCTGCTCCTTCGGTCAAGTACAGGCTGACACCCCCATCCTGCCGCCAAGGGGCACCTACCAGCATCTCCGGCATAGCGCACCCTCCCCTCCCGCTTACCGGTATGAAGGAGTGTCCGGAGTTTGCTAACCTAGTTCAGCCGACGCGGGAAGACGTTCCAACGTGCAGGCACCACTGTCCGGGTGGCGGAATAGGCAGACGCGCTAGCTTGAGGTGCTAGTGCCCTTTACGGGGCATGGGGGTTCAAGTCCCCCCTCGGACACAAACCGGTCGCCTAAAGGGTCCTGGTCACGAGAGTTCGTGACCAGGACTTTTTGCTTGCCGGGGTGATAGACGAGGCGCAGACCCAAGGTCGCGTACACCTTGGCCTTCCGCAGCGGGTCCGCCTGAGCCAGCACGCTCACCATGTCACCGAGCCGGCGCATCACCGCCGCCAGCTCGTCGCGGTCCAGGCGGTGATGCCGGGCGGCGGGCATCCGCCGCAGCCGGCTCTCGGCCTCGGCCTTACGCGCCTGCTCTTCGCGAATCCATCCCGCGACCACAGCCGGATCGGCGCCGGCCTCCAGGGCGGCGCGGTGCTGGGAGAGCTTGCGGTCGCTCTCGGCGATCTGCCGGCGAGCCGCGGAGATTGCTTGTGCCTGAGAGGGCGGCGCTTCCTGGGCGGCGACGAGGGCGTCCAAGGTCTGGGTGACGTTGTGCGGGGCGAACAGCCGGCCGAGCCAGCGATCGAGCCGGGGGACGATCACGTCCTCGCGGAGGTAGACGTTCCGAGGGTGCATGACGTGGTTCGCCAGCGCGTACTCCTCCGGGAACCGGCACCGGTAGTAGGCGGCCTCGTTGACCCAGTGGCTCTGCATCCGGCGGTCACAGACGCCGCAGAAGAGGAGTCCGCGGAGTTGGTAGGGCCGAGGAGTTCGCTTGCGGGTCTTGTCGGTGTGCCGGTCCCCGCGGCCGGCGAGGGTCTGCTGGACGGCGGCGAAATCCTTGTCGGTCACGATCGGCGGATGGACGACGCTCTCCGACCACACCCATTCCTGCTTGGAGTTCCAACGAAGCTTGGTGGTGTGCCCGAGCCCGACGTCATCAACGTCGATTAGCACCTCGTCCTTACGCTGCCGGTTCCACACCTGGTGGCCGGTATAGCGGGGGTTAAGGAGGATCGCCCGGACAGCGCTCTTGGACCAGGCAATGCCAGACCGGTGTGGGTTCCGTGCCCGGTCGTGGGCGGAAGGGCTCGGGATGCCGTCGCGGGTCAGCCCTTCGGCGATGGCGAAGAGGCCATAGCCGTTCAGGAACTGGGTGAAGATCCGGGCGACCACCGGTGCCGCGACCGGATCGAGCTCCAGGCGATGCAGGCGCCGACCGTCGGCGGCCTTGGCCGGATTCGGGTGCGGCCCGGCGTCGGCCAGGCGGTAGCCGTACGGAGGCCGCCCGCCGAGGAACCGGCCCTCCATCTGCGCCTGCGCCGACATCGCGGTCCGCACCCGGATCTTGATCCGGTTCCGCTCGCCTTTGCTCATCCCGCCGAAGACCGACATCACAAGGTCGTGCGCCTCGTTGCCCGGGTCGATCGGCCCGCCGACCTCCGGGACCCACAGCGGGACGCCGAAGTGCTCGAAGATCGGAAAGGTGAGCCCGTACTGGTTGCCGTAGAAGGCGCGATGGGGCTCGCCGATCACTACGGCCTCGAAGCCGCGGTCGGGGTTACGCAGCTCGGCGAGTAGCGCCGAGGCGTGTGGCCGGCGCTGCCAGGGGATCGAACGGGACTTGTCGACGTCGAAGAACTCGGTGACGATCACGCCCCCGCGCGACTCGATGAGCGCGCGGGAGCGAGTGAGCTGCCAGCCCCGGGAGGACTCGGGGTCCTGGTTGTCCTCGGTCGAGACTCGGCCGTAGAAGGCGAAGCGGATGGTGTCCATGTCTCCCTCAGGCAGCGTCCGGTCGAGCAGCGAGCAGCTCCTGGTGAGCCTCCAGCAGGATCGCAAGCAGCTCGGCGGCTGCGCCCGGAATGAGCTGCGGCGCTCCCACCGGGAGTACCACGTGCGGGCCGGCCTGGTGGCTGGAGGTGGGGGAAGCCATGATGGGCGTGCTCCTGTCCGTTCGAGATGGGCGGTGGGAGTACGGCCCCGGCGGTGGATGCTTGGCGGCTTTGCCGCCGGGGCCGGCCGTGCTGTGTGGAGTGCTGCTGCGGGGAGTGCTAAGCGGTGGGCCGGGGTGGCGTGCTCGACTCCGGCGGCGTGCTCGCCGGAGGCTGCGGCGGTCTGACCTCGGCGTAGAGGCGGACGTTGCGGCTGGTGCCACGGCATGGGTAGGGGGTGGAGATCTCGATGACATCGATGGCCGTGCCGAGGATCTCGGCGGCTTCGGCGACCTCCTCGGACAGGCCGATGATGCGGATCTTCATGCGCTCTCCAGGTGAGTGATTCCGCGACGGCACAGGGCGCAGCCGCCGGGACGAGGGTCGCCGTGCGGGCAAGCGGGGGTGACGGCCTCGGCGACGCTGCGATCGGCCGGGCTGATGCGCGGAGGCGGGAGGCGTACGGGGTCGGGCAGTTCGTTGAGCCGGGCGGTTAGCACGGCGTACGGGTTGCGGACGCCGGCGGTGTTGGCGCCGACGTGCTCGGCCAGCGCGGCCGAGCTCCAGCCGTCGGCCAGGGCGGCGGCGACGGCGGGGGTGAGCCGGTCGACCTGGCGGGCCGACAGCGGCCAGTCGGGGCCGAGTTCGGCGATGAAGACCTCGATCGGGTTGGCGCAGGTCTCTTGCGGGCTGCCCGGCTGTGGATCTCTCGTCTCGGCCTCGCCACCGCCGCCTTCGGGCCAGCACAGCGGCCGGGAACTGTATCCATCGGACCGGGCAGGCGTCCGGCCGGCGGCGCTTCGTCCTCGCTTGGCCGTCGGTCGCTCGCGCGGGGGCGGTGGTGGTTCCTGGTGGTTCTTTGGTGGATTGGGTGACAGGCGTGTCACCCCTCCCCTGTCACCCGTGTCACCCCTCGCGGCCACCGGTGTCACCCCGGACACCTTGTCAGGGGTGACAGGTTGTCCGGGGGCAGCGCGGTTATCCACAGTTTCCACAGACTCGTACACAGGTTCGAATACAATCTCCACAGGCGCTGGTGGGGCTGGCGTGGGGCTGTGCATGACGATGGCGTAGCCGTTGGTGCCGTGCGGGCCGGCGCCCCGGCGGACCTGCAGGTGCCCGGCGGCCGCCAGCTCGCCGAGGATGCGCCGGACGCTTCGCGGGCTGATGTTGGCCTTGCGGGCCACGGTCGCGACCGAGGGCCAGCATCCGGTCCCGTCGTCACGCGAACAGGCGTCGGCGAGAGCGAGCAGCACCAGGCGCTGATTGCCGGAGGTGGGCGAGTGCTGCCACACCCAGTTCATGACCGCGATACTCACGAGAGTGCGACCTTCCAATGATGTTGAACAGATTGCGTGGAGGAAAGCGGCGATCTCTATGGCGGCACGCGAGGGAAAGCGCCATGAAGGGTGGGGACGTCAGGTGCGCCTCTGTTGACCGTCCCTTGGCTTCCGTCCCTGGATCTCGAAGTTCCGAATCCGACCATGATGATCACATCGCGGCTAACGTGGGATGGAGCGGACGTGATCATGTACTGGGAGGACCGTTGACAATGCCGACGCCCGACGAAGTTGTGGACAGCCCTACGGGCTGGGTTGCCGAACACATCAAGCGCTATGTCGAATCCGACGGTCTGGACGGCCACAAGTACCACGGATATGACTCGTTGCTGCTCACCACCCGCGGCAGGAAATCGGGGAAGCTGCGCCGTACCGCACTGATCTATGGGCGTGACGGCGACAACTTCGTGCTCGTCGGGTCGAATGGCGGTGCCGACCACCATCCCGCCTGGTACCTCAACCTGCTTGAGGACCCTGAGGTGTACGTGCAGGTCGGTACGGACAAGTTCACCGCCAAGGCCCGAAACGCCACCGACGAGGAGAGACCGCGCCTGTGGGATCTCATGGTGTCGGTCTTTCCGACGTACGCCGGCTACAAGGAGAAGACGAGCCGTACCATCCCCGTCGTCGTCCTGCAGCCTGAGAGATAGCCGATACCAGTTCAGAGCAACGAGCTCACAGCGGTACACCCGGCAGCGGCCACGCAACCTGGTACGAACGCAGGTCACGGGGTCACCTCGAAGAGGGGGTCCATGCCGGCCACCTGGCGGGCGAAGCGGGTGCGGGCGGCGTTAACGATGTGGTGGGCGAGGTCGTAGGCCAGGTGGCAGCGCTGGCACATCGCCTTGAGGTTGGTCTCGTCGCAGTTCTCGGGGGTGTGGTCCAGGTGGGCGACGGTGAGCACGACGGTCGAGCCGGTGACCGGGTGCGCCTCGCCATGAACGGCCGGGCAGACCTGGTCGGGGTGGCGGCCGCACTCGCCGGCGCACTCACAGAAGCCGGCGGCCCGTTGGAAGCGGATGCGGTCGCTGATCTGCCGCCAGTTGGGCGGGTAGCGGTGGCGCTGGTCGGGGCGGATGGGCATCAGGCGCTCACCTGCCAGCCGTGGCAGTCCAGGCAGGCGCCGTACCGGGTGGGCAGGCAGTAGGGCTGCTCTACGCCGCAGTCCGGACAGGTGCGCCGAGCCTGCAAGGCCTTCTCGATCGCCTCCAGCTGCGCCTCCGTCGGCGTACGGCGTGGCTTGGCCAGGTCGAGCCGGTAGAGGTAGGCGACGCGGACGCCCTTTGAGGCGCGGCGGGAGCGCCACATGAGCTGTGCCTGCACGCCTTGGCCTCCGGGTCGCAGGCCGGCGGCGCGGAGCTGCCGGTAGGTGGCCAAGCCGTCCGGGGCCATCCGCCAGGGATAAGTGGGGGTGCCGTAGCGCTTGCCTTCGGGGTCCCAGAACGGGACGCGGGCCCGGCTCACGAGGTCACCTCGCCGGGGTCGACGAGCAGGCGGTGAATGGCCGCGTCGATGTCGAGCAGGCGGGGCTCGGCGCCGATGGGGACGAGCGCGTAGGTGTCGCGAAGGAAACGCCACAGCGGCGCGGATGGTGTCCACAGCGCGAAGCGGTCGTCGTAGCCGTCAGAGACGAGGGTGAACGTTACGCCGAGCTCCATGTCCGCACCGCGCAGCGCGGGCTCGATACGGACGTCTCCGACGCCGACGTGGGTGATGAGGCCACAGGCGAGCAGCTCGCGGGAGAACTGCCATTCCACGGTCTGCTCGTCGTGGGCGGACAGGAAGGTCAGCCGCACGCAGTACGGGTCGGCCGACCGGTAGGAGATGAGGGCGCGCAGGTATGTCCGGAGGTGCTCTTCCTCGTCGAGCGGCCAGAGCGCGAGCCGATGGGTGACGGTGTTCATGCGACCGCCCTTCGCGAGGTGAGAGCTGCGTCATGAGCCGAGGGGCTCGCGTCGGCGCGGCGTTCCCGCTGGCGGACGCGTCGCGCGTGTTCGTACAGGGTCCGAGCCGTCCGGCCGCTGACGTGCAACCGGGCGGCGACCTCGGATGGACCGTGTCCCCAGGCGACGATCTGCGCGGCGGCGGCCTGGCGCTCGGCCTTGGTGAGCATCACCCGTTCGCCCCGGGCGGCGAGTTCGACGGCGATCTCGTCCACGATGCCGTCCTCGGGCAAGGTCCGCTGCGGTCGGCGCAGCGAGGCGAGGACCACGGCCAGGGCACGCAACTCAAGGACGCTCAGCGGGGTGAGCAGGCGCTCGATGGCGACGGCCTGGCGGTCGTGCACGTGGCGGGTGAGTGCCTGCGCCGATTGGCGTGTGCACAGCCTGTGGAGGATGGGGGGATCGGGTCATGCTTGTGCCTCCTCCGTCGCGTTCTGGTGGATTTGCTCGGCGACCCATCGCACGGCGGCGGTGCGGCTCTTAAAGCCGTGGGTGGTGTTGGTGGGCGGGTGGTAGCCGTAGCCGGCGGTCCAGAGCAGTCCGCCGCGGCGGCCTCGCTGGCGGGCGACGATGCCGAGTACCTCGGCCGGAGCGCCGGGCGTGCGGCGGTCAGCTGTGAGCAGGTAGGCGCCTGGAGGCTCGCCGTGCAAGAGCGGTGGCCCTGGGTGGAGCCACAGTCCGGCGACGCGTTCTGCGGGGCTGCCGTAGCCGACTACGGCGGCGGCCGTGGTCCGCTCGCTGGTGCCGGACAGCCGGTCTCCGCTGTCCGGGTCGGCCTCCGGCCCGATCGAGGCGAGCAGCTCGCGCACCACACTGCAACTGCGGCACAGCGCGCGCATCCCGGCCTCGTATCCGCCCTTGTAGCGTTTGCGGTGAAGCGTACGGACTTCCCAGAGCGTCTCCCGGCAGCCGGGAGCGTGGACGCCGATGGACTGCCAATCGAAGTACTCACGGTGGATGTTCGTCACGAGGCCATCCCCATTCCGGGGATGCGGCGCAAGCCTCCGTTGTTGGTGAGCAACACCCAGCCGTCAGCGTGAGTGACGACAGGGATCTGCTCGGCGATGTCGCGGGCGCCGATGAGCAGGCCGGCGGCGAAGGCCTCGGCGCGGTGGGCACGGAGCCAGGCCCGGCAGCCGGTACCGCCGGTGCCGCAGACGGTGACGAGGTTGGGCGGGGTCGGTGCGAGTCGCCGGTTGCGCCGGTGCAGGACGTAGGGCAGGCCAGCTGCTCGCGGGCCGGTGCTGGTGCCGGTGACGTCGCGCCCGCACACCACGCAGCGGTGACGGTCGCGGACGAGCACGCGGCGGCGCGTCTCGCGGTCGATGCGCGGAGGCGGGGTCTGGGTGGGGACGATGGGCGGAACGTCGGGGCGGGTGGTCAGGTGCCAGCCCCCGGCGGGGTGGCACCGGTAGACGCGTGCGGTGCGGCCGGTGCCGGCCTGGAGCTTGGCGCGGGCGACCTGGGCGGCCTGCTCGTCGGGGTGGTTGCGCTTGCCGCAGCAGCGTGGCCGGCTCATCGGTGCGTCCGCAGGTTGGGCCGGGGACGCGCGCCGGCCGGGTGCATGAGCCGGTCGGCCTGCAGTCCGGCGAGCACGGCCAGGACGACGAGGACCAGCCCGGCGCCGAGCCGTCCGGGCAGGCCGAGGACGTCGGTGATGAGCACCGTGAGGGCGATGACCGTGACCACGAGCAGGCCGATGCGGGTCACGGCCGGCCGAGGCCGGCCGTACGGTTGCCGGGCCTGCTCGGCCGAGATGGCGTGGGTCTTTCGTGGCATGCTGAACACGACCGCTCTCCTTTCGAGAGGGCTGGTTGGGAGGCCCGGCGCGCTGTGCTTGCCGGCTTTGGGCGCCGGGCCTCGGCTTGTTGAGTTGTGAACTGTCGGGCGGCTGTCAGAGCCGGGCGGGTTGCCGTGTCGACGCGGGAGTGCGTGCGCCGGTGACCCAGCGGCCTTCGTGCGGGAGCGTCCGGCCACGAGCGATGAGGGCATAGGCGGCGGCGTAGGTCTCGCCCAGCTCGCCGGGAACCGCAATCAGGCGGGCGGTGGCGTAGCGCAGCCGGTCCGGGATCGGTTCGAGGATCTCCAGCGCGGTTCGGCAGTCGGCGATGACGGCGCGGGCCCGCGCGGCTACGTCGTCGTCCTCGCTCATGAGCCATGAGCGGGCCTGGCGGATGGCGGCGCGCATCGTCCGAGCGAGGTCGTCGACGCGCCGGGCGCGGTGGCCGATCTCGATCTCCAAGTCATGGACGGCGGTGATCAGTTCCTGGTCGGTGTCCCAGCGGGGGCAGCCGCGCATCGGGCGCTGGCCGAGGGCGATGGCGGCGGCGATGATGCCGCGGTAGGTGGTGACGTCCAGGCCGGTGGCGACGCAGCGGCCGGCCATCGAAGCGGCGACGCGCGCGAGATCGCCGGTGTCGGCGAGGGCCTGGGCGGTGGCGGTGTACCTCATGTCATCCCTCCTTCGAGGTCTTGATGACTGTTACGGGGAGTGAGCGACGGGCGTCCGTCTGGAGAATGTCCCAATGTCCCAGTGAGGGCTCTATACGGGCCCGGATCCGGAGGCGCTGGGACATTTCCTGGGACATTTCTGCAGTCACGCTGCGTTGCCTTCTCGCTCGTCGGGCTGATGGGTCGGCTCGGGGGTGAGGTGCCAGCGGGAGCCGCGGCCCCGGCCGTGCAGCACGGCCACGCCCTCCAGGCGGAGCCGGTCCAGGAAGCGCCAGGCTCCCATCCGGCTCACGCCCATCTCCTCCAGGGCGGTCTCCACCTGACGGACGGTGGTGCCGTCGCCGGCGAGCAGCTGGAGCAGGCAGGCGCGGACGTCGTCGGGAATCTCGGTCTGCTCGGCGGCCTGCGCCCGGCGGATCTCGGCGGCCTCTGCCAGCCGGGCGGCCGTCTCGGCGTCGGGCTGCGGAAGGTCGGGCAGCGCTTCGAGGTAGCGGCGGGTCTGCTCGCGGCTCGCCGCGGCGGCGTGCATGCGGGTGGCGATCGGGTCGGCGGTGTTCGGCACGGCGTCGGCCTCCGGCTGGTCGAGGGGTGCGGGAGCGGGACGGGTCTGGGCGTTGCGGCCTTCGGCCGGGGTGTCGGCCTTGAGCCGCTGGTAGGCCTCGCCGAGGTGAGCGACCAGCGAGGGCTCCAGCGGGGAGGGCCGGCGGTCGGCGGCGAGCTTGTCCAGGTCGGGCAGGTGCTTGAGGAAGAAGGTGCGGCCGACGCTGTGGGTACCGTCCAGGGTGGCGATCAGCACGACGCCGGGGTGTCCCTCGCCGTAGCGGGTCATGTCGGGCAGCTCCAGGCCGAGATCTCCGGCAGCGTGCGCCATCTCGGTCCGCCGGTTGATCTTCAGCAGCACGATGTTGTTGATCTGGGTGCGGATGTCGGTGTCGCCGATCTGGGAGATGGTGCCGCGCTGGCCGACAAGGGTGACGCCGACGCCTTCGGAGCGGCCCTTGCTGGTGATGTAGGCCAGCGCCTGGCGGGTGGCCAGGCCGATGTTGTCGTTCGGGCCGAGCAGGGCCGACATCTCGTCGACGACGATCTCGATCAGCGGGTGACCCGGACGCGGGATGAACGTGGCCTCGTCGCCGGCGTTCGCGGCGCGGAAGTCGATGATTTTGCAGGCCTGCTCCAGCATGCGCAGCGCCTTGACCCGGTCGCCGGGTCCGCACGCGGCCAGGTCGAAGGCCTTGCGCCAGCGGCGCATCTCCTTGGCCTTGGAGACGTCGATGCCCCAGACGGCGACGTTGTCGGCGGCGGTGAGGCGTTCGAGCTTGTTGTTGAGCAGCACGCTCTTGCCGCCGCCGGTGACGGCGACGATCAGGGTGTGCTTGGCGCCGTCCTCGTCCCAGACGACGATCTCCAGCGGCCGGCCGGTCTCGGGATCGATGCCGATGATGAGCGGCTCGCGGACGTCGGCGACCTCGGGGAGGACGATTTCGGGGTCGCTGTCGAGCATTGGGTGCGGAGTGGGGTCGGCCCACGGGTCGCGGTGGCGGACGCTGATGCGGACGCGTCCGGCGATCTTGTCAGCGCTGACCTTCACGCGGGTGGCCGGGATGCCGTAGTGCTCCGCCATCCGCTCGGCCAGGTCGGAGGAGGCGATCGAGGAGGCGCGGCGGCCAGTGCCGGTGACGTCGACCAGCAGCCGCTCCCCCAGCCGGGTCGGCTCGTTGGACAGCAGGTGCGAGCCACCCAGGCCGAGCCGGGCGGCCAGCCGATGCCATTCGGACTTCTGCCGCCGCCAAGAGATGGCCTTACGGGTGCCGTGGTCCAGCCGGTAGATGCCGTACGCTGTGGCGTAGAGCGTGCAGTAGGCCCAGGTGAGCGCGGCGTGCGGGCCGAAGGCGGGACCGAGTTCGGCGGAGACGGCCAGCCAGGTGCCGGCGGCGCCGATCGCGGCGGCGGCCTTGGTGGCGCGACTCTCGTCCCTGCGCACGGTGACGGCGTAGGTGGCGAGCGCGGTGCCGACGGTGACGGGGATGATGCCGAGGGCGGGCAGCTCGGCCAGGTGGGCCAGGCCGCCGGCGCCGTACAGGCCGACGCCGATCGGGAGGGGGACGCGCTCGGCCGGCTTGGCCTTCACCCACCGGACGGCACGGCCGAGTCCAGAGCCGGCCTCGGCCACCGCGCCGCGGCGGTGCCGGGGGTGCTGCTGGGCGTGGGCCCTGTGCGGCGGGCTGGGGCAGCGGTCGGCGGTCATGCGTGCGGCGACGGCGTGCCGGAGCGGCTGCTTGGGGGGTCGGGCGGGCCGGCGGGCCATCCTTCCTCTCTCCTCCTCGGGCGGCTGGCGAGTGCTGCTTCCGGGCCCCGGCCACCGTGCGGGGCCCGGAAGCGTCCGTGCGTCGGACGGGTGGCTAGACGGCCTGCCCGGAGAAGAACCGGCCCTGGTACGGCATGACCACGCCGCGCGCCACGGCCTCCATGACCTCCTGGTAGATGGTCAGGAACTGCTTGTGCGCCTCGGCCATCCGCTGCGCCAGCTCGCTGGCGTGCGTGGAGTACTCGGCCAGGCCCTGCACCGAGGACGGGTCCAGGCCGACCGCGTTGACGCACGTCTCGTGCAGCGCGGCGAGCGCGTCAGCGTAGCCGCAGACTCCGGCGACCTCGCCGGCCATCAGGTGCAGCAGCGCCGAGTCGTCCTCGGGAACGTGGGTGGCGATACGGCCGATCGTCTGCGCCCAGTCGGGCGGGGCCACCGCACCGTCCCCGCCGGGCGTCGTCTGACCGGCGGTCGTGTGCCTGAAGGTGGTGCTGTTGGGAACCATGCGCGCTTCTCCTTGGCTGGATGGGATGGGACGGTCGGCCGGCTGCGGTTCGGGCGCGGCCGTGGTCTGGTCAGAGCGGGGACGCTCGTCGGAGGGCCCGCCAGGGCTGACCTCGTCGTCGAGCTTCGGGCGAGCGTCGGCCGGGCGCGGGTCAGGGCGCTGCTCCGCCGGACGCGGTTCCGTCCTCGGTTCGCTGGCCCTGGACTCCGGCCTCGGCTGCGGCTCTCCATCCGGCCGCGGCTCCGGCCGGGGGTCGTCGGCATCGGACGGGCGGACGCGCCGAAACAGCGGGATGACCTCGGCCTCCTGTGTCCGGGATTCCCACCGTCGCTTTGCTCGCGTGGCGGCGGCCTTCGCGGCCCGGCGGGACAGACGGGTGCCGGTGCGCACGGTCGCGCCTGCGGCCTTGCCGGTGAACTCGGCGGCGGCATCGCCCAACGTCGTGCCCTTGACCGGTGGCGCTCCCGAGGCGTTCCAGGCCTTGACGAGCCAGGATCGGCGCGGCAGTCGATGGACGTTGCGGCCGGGGCGGGTGCTGCGGCGGTTGGCGTGCCTGGCCACGCCGGTGATGCCCGTGATGATGGCGGCCACGAATAACAGCTCAAGCAGCATCGGGGCCCTCGCTCCCCGGCGGCGTCCACCGCTCGGTAGCGTCCTCGGCCTCCTGCTGCAGCTCGGCCACGGCGGTTACGGTGGCGACCAGGGCGACGACGACCAGGTAGCTCACAACGCCCGCGAGGATCGGCAGGTGCACCCAGAGGTGGACGGCGAGGATGACCAGTACGGCGCCGGCCGTCTCCAGCAGCGTGGGGCGGATCTGCCAGGCGCGGCGCGCGACCTGGCCTTTGGTGATGGGCGTGGTCACGAGAACCACCCGCCGATCATGTCGCTGACGTTCGCGAGCCAGCCGGCGGGGATGCGGCCGAGCGGCGTGGTCGCGGCCAGCAAGCCCCAGCCGCCGAGCAGCACCAGCTCATACCAGCGGGTCTGACGGGCCCACATCAGCGCGACGATCGCGCCAGTGAGGATGGCCAGCAGAATCATCGGTCCTCTCCCTTCGAGTAGTGATCAGCGGGCCAGTCCAGCTCGCACCAGGTGAGCCGGCCCTGCTTGCCGTCGATGTCGAGCGGTTCGGCGCCGCAGCGGGCCAGAGCGGCGACGATGGCCAGGCCTCGCCCGCCTTCGACGCCACGGGACAGCGGCGGCCGCTCGGACGGCTCACCTGCGTCGGCGACCTCGATACGCGCCCACGCGTGACCGCCGTAGGAAACGCGGACGGTGAACTTCCCGTCGTCCAGGCCGGACGCGGAGTGCCGTACGGCGTTGCTCGCCAGCTCCGAGGCGCACAGCACGGCCTCGTCACGGCGCGGGACACCGGTCAGGCAGGTCCCGACATACCGGCGCACCTCGGCGATCGCCTCCGGGCAGCCGGCGAACATCCGCTCGTACTGGCAGACCGGCGTCGTCGGCTCGGTGGCCTTGGGAAGGGTGGCCAGCAGTCGTGCGGGCCGAACCCCGGCGGGCGGGAGCTGCCCATGCTCGGCGAGGACGTCGCGGACGTACCCGATCGGGTCGGCCTCTCCCTGCTCGGCCGCGGCGACCGCCGCGCGAGCGTGCGCGAGCAGCTCGGCGTAGGCGGCGGTGAGCAGGACCAGGCGGTCGCGGTCGGAATGGTTCGTGCAGGTCATGACGTCACCTGCCGCAGCAACGCGATCTGACGGTCCCAGTCGATCCACTCGCCCTCACGCCCGACCGGCACCAGCCGACAGCACCGGGTCACGAACGAGTCGAGCTGGACCCGAAGGACGAACAGCCGGCACTCGCGGTCCTGACCGGGAAGAAGCGTGATCTCGATCCAGCCGTCCGCCTCGGCCGGCACCACTCGGACGTCTCCCTGGCCCGCAGGCTGCTCCAGCCCGTCGACGAGCAGCGCTCGCGCGAGGAGCCACGGCTCAGGCATCCCCGGAAAGACCAGGCGGACGGCGTACGGGTCGGTGACCTTGTACAGCGCGGTGACGGCGATGGGAGCCTCGGGCCTGTCGGCGCTCCACAGCGTCAGCGTCGTACGCACCCGGGCGCTCATGCCGCGACCCCCTCGGCGTACGCGCCTGCCTCCGCCATCGCATGCCCGGACCGCGCCGCTTCCGTACCGGCGTCAGCCTGACCGCGCGCCTCTCGGACGGTGTCCGCCTGGACGGGTGCCTCCGCACGCTCACCCATGGCCGTGCGGTCGTAGGCCACGGCCTTGCGCCCTGGGTCCGCACGGTCCGGCAGCGGCTCCGCACGGTCGCCCTGCCCCTGCGGACGACCCTCCGCACGGTGCGGACCACCGTGCGGTCCGGTCCCCACACGGCTCGGGCCACCGTGCGGGCCTACCTCGGAGGCAGAGGCACCACCGTGCGGGTCGGCTTCCGCACGGTCCAGGCCACCATGCGGACCCACCGCGTCAGCGTCTGCAGAGTCACCAGCCGGCTCGTCGAAAGCCGTCCCGTCCATCGACAGCAGTCCGCGGCGGGCTTCGGCCAGGACGCCCTCACACCACCGCTTGCGGTAACCGGTGCGCTGTTCGACGTCCCGCCAGGTGACCTCGTACTTCTCGCCTCGCTCGATCGCCGCCAGCATCTCCTCGCGAAGCTCGGCGACCACGGCGGCCCGGTAGGCGGCCTGCTCGACCGGCGCGCTGGGCTTGTCCGCACGGTCCTCCTCGGACAGCACGCTCACGCCATCATCCGTGCGGTCCTCCACCGCAAGGTCCGAATCCGCACGGAGGCTCTCAGCCCGCACGGTCGCCGGGGAAGAGACCACCGTGCGGGACAGCACCGCACGGTCCTGCTGCGACCGTGCGGTCCCGGGCCTCCGCACATCCGCGCGGTCCACGACCGTGCGGGCCGGCCGTGCATCGGACGACAGCCCGTGCAGCCGCTCGGCCGCCGCCCGGTAGGCCCGGCGCACGGCCTCGGTGATCCAGTGCCGCAGGTCCGTCACGGCCTCGGCGGCACAGAACACGATCGCCGGCGGGACGGAGTGCAGCAGGATCAGCGAGGGGTCCAGTGACGCCCAGGCCGACCAGGTGTTCATCGCGTAGGTACAGCCGAGGGCGACCCACTTGGTCCGGCGCACCCACGGGCCGGCCTTGATCTGGTGTCGGGCGATGACCTGCTCTCCGAGCAGCACGCCCACCAGGACCAGGGACACCATCGGGTCCAGCAACCAGGCGGTGCACCACTCGATCGACCCGACCTCGGCGCCGCGCGCGGCGAACGCCTGGACGTTGGCCGCGGTGAAGGCCAGGCCGAGGACGAGCCCAGTCCAGATCAGCCGGTCGACGCGCGTTCTCATCCGCTCGATGCGGTAGGCGATCACGTCAGGGTTGGTGTCGTAGGCCCGCACATCGGCGGCGGCCTTCGCCGCCAGGGCCAGCTTCTCGGCCTTGCTGCTCGGCCGATGCCGCGGTTCGGCGGTCGGCGGGGCCGAGGGCCACAGTGTCGTCGGCTCGGACATCAGGCACTCACCGCCCTGCCGGCCCCGGCGGCCTTGCGCTGGGCGGCCCGCTGCCGCTGGCGGATGAGGTTCAGCCGCTGCCACGGCGCCGTACCGCCACGGATGCCATGAACCCAGGTCCGAGGAAGGACGATCTCCTCGCGAAGCGCCAGTTCCAGACACTCCGCCCGGACCGGACACGGCCCACAGAGGTCCAGCGCGATCGCCTCGTACGCAGCGCGCTTCTCGGCCAGCGCTTCGGCGCTGCCCCCGGTGAACTCGGGCGGCTCACGCGGAAACCACGCATCGGGTTCTTCCGTACCGACGCACAAACCACCCGCCAAGACACGACGGTGCAGGTCCATCGTGGTCTGAGCGCAAACGCTCGTGAGTAAGGGTGCGAAGATGTTGGACATCGGGTCTCAAGTCCTTTCGTTGAGGTGGGACCCGTTCGCGGCCCTGGTGCTAGGCACACCGGGGCCGCACGTCGTTGAAGGGCTGTGGTTCAGCGACCGCGCTCTGGGCTGCAGCCGGACTAGGCGGCGTCCACCTCGCCGACCAGAGCCGGTGGATAAGCGTTGCCTCACCCCCTTCGGTCGAGTGAACTAGTTGACTCTGAATCAACTACTTCACTATGCGTCTGCGCGGGCAGCGCGTCAAGCGGTTAGGCGTGTAACTACGGATCCATGGCCACTACGCTGAGCCTGTGAGTCGCAATCCGGACGATCCGCGGCCTGAGTACGTACAGATTGCTGACGATCTGCGGGCCGCAATCACGTCAGGCCGCCTCAAGCCAGGGGAAAAGCTGCCTTCGCGCGCCAAACTCGCCGAGGAGTACGGCGTCGCCACTGGGACCCTCAACCAGGCGATCCAACAGCTCATCCGGGACGGCGTGCTCAGCGCGTGGCAGCGAGGGACATTCGTGCGCCAGGCTCCCGCCCAGGAAGCGACTGCCTCGCCCGAGTACACGGCGATCATGAGCGAGATCCGTGTTCTTCGTGACGATCTCGCCCGCATGGGCGATCGCTTGTCTCGGCTGGAGGGCCTGGTCGACGGGCCGGCGGAGGATTCGCCAGCCTGACGGCCAACAGTTCCGTACGGTGTCGAAGGGCCTGCAGTTCCTTGGCCAGCTCGGATAATTCGGTTGCCACTCGTCGCACTTCGTCGGGGCTCACAGTGCCTCCTGATGACCTCCGTCATCTCAGAAGGTAAGAGCCTGAGCGATCGCGATGTATGACAGCTTGTCCTGCCGGAGTCTCATTCAGGCCAGGCTGTCATAAGGCCAGGTCAGAACTGTCCAAGAAACTCGCGGTGGCGCCAGGCAAGCGAGAGGACCGCCGCACCCGCAGCCTGCATCGGCTCCCTGGTGGTCAGGCGGTCCACCACGTCGCTCTCGAACGGAAACCCCCGTGCGTCATGAGCGAGGATCTTACCTTCAGGATTGACGTCGACCAGGTCTTCGAAGACCTCGTCGTACAGCTGCGCATCCATCACGGTGACCGCGAGCACATCGGTGGCGAAGGTGAGCGGGTCCACTCCCATTCCGAGCACGTATGAGCGCAGCAGGCCTTGCTCCTGTGCCTCCGTCAGGGTCCGGTAGAACGGCCATTGCTCGTAGTCGAACGCGTCGTCGTAGTGTTCCGTGGTCCCGAGGAACTCCTCGCTGTACTCCCGGACGACACACCGCCAAAGGTCGAAATCACGCTGCCGCGCGGCCTGGCTGTCGTCAATGGGCTGGAACACCCCGACGGGCATGACCTGATAGAGGCCACCGCCATGAGCCACATGCGCAGGGTCGCGCCAGTGCAGCACGAAGGTCATGTCGCCCTGCTGAGCATCGCGGCGCAAAGTCAACATGCTGACGGCCGGCAGCACCGGCCGGTGAGAAAGCAGTGTCGGATCACCGACCAACGTCCGGAAAGGCAACTCGGCCAACTTAGGCCGCTGCCCCCGCTGGACGAGCTCCGCCAGCTCGTGCGCGACGGCCTCTCCCACGTTGACACCGTCGAAGTAGGCGGCCGGCCCGTAGCGCATCCGCCGTTCATCGAGCGCGATGTCGAGGAGCCGGTAACTGAAACGGTTCTCGAACAGCCGCGGAGAGTCGATTGCGGCCATGGCTGACGCGTAGGTGGAGTGACCGGCGCATATGGACTGCACCTCTGCCTCGGCCCCATTCCGGACAGGCGGCTTGGCATCCGCGGACCACGTCAGACGCAGGTCGGCCAGATCGATCGGACGGGAGGGCAACCACTCCGGACGGCACAGCAACGGAGTGCCGGCGACGTGGTCCACCTCGGGATAGAGATCCTGCGCGACGGCCGCCAGGTCATAGCGATGCTCGTTGAGGTAGCGCCGCACAGAGCGCCACTGGTCTGTAAGGGCCACACCACTCCCTAGCGTCGCGGTTTGCTGCCAGCCTACGACGTCAGCAGAAGACCCCGATGGCGCCAGGCCAGGGCGAGACATCCCGCACCTGGCGATGCCATCGGCTCCTTGCGCAGGAGGCGGCCCACGTTCCCTTCGCTGAACGGAATCCCCTTCCCGCCGGCCATCCCGTCCACGGCCGACACGGTGATGCCTTCCGCATTCGCATGGACTATGTCGGCGAAGATCCGATCGAACAGGTCGTCATCAATCACCAGGGCCGTCAATATCGTTGTGGCCAAGGTCAGCGAATCCAGAGCCACTCCCAGGCAGTAGATGGATACCTGCCCATTCACACGTCCACGCTGTAGGTCCCTATAGAGCGGCCATGCGTCGTAGTCGATCGGCGTACTGCGCGAACCATCGTGCTCAGGAGTTCCCAGCAGCTCCTCACTCAATTCGCGGACGACGTTCCGCCAGAGATCGAAGTCATTGCTGCGGTCCCACGGCGCCATACTCGAAGGCTGGAACTCTCCGGCCGGGATGACGTCGTAGAGACCGGATGCGGTGGCCACTCGCCTGGGATCCCGCCAGTGCAGCAAGAACGACGCATCACCATGAGTCCGGCGCCGTCGCAGCGTGAGCGTCGTGATCGCCGGGATCATGGCACGCCTACCGAAAGCGAAGGGATCACCGATCAGCGAGCGAAACGGCAACTCAGGCAGCCGGGTCACTTTCTTATCGGTATTCTCCATCTGGACGAGGGCGAGCTCATGTCCGACCGCCTCTGAGACATCGAGCTTGTCGAAGTAGTTCGCCAAGCCGAAGCACATACGGCCACCAGACTGCGCCCAATGAACATCCGTCAGCCGGTAACTCGGCCGGTTCTCGAACAGCTTGGGCGGATCCAGATAGCGGACCGCCGACGTATAGCTCTCGAATTGGCGGCCTAACGCACGAAGGGGACGTACCTGCTGAGACTCCGGCTCTGTGCCGTCAATTCCGCGAGGCATCGATCCGTCGACCCACTCCAACTCGATCTCCTCCAGGCGGACAGGCTCGTCCGGCAACCACTCCCGTGGTGCGATCAAGGCGGTGGACTTCAGGCGTACGTCGGATGGGTAGAGGAGACTGGCCTGCCGTGCCAGCTCGGCCCGATGCTGGTTGAGATAGCGGCGGCCGGCCCGCCAGCGCTCCTGACTCGCTGCCACAGCGTCCTGCGGCACGGCCTCTCCTTGGAAGCCGTCACCGGCAAGACCAAGTAGCTCAGGGGTAACCCGGAGTATGCGCGAGACGTTGAGCAGGAAGCCCATATCCCGGATGACGCGATGACCACGCTCGATCTTCGAGATGTAGGTCTGGTCCACCCCGAGCAACTTGCCGAGCTGTCCCTGGGTCAGCGACTCCGCGGTTCGGTAGTCCCTGAGGAGCCTCCCGAGATCCGGAACTCTTGTAGCGTCCGCCTCTGATCGTGGCAGCCACGGGTGATCCAACTCGCCCATACCTGCATCATGACTCGTGCAGTCAGATATGGCAGCCTCTTTCTCCAACGCACAACAAGGGGGGCGCATTGAAAGTCACCTTCGCCACGCATGCCGGCCATCCCAACCGCCCCAACGAGGACTGGCTCGTCGCGACACCTCAGTTCGTCATCCTGCTCGACGGAGCCGGCGGCCCCAGCGAAGACGGCGGCGGCTGCATCCACGGTGTCGCATGGTTCGTCCGGCACCTGGGCGCGGAACTGCTGGGTGCCCTGACCCGGTCCCCAGACGACGACCTGCGCACTGTCCTCGCCACCGGCCTGGAGAGGACCGCTGACCTCCACCGGCCAACGTGTGACCTGCACGATGAGGGCACCCCTTCGACAACCGCCGTCATCCTGCGCGAACGCGCCGACAAAGTCGACTACCTCGTCATCTCAGACTCAACACTCGTGCTCGACACCTTGGACGGCATCGAGGCGATCAGCGACAGGCGAATCCTGGAGATCGACGCCCTCCGCGAACCACGGAAGGTGATGCATGGCTTCGCCCTCGGGTCTCCAGAGCATGCCGCCGCTCGCCAGGCTTACATCGCCGTCCAACGGCGCTTCCGCAACATGACTGACGGCTACTGGGTCGCCAGCTCGGACCCAGACGTCTCCGAGGCCGCCATCATCGGCAGCATCAAACGAGACCGTCTGCGCACCGCGGCCGTACTGAGTGACGGGGTAGCCGACTACATCGACGACTACCACATGGCCACTTGGCGCGAGATCCTCAATACGCTGCAGACCCACGGCCCTGCAGCACTGATCGACCAGGTCCGAACAGCCGAACAAGGCGACCCAGACGGCCACCGCTGGCCCCGCTTCAAAAAACACGACGACGCAACAGTTGCCTACTGCTCTTTTGATCCCAATTTGCAATAGCCGCCGCCGCGGAGAAACCGTGATCTCGCGCCACCAAATGAACGAGGCAGTGTAGCGTCCCGCCCGTCACCGTACCTACAGGCGACATCATCCGCAGCAGTCATAGGAGACCGGTCAAAGGCGAGGATATGGCAGCACACAACGACGGACGAATCTATCCAGATGAGATGCCCCTTCACTCGGTGAGCGCTGGGGCTGCTGTAGTCCGTGAAGACGGCCGTCTTCTAGTGATCAAGCGGCGCGACAACGGCGAGTGGGTCTTGCCCGGTGGCGTGGTTGAACTGGACGAAGACCCCCGGGACACAGTCAGGCGTGAAGTTCTGGAGGAAACCGGCGTGGAGGTCGAGCCGGAACTCCTCACCGGCGTCTACAAGAACATGCGCCGCAAAGTGGTCTCACTAGTATTCCGCTGCAAACCGATACGAGGCGAAGCCCACGAAACCGACGAGGCGGCCGGCGTCGCATGGTTCACACTCGCGGAGATAACCACCCATATGGCCGAGCCCTTCGCAATCCGCCTCCTCGATGCCACCGCTGGCGGCGACCCAAAAGTACGCATCCATGACGGCCAGCGCCTATTCTCCAACGCAGACTAAAGCGTTGCGGCAGATCTGCTCACCCCCACGGGCGTGGGGAGGACGGCGCCCCCCTGGTGCAGACTTGGCTGCCCGACGGCTCACCCCCACGGGCGTGGGGAGGACTCGATCTGGTCGCCGGTCCAGTCGCCGTCGTACGGCTCACCCCCCACGGGCATGGGGAGGACCTGGCGACGCTGCTCATGGTCGACGCCGTCGTCGGCTCACCCCCACGGGCGTGGGGAGGACGCCGTCGGCTCCGGAGGAAACGGGAAAGGCGTCGGCTCACCCCCACGGGCGTGGGGAGGACGGATCCTCAATCTTCCCGACCAGAAGAGCAGCCGGCTCACCCCACGGGCGCGGGAGGACTATCCAGTCATCTCAATTCAGTCCCCCTGCTGGGGCTCACCCCCACGGGCGTGGGGAGGACCCGCAGGAAGTCACGGCCAAGGCCGAGGATGCCGGCTCACCCCCCACGGGCGTGGGGAGGACGAGAGGGGCGGGGCGGTCACGGTCGCGCACTACGGCTCACCCCCACGGGTGTGGGGAGGACTGCTCGTCGATGACAGGCACGTCCTGGCCCCACGGCTCACCCCCACGGGCGTGGGGAGGACTGACGTCCTATGTGGCACTCATCGCAGGAGTGCGACTCACCCCTACGGGCGTGGGGAGGACAGCGACCCGGTGCTCGTCCTGGTCGAGAACCACGGCTCACCCCCACGGGCGTGGGGAGGACGTCGGACTCGTTTTTGAAGGTGGCCTCAGGCCCGGCTCACCCCCACGGGCGTGGGAAGGACTCGCAGATCTGGCTGCGCAAGGACGGCCACATCGGCTCACCCCCACGGGCGTGGGGAGGACCAGGTTGATCTCGGGCGCACCATGTGGGAGGACGGCTCACCCCCACGGGCGTGGGGAGGACTTTGCGCCGCCGTCGCCGGAGCCCTTGAATCGCGGCTCACCCCCACGGGCGTGGGAAGGACGGTGCTGTCGACGGTGAGCGCATCACTGGCGACGGCTCACCCCACGGGCGTGGGGAGGACGCGGCTGCAAGGCCAAATCCCAGCAACGGACTCGGCTCACCCCCACGGGGCGTGGGGAGGACACGAGCGGGCCATTACCTCCCCACACGCACGGCGGCTCACCCCCACGGGCGTGGGGAGGACATGAACGGCGACTCCTCGCCCCACGACCTGACCGGCTCACCCCCATGCGCGTGGGGAGGACACATAAGCGGCTGACGGGGTACCGGCCGGGGTCGGCTCACCCCCACGGGCGTAGGGAGGACGGCCTGCCGCCCCAGGTCGCCGAGCGTGATTCCGGCTCACCCCCACGGGCGTGGGGAGGACGTCCTGTGCGGCTCCACCCGCTTCTACGACGCCGGCTCACCCCCACGGGCGTGAGGAAGACGACAGGACACGCTGCCAGCCCACCAAGGCGGACGGCTCACCCAACGGGCGCGGGGAGGACGCGTCCGCCTCCGTGGAGTCCTGGACCAGGACGGCTCACCCCACGGGCGTGGGGAGGACAATCGCCGAATCTGCCGGACGCCGGAGGAGTGCGGCTCACCCCCACGGCGTGGGGCGGACAGCAACGTCACCGGGCCGTTGGTGCCGTTGTTCGGCTCACCCCCACGGGCGTGGGGAGGACGCGGTCGCCGTCGGGTACGCGGGGTCGGTCGACGGCTCACCCCCACGGGCGTGGGGAGGACATGTAGGCCTGGAGCAGCGCCATCTCACGATCCGGCTCACCCCCACGGGCGTGGGGAGGACGTGGTGACCACGACGTTGTAGGCGCCCGCGGTCGGCTCACCCCCACGGGCGTGGGGAGGACACGGCCGCGACCGCAACCAGGGAAAGGATGAGCGGCTCGCCCCCATGGGTGTGGAGAGGACAAGATCCTGGGCGCCGGACTGGACGACGCCCACGCCTCACCCCACGGGCGTGGGGAGGACCACGACATCGTCATCACCCCCAATGTGTACGCCGACTCACCGCCACGGGAGTGGGAAGGACTTCGGCCGAGCCGACGTATCGGCCCTGCGTGGCGGCTCACCCGCACAGGGCGTGGGGAGGACGTCTGCTGGCCCGCGGCAAGGTTCATGACCTGCGGGTCACCCCACGGGCCTGGGGAGGACGGTTCTGGCCCGGAGGCAGTGATACCCCATCGACGGCTCATACCCCCCACGGCCGTTTTCGCTGTTGAGTTTTAAATTTTCGATGTGGGTTCAGTTTCTGGGTGGGGCGAGGCTGATGAGGCCGCAGCCGTAGGCTTTGCCTCGGCCCATTCCGTCGCGGAGGGCGGTTGTGAATTTGGCAGGGTCGGTGATGATGAGGTGGCCGTCGTAGCGGACGTGGTCGATGGTGATGCGGTGGGGCTGGGTGCCGGCCTGGGATTGTCCTTGGGTTCTGAGAGCGGGGTAAGGGGCGACGTCGGGTTGTCCGTTGCGGCCCGTTGGGATGACGAAGCCATGTCGTTCACCTTGCCGGACCAGCCAATCAATTTGGTTTTGAGATGTGCGAAGGACGACGTGGCGAGGCTGAGAGCGTTTGCCAGCCTGGGCACGTTTCATTTGTTCTTCCTCTTCGCGTTTCACTGCGCGAGTGGGATTGGCGACCAAGCGGAAGGCGAATTTGCTGCCCCCGGTGACGGCTTGAAGAACGGGCTGGAGGTTGCGGACCTGGCACGACTGGGTGAGGTAGTGGTCTGGCAGGCATGACCAGTCCGGTTCAATATGGCTCTGGACATACAGCAGGAAGCCTCGGTCGCCAGAGTCCAAGCGCCAAAGGACCCCGTGGGCTTGCCGGGCCGGGATGTCGTCTTCAATGTGAGGGAAGGCAGACATAACAGTGCGGTGCATCTGGTGGATGTCGGCGTAGTCGCGACGGAAGTGCCGCGAGGTCACATCAACGGTCAGTTTGCTCAAGAACACGCGGTTCTCCTGCTGAAATCAATTCCTTGGTGAGTGGCACATGTCCACTGAGCACGGTGCGGGTGATGAAGCGTCGGTCACCGCGGGAGAAGGAGATGGGATGGTCGCGCCGTGATTCGGAACCTACTGTGGACGGCGGGCATTCGACCATAGTGCGTAGCGTGCCGACATCTCCTTTGTCGATCGCAGTGAGTTCGCGCCTGTGGACAAAGGCACGGGTTTCCAGCCACCAGTGTTCCTCCAGGATCGTCTCCAACGGTTTCTCCTGCAGGCCGGCTCCAGATCGTAGGTGACTATCTCGACCGTTCCCGATGAGGGGGCGGGCAGGAAGAAACGCTTCACGTCCGAAACACAGGGGCCAGTGGGGTCGCTGGATCGCGTCTGCCGCCTCGCTCAACAGGCTAGCGTCAGCACCTTGGAGCACTACGAGGAACAACGCGTCGGCGAGGTAGTAGCGCTCGCTGACCACGGTGCGGTGGCCGGTACCTGCGGTGGTGGGAACGTTTTGAGCGGTGTGGAAGTCGCGCTCCAGGATTCCTTCGCGATCGACGCGTACCCCCATGCGGAACTCGGCGATCCGGCTCAGGCGTTTTGAGTCGTCGCGAGGAATTCCCAGGGCAGCGCCGAGCAGACCGACGATCCCGGACTTGGTGGGTTCAGTGGTGGTTTCCCGGATTGTGAAGCGTGACCGGATGCCCCACGATTGCATGGGAGCGTCCAGGCAGAGGGCCAGGCTAAGCGTCATACCGGTCAGACCTTGGCTGCGGCGAAGACCCGGCTGGTGAACTCATCCAACGATGAGGCCTTCTCGGTGTCGGCCAGGCCGCTGAGGGTTCCAGTGACCGACGCGGCGGTGACCAACGTGATGTCGTTTCCGCCGTAGAACTGGCGAAGCTGTCCCAGGTGCTTGATGAGGCGCTGGTTGGAAAGGTCCATCAGGTCCGTCCCGGAGACCGGTTGTAGGAATGCGTTGGCGAGATTCCATGCCCCCCGTTGCCTGACGACGGAGATGAGTGTTTCAGGCAGAGTGAGGGCGGCCATGGAGTTCTGCTTCCCAGTGGGGACGGCGTGGATGAAGGCGTACAGCCAGGCTCGGGCGGTGCGGGCGATGAGATCGGTGTCGCCATCGAGGTTCTCAGTGAGCTGGTCCAGGTCGAGGTTGGCGTACCGGTAGTAGCACGCGCTGTTGAAGTCGACAGTGCCGATCATGTCCGCACCGGATTGGTCCTGAGGTTTGAGGTCGTCCACGGCGGTGTAGTAGTCGAACTCGTTGACCACCGCATGCGTGGACAGGGCGTGGGCGACCTGGCTGGCGGCGTTCACGCTGAAGTCCTTGTTGTCAGCGATCATCCGGCCGAACAATGCCACGTCGGCGACCTTGCTGGCGTCCAGGATGCGGCGGGCTTCCGCCAGGTCCTGCTTGGTCGGCTTGATCTTCTTGCGTTTGCCGGCGTTTTCCGTTTCTTCGCCGTTCTCGTCCCCGCCGTCCTGGGGCTTTTTGGCACGTGCCTTGGTTGCGGCTCTGGTGGCTGCTGCTGCTTCGAGCCGGGTCCACTCGCGGTTGCAGAAGTCGGCCAGTAGCTCAGAGGCTTGGCGGCCGACAAACAGCAGGTATTGGGTGAGTCGGGTGTTGTCGTCCACCCCGAACCCGAGGGATTCCAGACCGGAGATAACTACAGCGGCGGTGGCTTCCTGGTCGCGGCCGTGTTGGTCGATCATGATCTTGGCGGCGTTGTCCAGCAGCCGCTTGGTTCGTACACCGGTTTCTTCCTGGCTCAACCCGTAGTCATTGAACATCTGCCGGGCCGCGCGCTTGAGGCTCTGGCTGGAGATCCTGCCTCGGGTGACGCCACCGAAGGTGGCGGTCTTGGGCTGTCCGGTGTCATCGCGGTTGAGGTTGCTGACCGGGAACGACTGCAGGAGGTGCAGTTCGATAATCATAGGTTTCTCCTGGGGTCAGTTCGTTGGAGAGGCTGCGGGAGCAGCCGGAGAGGGAGCCGCGTTGGAGGGTGCAGGGCGGTGAAAGTCCCGTGCCCAGTTCAGGCGCACCCGGTGGACGCGTTCGGGGTCGGCGCCCTTATGCATGAGCGTCACTACATCGTCTAAAAGCCGGTCGTAGTCGAGTGGAATGTCGGCGGTACTCAACAGCCGGACTGTCTGGCGCAGGTAATACGGCAGAGACGTTCGGTCGACGGCCAGCAGCTGGAGAAAACGCCGCTCAGCGGAAGGGCGTTCGGCGACCAGGGTACGAATCGACGTTCCCAGGGAGCGGGAACCTTTTCCAGGAGCGCTTCGCGGTCGGGGCCGGGGATGCGTTGCGTATAGCCCGGCGACCAGGATCCACGCCTGTTGCTCGGCCTGCGGGGGGTCGAAGGGGAAAACCGCGGCGTAGGCTTCGGCCTCATACTGCGGGCCGGTGAGGGAACGGCGAAGTTGCGCCAGCGTCCGGCGGGCCTCAGCTGCCTGGTATGCGTTCCCGGACTCGAGTTTGGCGTGCAGACCGTACAGGTGACCAACTAATCGGCGTCGCCGCGCACGGACCTCATCGTGGTACTCCGGCACCTGGATGCTCACGGGGAGGCCTCCTTGTTGATGAACTGGGTCGCCTGGGCAGTGAACACCTTGACGAGGTGATGGAGCTTGCCGGTGAACTTGCCGAATGCCCGGCCGGCCTCGGACATGTTGCGACCGGTCCGAGGTGAGCCGTAGACCCAACGGTCAGCGGTGGCGGTCGCGAGTTTGCGCACGTCTTCGGCCCAGATATCTATGGCCGCGGTCTCTGGTTGATGCTGGCGTCGAGCTTCAGCTAGCGCGCGTAAGAACTCATCGAACGGGCCGGGCAGCCGCGCCCAGTACGCCAGGTCGATGGTGCCGTCGCGGTCAACGCTCATGGCCGCGGCGTGGCCCGCCTCCATGTCGCGTAGCGCGCCGGCCACCTGATCGGCCAGGTCGACGGCATGCCCGATGATGGGTCCGGCGGGCTCGTGCTGGGCGCGCAGCAGAGCGACGGGGGCTGCGACCGTTTCCTCCGACCAGGACGCCACCACTGCGGCTTGAGAGCCCAGCCGCTGTCCGAACACCCTCAGGGTGTACACCGTGTCGTCGCCGATGATTCCGTCTTCGACTAGCTCAGCGATGTGGTCCAGTGCCCGCGGGCGGCGCCGTTGCTGCTCATCCCCGGCCAGCAACAAGGTCTCGGTGTGCCGCCACACCCCCCGCCGTTCATCTAGTCGTAGCGCCCGGAACTCTTCCCACTTCTTCTGCCGTGGTTTGCGCGGGGGACGGCGAAACGCCGACATCAACTCGATGTCCGGCAGCGCGCCGTGCAACTCAGTACCAGGGGTGATCACGACGCTCGCCACCACCGGGCCGCTCTCACTCTCCCGTGGGAACAGAAGGATGCGCCGGGACGGCCAGGTCAGCAGATCGGTCCATCCGCGCGAAGAGCGCTGATCCGGTTCCGGGTTGGGGAAGGCATTCGATTCCCAGGCCGGCCGATCCTGGACGGAGGTGGGCTGAGGCTGCTCGCGACGCGGGTTGTAGATCGGCATGTTGAGCATCAGGGTCTCGTGGAGCGTTCCGCCCTCCACAATCACGACCCCGAAATAGTTCGCCAACCCACGCTTGGACGACTTCACGGTCCGGTATGGGGTCTTGGTACCACCAGGGTCATAGGCATGAATGGTCACCAACCATCGGGCGGCCTGATCTGGATCCAACGAGATTTGATCGACTGAGGTGGTGTGGTCGAAGAGGGTGGCGTTGTTGCCGGTCGAACGATCGAGCACCAGCTTGGCGGCATCGGACGTCGGGCAGCCGGCAAGCGTCGCGCATTGTAGGAACGGCCGCTGGCTGTCAAACAGGTCGAAGCGATCGGGGTAGGCAGCCAGGTAATCATTCAGTGGGTCGGCGATGAAGCCGCCCCGCCACAACTTGCCCCACTCATCAGCGTCCGCAGGACCGTACGCCCGATGCGCCAAGGCCAAGACCAGCCGATAGAGGGCGGCGGTCATCGTGGGTGTCTCGGCGGCAAGGCGCCGAAGCTCTCGCGCCTCCAGCAGCAGCCTCCTCAGCCCTAGCTGAGTAGTCGAGCCGTCTAGCCGCTCGACTGGCAGCCATGGCTCTTCCATCAGATCGAAGATCACATGATTACCTTCCTGTGTTCAGGCGCACCGGCAGCTGCTCAAGAGCGGTCAGCGGGTAGTGGTGGATCGTCGATCAACACTCCGAAGCGACGGGAGTAGCGCAGCCGGTACCCCTCCACCACGCACCGGTCATCGCGAAACACCAACGCCCGATGCCGGCCCAGCCACGAATCACCGACGAAAGCCCTCGGTACCGTTTGTTGCTGGACCGCATTGACTAGCCCGTAGGGCACATCAAAAGGGGCGATCAACCGCACGCAGGAGTCCAGCAATTGGCCGACTACTTCGGTGGCAAGCGGGGCGCCACTGTCCAGATCGACCAGCATGCTGCCCTCCACTGGGACTATGCCTTCGGGGGTTGCCTGCAACACCACCACCTCGACGATGATTGGAACTACCTCGGCCAGGTGATCCTCAGCTTTGCTCATGAGGACCACTCCTGCTGCGAGTTCTGCCTGCATACGTGGACCGCACGGTCATGTCCTTGAGTGAACGATCAGGTTCTGGCGGCGGAAGATAGATCACTCGCACGTCAGCACTCTGACTGTCGATCCTCCTGTCCAACTGTTCATCGGCCGTCTCCCCACCCTTCCAGCCGGGCGGATACGGCACCGGGTTTTCGCCGTACACCTGCTCGACCAAATCGGACACCTCGGTTGGTGAGTGAATGTGGGTGCGGTCCTTGAGCACCGCCCAGGTGCGCCAGGTCAGCGTCCGCGGGTACACCGCCCCCGTGTAGGCAGGAAGCATCGGCCCTTTGGCGGCCTCGACTACGCCCGTGATCGTCAAGGTCAGCTCAGCCAGATGGGCGAACCGCCGGTGAACAGCGCCGTGACGCTGCACCCTGCCCATCCGCTGGATCAGGCTGTCGATCGGCGCCAGATCGCTCACCATGCCATCGAAATCGAGATCCAGGCTCGACTCCAAGACCTGCGTCCCCACGACAATGGCCCGAATTGGACGATGAGGGTTAGAGGACTCACCCTCCTCAGGAGGACCGAACCGCTCACGCAGCTTCTCCTCAACCTCCTGACGCGCCCCATCCGCCATGCGTCCGGTAATAACGAACAACTCGGGACGCTCTGCCGCAGGCAGCTTTGCGATTGCCTCTTCCAACTTGGTGCAGGTGCCCTCAACGCGGCGAACCAAGTTGTGCACCACCGCTAGGCAACCGCCTTCACGCACCTTGCTGATCAACCAGTCCACGAGATTGTCATCAAGCACCGTGTCAAGCTTCACCAGCCGATCAGAGTTGAGATCACTCACTCCCACGGGGAACGTCTTGACCTCATCGGTAGTCGCACAGGTGATGCGGGGATATGCGGATGTCCACTCGTAAGGGGTGCTCTCGTCGTCACTCCCCTGGCCAGCGCGCCAGTTGGCAACGAGCTGCACCCGACGGTGCGCCGGCAATGTCGCGGACAACAAGATCACCGAGACGCCGAGCAGGCCCATCCATCCCAAGACGCGGTCGAGCAACGTCGACATGTGGGTGTCGAGAGCGTGCACTTCATCGATCACCACGACCTTGCCGGATAACCCAGCCATACGGACGAAGACGTGCTTGGACCTGACCCCCGCCATCAGTACCTGATCCCACGTGCCAGCCCCTACTGGCGCGAGCAGTCCCTTGTTACCGGTGAACCACTCACGAGCATCAGACTCGGTTGAGCCATCTTCGTCCTGGTCCACGCAGACCGGCTGAGCGACGCCTCCAGTACCGTGCGCCAAAACCTCGGCAGCGAGGAACTCACTTGCGCTGCCGTGCAACAGTCTCACCGCAAGTTCCGGCTGGTGGGATTCCAGCATCTTCTTGATCTCGCGGTACGCCTGATTACTGGTCGCCTTCGTCGGGGCGGCGAAATACAGCCCTAGCCCTTCACCGGCTTCGCCTGCCGACCGGCTCATCTGCGCGGCAGCCTGTAATGCCGCCTTTGTCTTACCCTCCCCGGTGGGCGCCTCCACGATCAGCAATGTCGGCGCCTCAAAGACGTGCTGTAACGCCTGGACAGCCATCTGCACCGGACGCGGCTGGGCCTTGAAAATACTGGTGAAACTCGCATCCTCGGGCGGCTGCCAGGACATCCAGCCCAGCCGCTCTACCGCCTTCTCTGCTCGCGCCCTCGCCTCTGCCACATAGGTGTCCAAGTCGACCGCTGCGCCCTTGTAAGGGAAGTTCGTCACATCCGAGGCGATCCAGTCGCTCGCCGAGGTCAACCCGGATAAGACGACAAGGAGTCCAAGGTCGATCCGCACCCGACCCCACGCCGTCGCCGGCGGCAGGTTGAGCCCCCCTAGCCTCAGCAGCTCATGGACCAAACCGTCGCACCAGCCGGCCCACCTCGCCCCTCCATGATCGCCCCACTTCTTACGGGCCTCACTGAGCGTCGCAGCACGCGGAAAGAACCCGTGATGCCCGCCGATCGCGTACGCGACATCCTGAGCGGTGCGCCGAGACGCGCCCCACCCCTGCAACATCCGATCAATGTGCAGCGCCGTGAGCACACCGTGAGGCGTGTCCACGCGTTGACCGAGAGCTTTGTGATCGGGCATCTCACGAAGCGTGGTTGCTGCCGGCTCGCCCATCAGCTGTATCGCGAGGTCACGGCGCAACGCCTGAAAAGCAGGAGACAGCTTTCCAAGATCATGCAGTCCACAGAAGAATGACATCCACGCGCGCGCATCACCGATCGGCGTGAACGCCAACGTCAGCCTCATACGCATCCTTGGGCTGAGCAGCTTGGCGAAGAGCAACTCCGCCACCACCATCGTATCGATCGCATGGCAGATCAACGGGTGCGTGAGATCCCCCGTGCCCGCCTTGCCCCAGGGTGCCCGCAAATCGACACCCATTCCTTGGAAATCCTCCAAGAATGCCTCACAGCATCAAAGAACCTTTGTCACAGCAAAGCAGAGATCATACCGACGAAGGCGCACGGCGCAAATCTGAGGAGGCGCTGCACATCCGAGCACCAACGATCACTGGAGTCGAAGCCGTACAAATAGCCACAAATCAACTGAAGTCGACCGACTAATATCCGAACGCGATTCACATTCACCTGTTTCGTCGAGCCCTCCAGCGCCACTAGGCTCCTCAGACATTCACCTCCGGCGTGCGCCAGCGCGTCAACGTGCGTTCCAGGGGCTGCGTCCGGCCCTAAAATGATCAGCACTTGAAGAAGCAGGCAACTTGCGAACTGAACAGTGAATGGATGCTCCACGACCCACCGCACGGCTAGCACGTACCGCCGCATACAGGATCCGTCCGGCCCTAGGGAAGCCCGTCTCGTTTGTCGTTGGCTAGGACGATGATGTCGTCCAGCATCCATGCGGGTAAGCCAGACTGGCAGCTTGACGTCAACGCAGGAACCGCGTCCTCCCTACGCACGTGGGGGTAGCGGACCATGGCCCTGCTCAAGTACGTCGCCGCGCAGCACCCCAACTCACGTGGGGTGAGCCGGACCTGGTCCTCGGCACCAAGCAGGTCTCTTCCCCATGCGCATGGGGGTGTACCACAGGCGCTCGCCACTCTTTACGAGACCAGCGTGTCCTCCCCACACCCGTGGGGGTGAGCCGTTCGGTACCGGATATGGTGACGCTCGCGCCATGTCCTCCCCACGCACGTGGAGGTGAACCGGAATACGGTATGCCGATCCTGTATACCCGTAAATCCTCCCCACGCCCGTGGGGGTGAGCCGCAGATAACCGTCAAGAAACTCGTGGTGCTGATGTCCTCCCCACGCCGGTAGGGGTGAGCCGGTGCGGGCGACGATGACGACCAGGCCGTGATCGACCTCCCCACACACGTCGGGATGAGCCGGACACGCACAACGCTCTGCGCACGACGTTGATGTCCTCTCCGCACCCGTGGGGGTGAACCGGACGGTGGTAAGGAAACGTTCGTCTTCTATGAGTCCTCCCCACACCCGTGGGGGTGAGCCGCGCCCCGCCGGAGGTGCGTGATGGCCACCCTCGTCCTCCCCACACCCGTGGGAGTGAGCCGTCCATGACAAAGACGCCGTTGTCGAGCCCGTTGTCCTCCCCAGCCCGCGGAGTGAGCCGATGTACGCGCCCTGGTTGCTCACCGCGGTGACATCCTCCCCACGTTCGTGGGGGTGAGCCGACCACGGTGACGCCGTGCAGCCGCAGCAACGCGTCCTCCCCACGCCGGTGGGGGTGAGCCGGTGTTCTGGGCGCTGCTCCACCCCGGCACATGGTCCTCCCAACACCCGTGGGGGCCGCCCGTCGTCGTCACTGGCATCCCGAAGCTGACGTCCTCCCCCATGCACGTGGGGGTGAGCCGGTGTCGTGCGGGTAACTGGCCTGAACGAAGGGTCCTCCCCACGCCCGTGGGGGTGAGCCAGTGTTGTCACGCATCTGCACGATGACCCGGTCGTCCTCGCCACGCCCGTGGGGGTGAGCCGCGCTGGCGGGAAATCAAGAAGGGCTTCGCCCCGTCCTCCCCATGCTCGTGGGGGTGGGCCGACCTCGCCCGCCGGGCTGACGTCGTTGGTCAGGTTCTCCCCACGCACATGGGGGGCGAGCCGCCCACCATCGTCTGAAGTTCTCCCCGGAGAAGTCCTCCTCACGCACGTGGGGGTGAGCCGTAGATCCGGTCGCCGTCGATGACCGTGCGCGGGGCCTCCCCACGCCCGTGAGGGCGAGCCGATCCGCGGCTTGTCCCTGGTGGGCGCGTACGCATCCTCCCCACGCCCGTGGGGGTGAGCCGGAGTACGCGAAGAAGGTCGCCGGTGACGCGCCGTCCTCCCACGCCCGTGGGGTGAGCCGCCGCAGCCATTCCCGAACCGGCGCACTCGTTCTGCCCACGCACGTGGGGGTGAGCCGTCCAAGTTGCGCATGGCCCACGACTCCCAGGGGTCCTTCCCACACACGTTGCGGGTGAGCCGTCATGGCGCGTGTTGACCTGGCCGAGCGTCGGGTCCTCCCCACGCCCGTGGGGGTGAGCCGGTCCCGTTCGACCTTCTCGTGTTGATCGTGCAGTCCTCCCCACGCCCGTGGGGGTGAGCCGACGCCGAGCTGGCCGAGCATGGTCGTCAGGCCGTCCTCCCCACGCCCGTGGGGGTGAGCCGCTGGGCGCCGTGTCCGGGGTGATGGCCGGCGTGTCCTCCCCACGCCCGTGGGGGTGAGCCGCTGGACGAGGCGATGGCGCACTGGACGGCCACGTCCTCCCCACGCCCGTGGGGGTGAGCCGCCCAGAAGGGCCGCCTTGATCGAGCCGCCATTGTCTTCCCCACGCCCGTGGGGGTGAGCCGCAAATCACGTCCGGGGCCGGAGCCGGGGAGCGTCCTCCCCACGCCCGTGGGGGTGAGCCGTACATGCAGACGGCCGCCCAGGCATCGCCGTGGTCCTCCCCACGCCGTGGGGGTGAGCCGTACATCGGCGGGCTCGCGCTCGACTCGCGTGAGTCCTCCCCACGCCCGTGGGGGTGAGCCGGCGCCGCGTGGACCTGACAACCGTGCTGCTCGTCCTCCCCACGCCCGTGGGGGTGAGCCGCGCGGACACGTCATGGAGGCGGAGGATTATGCGTCCTCCCCACGCCCGTGGGAGTGAGCCGAGGTCGAACTGGGCGGCGCCGTCGGCCTGCCCGTCCTCCCCACGCCCGTGGGGGTGAGCCGGTATGGGAGGGACCGTGCGAGTTCCGGAACGGTCCTGTCCACGCACGTGGGGGTGAGCCGCTGATCGTCGCCTCGCACAGACCACAGCGCTGGTCCTCCACGTGGGGGTTAGTTGGCAGCCTCGGCCGTGCCCACGGCGGTCATTCCATATCTAGCCAAGGTTCCGGTTGGGAGCCGAGGAGATGGGCGAAGGGTTCGAGTCGCCCCTCGGACACCAACCTTGTGCACATGTGGAGGTCAGGAGAAATCCGGGCCTCCACTTTGTTGTTCTGGGGCTGCGTCTGGTTTGGTGCTTGGGCTTGTGGGGGCGCGGGGAGTGCCTTTGCGTCATGGGTGCTCGCCGTTGTCGGGCTTGGGCCAGTGCCCGCCCGCCGCGGCGACCGCGCCATCCCTCGCGCCCGGCTGGGCAAGCTGTTCACCGACGACCGGCACGGCCTGCGCGAACGGGTCCTTGCTGCGCGCCCGCGCCTCCGGGCCGGTCTTCCTCGCCGACCGGCGCGCTCCTACCACCGGGCCACGCGCCCCCGCAGTCGCCGGCATCTGCCCCTCCACCGGGCGCGGCCGGCTGTCCTACCCGCGTGCCGAATACCTGTTCAAGCAGGCCACCGCGGCCCTCGACCCGCACCGAATCGGCTGAACGCTCCACCAGCTGCGGCATTCGGCCCTCCAGCACCTGGCCGCCGATGGACGTACCGCCCCCGCATTTCGGGGCCAGGCCCCGGCATCTGCACCTGAGCAGCCTCGGCCGGTACGTCCAGCTGGGCGAACAGACCTCCGCTCAGATCACCGCCGAGGCCGCCCCCGCCGCACGACGCCGGGCCCACTAACCGCCGCAGGGCGGCGACCTGCAGCGAAACGGTGAACGGCGATAACTCCGGCCGGGCCGACCGACTAACACCGGTTTCCTTCGGTCGCCTCAAGCGGCGTTTCACAGCTCAGACCACGTGATCATCGGCGTTTGGGGTTCGGTAACGGCACCCCGAGCTGGGCGCCCTGCGCCGCCTGGTCGACGACGGCGTCCCCGTCGCTTGAGCCGTCTCAAGATCGACCGCTCCACGGCCACGCAGCTCTCGCGACAGCCGTCCCACCGCCACTGACCGACCGTCCCACGGCTTGTCCCAAAGCTCGTTATGCGGCGGCCCAGGTAACCGTGCGATCCACGCGCAGCGGTCGATTGGCGGGTTGGGTGGAATCCCGAGGGGTAGGCACAGGATCAATCCATCCGTGCCCTGGGTCGTGGGCGACGTGGTGAACCTGACCTCGCTCGGATGGCCATCGCCCACCGTGTCGCGCATTAGGCGGCGGCTTGTCGGTGTCACCGGCGTCGTCGTCGGATCACGGTGGTGGGCCTGCTGACCGGCGTGTCGGCTAGCGGGCGAAGCTGATGGACTCCGTGCCGGCGGTGCGGGGCATACGGAGGAGGATCCATGGAGCTGACGGCCACGACGACCATTCGCAAACCCGTACCGGAGGTCTACGCGTTCTGGCGCGATTTTGAGAACCTGCCGACGTTCATGGCGCATCTCGATGAGGTCCGCGCCACCGGTGACCGTACGAGCCATTGGGTCGCCGGCGCCCCGTTCGGCAAGGACGTCGAGTGGGACGCGGAGATCGTCGACGAGGCGCTCAGCGAGAAGATCGTGTGGCGGTCGATCGGCAACGCCGACGTGCCGAACACCGGCACGGTCCGGTTCATGCCGGCCCCGGACGGTGTGAGCACCGAGGTGCAGGTTGTTCTGGTGTACGACATTCCGGGCGGCACGGTCGGCAAGGCGATCGCCAAGTACTTCGGCGAGGAACCGCATCAGCAGCTCGACGACGACCTGCGCCGACTCAAGCAGGTGCTGGAGACCGGCGAGGTGGTCCGCTCCGACGGCGCCCCGTGGGGCAAGCGGGCCCGCAAGGAGTTCCCGCAGCGTCCGGCGCAACCGCTGTCGGACTCCGAGCTCGTGAACGGAGCGGATGAGTGAGGGCGAACACCTGGGCGGGCCGCAACAAGGTCGAGGTCCGTGATGTGCCGGACCCGAGGATCCTGAACAAGCGCGATGCCATCGTACGGATCACCTCCACCGCGATTTGCGGCTCGGACCTGCACCTGGTCGACGGGTATGTGCCCACGATGCAGGACGGCGACGTCATGGGTCACGAGTTCATGGGTGAGGTGATCGAGGTCGGCCCGGGCGTCGATCCGGATCGGCTGCGCATCGGGGACCGGGTCGTCGTGCCGTTCCCGATCGCCTGCGGCGCGTGCGGCGCCTGCGCCGCCGAGCTCTACTCCTGCTGCGAGAACTCCAACCCCAACGCCGGAATCGCGGAGAAGATGTTCGGTCACCCGGTCGCCGGGTTCTTCGGCTATTCGCATCTGACCGGCGGCTTCGCGGGCGGTCAGGCACAGTACGCGCGGGTGCCGTTCGCCGACGTCGGTCCGCTGAAGATCGAGTCCGATCTAACCGACGAGCAGGTGCTGTTCCTCTCCGACATCCTGCCCACCGGCTACATGGGTGCCGAGATGTGCGACATCCAGTCCAGCGACGTGGTGGCGGTGTGGGGGGCCGGTCCGGTCGGCCAGTTCGCCATGGACAGCGCCCGGGTGCTCGGCGCCGCGAAGGTCATCGCCATCGACAAGGAGCCGTACCGGCTGCAGATGGCCGAACGGGCGGGCCACACGCCGGTGAACTTCGAGGAGGTCGACGTACGGTCCCGGCTGCTGGAACTGACCGGTGGTCGCGGACCGGACAAGTGCATCGACGCGGTCGGCCTCGAGGCAACCCACGGCAGCGCGCACATCGCCGCGTACGACCGGATCAAGCAGGCCGTGAGGTTGGAGACCGACCGCCCGCACGCGCTGCGCCAAGCGATCCTGTCGTGCCGCAGCGGCGGCGTGGTCTCGGTGATCGGCGTCTACGGAGGCCTGCTGGACAAGTTCCCCGCCGGCGCGTGGATGAACCGGGCGCTGACCCTGCGTACCGGGCAATGCCACGTGCAGCGCTACATGAAGCCGCTGCTGCAGCGCATCGAGCGCGGAGAGCTCGATCCCACCCGGGTCATCACCCACAGGCTGCCGCTCGACGAGGCGGAACGCGGCTTCGAGCTCTTCAAGAACAAGCAGGACAACTGCGAGAAGGTCGTCCTCAAACCCTGACGACCACCCGCATCCGACCCGCGGCGAGCGTGTTGGCCGGATGCGGGTCTATCCGGCGGCGCTGGTCTGCGGTGCCCGTCCGGCAGTGCGGAGGAGCCCTGCCCCGGGGCGGGAACTATGCCTCCTTCTCGTCCCGCCAGCCGCCGGGTTCGGGATGGTAGCCGTAAGCGGCGGCCCGCACCGTTTCCTCGTCCTCCAGCCCGGAGCCGATCGTGCCGCCGACGGTGGCCAGCGAGCTGATGATCCAGGCCAGTATCAGGTAGTCGGTGAAATCGACCGACCGCTGCAGGGTCTGTTCCAGCACGGATGTGTCGATCAGCAGCGCTGCTGCGAGTATTGTTCCGGCGAACAGCACCAGATAGGACACCGCGGTGGCCAGGGTGAGGGTGAGGATCGTGCCCAGGTTGAACAGCCGGGCCAGCTCAGCCGGTGTCTCCTGGTCCGGTTTCTTCCATAGGTCGTGCGCGACGATCAGCCAGGCCACCAGCGCGGTCAGCCCGAGAATCATGATCACGGCGAGGCGGAGTCCGCCGAGCGCATCGCCCATCTGCCAGATGGTGTCGGTGGTGAGCGCGAACGCGGCCGTGCCGAAGGCGCCGACCAGCAATTTGGACAGGCCCAGCAGGGCGCGCCCCGGGCGGTTGGCCCGGACCATTCCGGTCACCAGCCGCAGCCGGCCGAGCAGCCGCGAGGCGACGTAGCCCAGTTCCCCGGCATCAGCCTCGCCGACCACCCGGTGAATGGCGGCGACCTGGCCGGTCAGCTCGGCCGGCGCCCAACCGGCCAGCAGCACCCGCTCCTCGGTAGCGTCGGTGAGTAGCCGGCCCACGAGACCCGGAACGGCTGCGCGGACCGCTCGCAGCTGGCGCAGCCCCAGCGCGGGCAGCGACACCATCGCGACTCGGCGCCGGGCGGACGTCTGCGCGACCAGCGGCACCCGCTCGGTGTGCAGCGGCAGGTCGGTCAGGCAGATCGCGACGTCCCACCGGGCGTCGGCGCGCCGGCGGGCAAGATCGTCGAGTAGCCCCTCAACGCCGCCGTCGCGCCGCGGAGCCACTTCACCCCAGCCTTCACGGACGATCCACCGCACGTCCGCGTCCACCTGCTCGGCGAGCCGGTCGGCCAGTTCGGCGGTGAGCCGCGCAACCACCAGGGCCGGGTAGTCCGGCGGGGTCGCCACAAGTCCGACGACGATCTCCGGCCGACGCTGATCACTAGTGGCCATTGGCGCTCCTCGCCGTTACAGGCTCCGTTGGCGGCCATCGACTGCCGACGCGCGGTGATGTCCGGGTGGAAGAACCCGTCTAGCCGGGCGTCGCCGGAGGCGCCGCTGAAGCGGCCGCGTTGCTGTCGGCGAGTAGGTTCACCGGCATGGCGCACCCTTTCGGTGAGCGCTTCGTACCGAGGAAGGCGCGGCACTCGGTACCCATCGGCGGACGAGCTGATCGCCCTTCCGCGGTGCCGACGGGCGGCCCGGAATCGGCGGCGGACCACCGTCAGCAGAGTCGGACGGGCGCCCCCGGAGCCGCCCGACAGCCACGCCGAACGGCTGGCGACATCGAATCCTCAGTCGCCGGGCGACGGCCGTCCCTCGTCGGCGGATGATAAACGATCATTGCAGACGAGTTCGCCACCAAGCTGGCTGAACAGCTCAAGTTGGTCATAGTAGATCCGATGAGTAATGATCTTGTCGTTGCCGACGGAGCAGTTGCTGGTGCCGCGAACGGCGACGGGACGGCCGGTTCCGTCCAGCACCCCCCGCCGGGCAGCGCCAAAGGCCCGTCATGCGTGCCGGTGAGCATCCATTCGGTCACCGCGGGATCGGCGCAGAGCACTATGTGCCAGACCGTCATGCGCAGATCCGAGAACCCTTTGAAGATCTCCTCGTAGAACGAGGCGATCTGGTCGTGTCCTTCCGCGACGCCCTCTGGTTCACCAGGACCCCATCTTTGCCGTGGCACTGCAGAATACGATCCAGATCGTGGGCGTTGAAGGCCTCGAACAGCTCGCTCTTGAGCGTGCGAGCGTCGCTCATGATCATCACCTCCCTTGATGGGGGCCTTCGGAAGCGCCATTACGGCGGCCGGCCTTCGCCCTGGGCTGGTCGGCACGATGCCGTGCACTCGCGGCGGTGGTCCGGGCGCCGCTTGTCAGCTGAGCTCGCCGGGATGGATGAGGACCTTGGTCCAGCCGAGATCCCGCCGGTCGAAGTGCTCGTAGCCGTCCGGTGCCTCGTCCAGGTCCAGTTCGTGCGAGACGACCCAGGACGGCCGGGCCTTCCCTTCGTGGATGAGTGTCATGAGCGCCCGGTTGTAGCGCTTCACACTGCACTGGCCATTGCCGATCGTCTGGCCCTTGAACCAGAACATCCCGTAGTCGAACGCGATCCCGCCCTGCTTGTAGAGATCGTCCGGGCTGCCGGGGTCGGTGGGGATGAAAACGCCGACGACGCCGATGCTCCCGGTGAACTTGACCGATCGGACGAGGTTGTTGAGCGTCATGTTGGGGTGCTCGTGCCCCTGCGGGTCGTGCGCCTGGTAGCCCACGCACTCGCAGCCCCGGTCGGCGCCCAGGCCCTTGGTGAGCTCCATGACCTGATCGACCGGTGACGACCGGGAGTCGTCGATCGCGATCGCGCCGATCTCCTCGGCTTTGGCGAGCCGGTCGGGGTGACGGTCGACGACCATCACCTTGCTCGCGCTCTTGAGCGTCGCGGAGTAGGCGGCCATCAGCCCGACGGGCCCCGCCCCGTAGATCACGACCGAGTCGCCCGCCTCCACTTGGGCGAGTTGGGTCGCGTGCCAGCCGGTCGGCCAGATGTCGGCGAGCATCACGTAGTCGTTCTGCTTCTCCTTCGCGTCGTCCGGAAGGACGAGGCAGTTGAAGTCGCCGTACGGCACGCGCAACAACTCGGCCTGGCCGCCGTTGTAGGGCCCCATGTCCGCGAAGCCGTACGCCGCCCCGGCCATGCCCGGCTCAGGATTGGTGGTGAGGCAGTAGGCCGTCACGCCCTTTTCACAGTTCGCGCAGAAGCCGCACGCGATGTTGAACGGCATGCAGACCACGTCGCCGACGCGGACGTGGTCGACGGCCGATCCGACCTCGGCCACTTCGCCGAGATTCTCGTGACCGAGGACGCGGCCCGTCTCGAAGTCGGTCCGGCCTTCGTACATGTGCAGGTCCGACCCACAGATGTTGGTCGTGGTGATGCGGACCAGGACATCGGTGGGCCGCTCTATGCGCGCGTCTGGGACCTGCTCCACGTTGACCTGCCGAGGTCCGTTGTACACGACTGCTCTCATGATTCCTCCCCATGCGTTTGACTGCGAAGGATCGCCTTACCCGTCAGCGACGGGATTGAAGGTTCTTCGCCGTACAGTGGGTCAACGGTTCGTGCCTCCTTCCCTGCTCGCCATGACCGCGCCCCTGGCAGGACGCGGCTCCGAACTCGCCGGGCGTTCGGAGCTGATCGCCGAGGCGGTCCCGATCGCCTCAGAGCAGCAGGTCGAAGACACCTGTCGTGCGCTCCCACTGCTCGGTCGCGGGGTTCTTCACATCCGGATCCACGATCGTGAAAGTCTGAGCCAGTGCCACTGACAGGCCACCGACGATCTCGGGCAAGCGGCCGACGGTCTCCTCGGCGACCGACAGGTCGAGCGGAGGCAACGCGGCGAGCTGCTCCAGGATGGGTTTCAGCTCGATGTCCTCATCGAGAAGACGGAACCGGTGGATGCTCTCTTGGAGGCCCTTGGTGATGGGCAGATCCCAGGGTTCGATGATGTCGCGACCGTTCGCCTTGGCGTGGGCCTGACCGATCACCAGGAGGTCGTATACCTTGTCGTTCACGAAGTCGCCGTAGCGCCGCAGGTCGTCCTTGTCGACATCGACACCTGCGGCGCTGCGGAAGAAGCGCTCGAATTTCGACACCGCCATGACAACCATGGAGGTCTCCTTCCTTCCGGCCCGGAGTCACTCTCCAGCCTGGAGGTAGTCGTGGATCAGCCGTACGGCCATGGCGCCTTCACCGACCGCCGCGGCCACCCGCTTGACCGACCCGCTCCGCACGTCCCCGGCCGCGAACACGCCCGCGCTGCTCGTCTCCAGCGGGAACGGCCGGCCGACGGAGTCGGGCACGCCTTCCTTGCCCGACCGGCCGGCGTCCGCGCCCGTCAGTATGTAGCCCCGCGCGTCGAGCGCGATCTCGTCGGCCAGCCAGGCGGTGTACGGCTCCGCGCCGATGAAGATGAACATCGCGCGGGCCTCGATCGTGGAACGCTCGCCGGTGCGGTTGTTCTCGGCGATGACCGCGGCGAGCCTGTCTTCCCCGATCAGCTCCCGGACCTCGGTGTTCAGCATGGTCTGGATCCGGGGGTGCCGTTCGATCTCGACGGCCAGGTAGCGGGACATGTTCCTGGACAGCGCTTCGTCCCGCACGAGCAGCCGGACGCACGCGGCGTGCCGGGCCAGGAACAGGGCGGCCTGACCGGCCGAGTTGCCTCCGCCCACGACGACGATCGAGTCCCGCTCGCACATCTGGGCTTCGAACATGGTCGCCGCGTAGTAGACGCTCGTGGACTCGAACCTTTCCAGGTTCCCCACGTCGAGCCTGCGGTAGCGGACGCCGGTCGCGATGATCAGAGTGCGCGCGTGGATCGTTCCTCCCTCCCCTACGGTGACGATGTGATCGCCCGCGTTCAGGTGCAGTCCGCATGCCTGTGCGGGAACGTAGAAGCGCGCGCCGAACTTGCCGGCCTGGATCGCCGCCCGCTCCGCCAGCTCACCGCCGGAGATCCCGGACGGGAAGCCGAGGTAGTTCTCGATCCGTGAGGAGGTGCCCGCCTGGCCGCCCGTCGCGACATTGTCCAGGACCATCGTCGCGAGGCCCTCCGACGCCCCGTAGACCGCCGCCGCCAGTCCCGCCGGCCCGGCCCCGATGACGAGCAGGTCGCAGTGGGTCTCCTCCTGTACCCGTGGTGCGGACAGCCCGATCGCCCGGGCGAGTTCCGCGTTGCTCGGGTTGCGGAGCACCGTCTCACCACGCCAGATCACGACCGGGGTCTCCTCCGGGGTGACGCCCATGCTCCGCAGGAACCGCTCTGCCTCTTGGTCCTGCTCCAGGTCGATCCACCGGTGCGGCAGCCGGTTGCGTGCCGCGAACTCCCGCAGCCGCCGGGAGTCGGCCGAGAAGCGGGAGCCGATGATGCGGAAGCCGGCCCCCAGTCCGATGAGCATCGTGCGGCGGATGAGGTAGGCCCGCAGGATGAGGTCGCCGAGTGCCGGTTCCCCGGCGACCAGGCGGCGCAGCGCGTCCGCCGGCACGGCGAGGACCTCGCCGTCCTCGGCCACCACGCCGGTGACGAAGCCCACCTGGCCGGTGAGCACGTTGAGCTCTCCCAGGAACCGGCCTGCCCCGTGGACGCCGATCACCTGATCGTCGACTCCGAATCCCTCGACCGTCGCCACCTTGCCGGCCAGGACCGCGAAGAACTCGGCGCACGGAAGGCCCTCCGCGTACAGGACCTCATCCTGGTGGACCCGGCGCCGCTCGCCGTGCGGGGCCAGCGCCTGGAGCTGCGCGTCGCTCAGCCGCGGGTAAGCCCCTTGCGGGTCCGGCGTCTCGCAGAGCTCAGGCGGCCAGCGCATGGTCCACCCATTCGCGCAGGACGGGAGCCGGCGCCGCGCCCGATCGCCGGCTGAGGACCCGGCCCTGATGGATCACGACAAGCGTCGGGATGGCCTGTACGTCGAAGCGTTCCGAGAGCCTGGGCGCTTCGTCCACGTTCACCTTCACCAGCTTCAGGCGGCCGGCCAGATCGGCCGCGACCTGCTCCAGCGCCGGGCTGACCATGCGGCACGGCCCGCACCAGGGTGCCCAGAAGTCGACGACCACCGGAATCCGGGCCGCCTCGACGACCTCGCTGAAGTCACCGTCCCCGGCCTCGGTGACCCAGGGAAGCGGCTGGTGGCAGTAGCCGCACTGCGGGAATCCCGACGCAGCATTGGGCAACCGGTTCTTCCGCCCGCATTTCGGGCATCGGACGACGCTCGCGTCCTTGGTCTGTGACCGCATGGTCAGACCTCCGGATTCTCATACGTCACCGACAGTGCGCCGCCGGTCATTCCGACGCGGATGACCGCGCCGTCGAGAGCGTCGCCGGCGACCAGGGCGCGGGCGACACGGGTCTCGACCTCGCGGGCGATGAAGCGGCGCAGCGGCCGTGCGCCGTAGACGGGGTCGTAGCCCTGCTCGGCGATGAAGCGCACGGCCTCGGGTGTGACCTCCAGCGTCATCCTGCGTTCGGCGAGCCGCATCCTGATCTCGGTGAACATCAGTGACACGATCTGCTCGATCTCCGGTTCGGTGAGCGGTTTGAACAGCACGATGTCGTCGATCCGGTTGAGGAACTCGGGCCGGAACCGCGCGCGCAGCTCGGCCATCACCATCTCGCGGACCTCGGGGTCGATCTCGCCCGCCGGACCGGCCTTCTCGCTCAGGAAGTGCGAGCCGATATTGGACGTCATGATGATCACGGTGTTACGGAAGTCGACCGTACGGCCCTGGGCATCGGTGAGCCGCCCGTCGTCGAGCACCTGCAGCAGGGTGTTGAAGACGTCCGTGTGCGCCTTCTCGATCTCGTCGAACAGCACGACCGAGTACGGCTTGCGCCGTACGGCCTCGGTGAGCTGGCCGCCCTCCTCGTACCCGATGTACCCGGGCGGGGCGCCGACCAGCCGGCTGACGGTGTGGCGCTCCTGGTACTCGCTCATGTCGACGCGGACCATGTTGTCCTGGGTGTCGAACAACGCCTCGGCGAGAGTCTTGGCCAGTTCGGTCTTTCCGACGCCGGTCGGACCGAGGAAGATGAACGAGCCGATGGGCCGGCGCGGATCCTTGATCCCGGAGCGCGCCCGGATGATCGCGTCGGCGACGGCCCGCACGGCCTCGTCCTGACCGATGACGCGCTCGTGCAGGATCTGTTCGAGGTGCAGCAGCTTCTCCCGCTCGCCTTCCTGGAGCCTGCTGACCGGGATGCCGGTCCAGCGGGACACGATGCCGGCGATCTCCTCTTCCGTCACGACCTCACGGAGCAACCGCCCCGCACCGTGCTTGGATTCCAGCTGCGTCTCTGCGGCCTCCAGCTTGCGTTCCAGCTCGGGCAACCTGCCGTGCGTCAGCTCGGCGGCACGGTTCAGGTCGTACATGCGTTCGGCCTGTTCGGCCTCGCGCCGGACCACCTCGATCTCCTGGCGCAGTTGCTGCACCTTGTGCAATGCGCGCCGCTCGGCCTCCCACTGGGCACGCATGGCGTCGGCCTGGGCGCGCAGATCGGCGAGCTCGGCGCGCAACGCCTCCAGGCGGGTCCGGCTCGCCGGGTCGTCCTCATTGGCGAGGGCCGCCTCCTCGATCTCCAGGCGCATCACCCGGCGCGTCAGCTCGTCCAGCTCGGCCGGCATGGAGTCGATCTCCGTACGGAGCATCGCGCACGCCTCGTCGACCAGGTCGATCGCTTTGTCGGGCAGGAAGCGGTCGCTGATGTAGCGATGGCTCAGGACGACCGACGCGACGATGGCGCTGTCGGTGACCTTCACCCCGTGGAACACCTCGAGGCGCTCGCGCAGGCCGCGCAGGATGGAGACGGAGTCCTCCACCGACGGCTCGTCCACGAAGACGGGCTGGAAGCGGCGCTCCAGCGCGGCGTCCTTCTCGATGTGCTTGCGGTATTCGGTGACCGTCGTGGCGCCGATCATGTGGAGTTCGCCGCGGGCCAGCATCGGCTTCAGCATGTTCCCTGCGTCCATGGAGCCCTCGGCCGCACCCGCGCCGACGACGTTGTGGACCTCGTCGACGAACAGCAGGATCCGCCCTTCCGCCGAGGTGACCTCGGTCAGCACGGCCTTGAGGCGTTCCTCGAACTCCCCGCGATATTTCGCCCCCGCGACGAGGGCGCCCACGTCGAGACTGAAAATCGTCTTGTCCTTCAGGCCCTCCGGGACGTCACCGCGGGCGATGCGCTGGGCGAGGCCCTCGACGATCGCGGTCTTGCCGACTCCCGGATCGCCGATGAGAACGGGATTGTTCTTGGTCTTGCGCGACAGGATCTGCACGACCCTGCGGATCTCGCCGTCGCGGCCGATAACGGGGTCCAGTTTGTCCGCCCTGGCGGCGGTCACCAGGTTGCGGCCGTACTTCTCCAGAGCCTCGTAGGCGACTTCCGGGTTGGCAGAGGTCACTCGCTGGTTGCCGCGCACCTGTGTGAGGACCTCCAGGAAGCGCTCGCGGTTCACCCCGTGCGCTTTGAGCAGCCGCCCGGCGGCGGTGTCCGGCCCCTCGTCGAGCAACGCCAGTAGCAGGTGCTCGACCGAGACGTACTCGTCCTTCAGCCTCTTGGCCTCTCGATCGGCCGCCTCCAGCAGGCGGGACAGCCGCTGGGTCAGGTACACCTGGCCGGGTGCGGCGCCGGGACCGGTCACGCGGGGCCGGCGTTCCAACTCGGCCTCCAACTCCAGGGTCAGCTTGTCCACGCCGGCGCCGACGGCTGAGAGCAGGCGGGGAACCAGCCCTTCGGACTGTTCCAGCAACGCGAGCAGGAGATGCTCGCCGTCGACTTCGGTGTGCCCGAGGCGGGTCGCCTTTGTCTGCGCGCTTTGCAGGGCCTCCTGTGACTTCTGAGTGAGGCGGTTCACGTCCATGGCACACCTCCGGGAGTTCTCGCGCGGGTCCGCAGAGCCGCTTCGAGCTCCGCGATGCGGTCGAGCAGGTCCGCCACCAGGCCCAGCGAGGCGTAGTTGACGGCCAATTGCGTGTGCAGCCGCTGGAAGCGCCCGGCGGCCGCGAGCTGGGAGGGCGGGAAGCAGAGGTCCCCCGTCGCGTCGCGAAAGGCATCGAACAGGCCGAGCGCGACCAGGCGGCGCACCAACTCCGGATGCAGACCGGTCGCCCGTGCGAAGGACTCCAGGTCCAGGAGCGGGAGCCGTACGAGGAGATGGCTCATGGCCGGGTCCTCCCGTCCGATGCGGAGCGCGGGTTGAAGCCGGAGACGTCGGCCAGTTGCTCATAGAGGCGGCGCTCCTCGGCGCTCAGCGTGCGAGGGACCATGATCTGGACCTCGGCGAACAGATCCCCGGGATCGCCGCGGGGGTTGGGCATGCCCTGCCCCCGCAGGCGCAGGCGGCGCCCGGAGGAGGAACCAGGCGGAACCTTGACCTTCGCCTCCCCGCCCGGGGTCTCGACCGCCACGGTCGCGCCCAGCGCGGCCTCCGACGGGGTGAGGGGAAGCCGGACATGGACGTCCCGTCCCTCGACGCGGTAGCGGGGATGATCAGTGATTCGCGCGATCAAGTAGAGGTCGCCGCTCTTCGCGCCGCCGGCGCCCTCGCCGCCCTGACCCGCGAGCCGGATCCGCTGCCCGTTACGGACGCCCGGGGGGATCGTGATCTCCAGCGGACGGGAACCGCCGCGGTGGGGAAGGGTGATCGTGCGGTGGCCGCCGCGGTAGGCCTCCTCGACCGTCAGCGGCAACTCGGCCTCCTGGTCGGCGCCGGGCATCGGACCCCAACGGCGGCCCGCACGTCCCCCGCGCCCTCCGAACATGCCGCCGAACAGCTCCTCGAAGTCGATGCCCTCTCCAGTGTCGAACCGGACCTCCTGCCCGGCCGGACGGCGTGCCCATCCGGCCCGGCCTCCTGTGCCCGCCCCGGCCCCGGTCCGGGCGTACGCCGCCGGGTCCACTCCCTCGGGCACCTGCCGGAAGTCCCGGCCGAAGGCGTCGTAGCGCCGCCGAGTGTCGGGATCGGACAGCACGTCGTATGCCTCCGACACCTCCTTGAAACGGTCCTCGGCCTCGGGGTCCTTGTTGACGTCGGGATGATAGGAGCGCGCTAGCTTGCGGTAGGCCCGCTGTATCTCCTCGGGGCCTGCCGTTCGCGGCACCCCGAGGATGTCGTAGAAGTCGCGATCGGCCATCAGTCCTCCGCCTTGGTGGACACGACGACCGACGCGGGACGCAGCTGGTCGGGGCCGTCGCCGTAGCCGGGCCGTATGACGGCGACGACGGCCGCGGTCGGCTCGTTGATGATGCGCAGGACCTCCAAGCCGGCGATCTTCCCGGCGTCCTTGGTCGCCTGCCGCTGAGCGTCGTTGAAGTAGGCGGGCACAGTGATGACGGCCTCGGTGATCTTCTCCCCCAGGAACTTCGCCGCGTCGGCCACGAGCTTCCTCAGCACCAGCGCCGCGATCTCCTCCACCGAGTTCGTCGTGCCCAGATCGATGCCTACCGCCTTCGCCATCGCCCTATCCCCTGCCATTCCCGCGCGTTCTTCTCGGCCCCTCCCTTGCCCGGTTCCGCTGATCCCGCAATGCGCCGTCGGACGCTCCCGGCCAGGAGGTCCGTATGCGCGAACCCGACCCCGCGACCGTCCGCCTCGGCCTATTCGAAGGTCTTTGCGGCCACCCATGCGAGTTGAACACGAACTCCGGGGCCACCAAGATCTCGTAGCTGCCGGCCACGACCGCAGGCAGTGACACGAACGCCCTGCGCTGCATGGCGTAGCCGATCGCGCCCCAAGTCAGGCCGAACACCATCGCGGAACCCAGGGTCCACGATCAGGGCTGGCGATGAGGGACACCGGGCCGACCAGCAGCCCGATCCATACACCGGAGCTCGCGCGCCCGTGAACAGCGCGCAGCCGAGCGTCCAGCGGCCTAGCACCTTCTTCTCACCACCGCAGACCGTCCCTACGATGGACGCATGGTCCATTCTCATGGACCAACCTCTGCGGTTGACTGTTCCGCTGCCGTGGAGCCTCGGTCACGCGCCGTCGGCCACAGCCCAAAGAGCGGCCCCACGACCTCTGACCTCTACATCCAGTGAAATGGCCCGGATCGCTCCCACGAAACCCTCGAATGCCCATTTTCGGATCAAACAATGCAGGCGGCAGGCGAGGGCCGGGCTCATAGGGCCTGACCCGCCCGTGGTCGCGGAGAGGATCTTCCGCCCTCCCTCCCCGAGTCCGTCGATGTGATCTCGCTTCACCAGCCAGGAGCGACCGTCAATACCTGTAGATCAAGATCTTTACGCAGCGATGGGTCACTGCTCATCGTCCCGGTAGTGGGCCAGGATCCGGCACGGTCAAGAAACGGTCCGGCGCGTGCGCGAGAGCCGGTGGCGGGAACGATGAAGGGAAGTTCACGAAGCGCCGGGGGGTGACGGCGATGACGATGCTGGTCGAAGTCGCCGTGGAACGCTACAGATTCGTCTGCGGGCGCTGCGGGCACACCTGGACGGCGGACTACGACGTGCAGTACGTGAGCGACGACGTCGGCGCGACGTTCGCCTTCTACCGGCTCGACGGTGTTCCGGTTCTGCCCCCCACCGGCGACGAGATCATCTGTCCCAACTGCGGCACCATGGGCGTCAGGGCCATCATCGAAGGGCGCCGCGACAGCCTGCCCGCACTCTTGGACAGCGACCAGCCGCGCCGACGGGTCACGACCAGCCCGGAACAGCGCCGTGCATCGGTTCCGCACCTGCCGGCGGTCGGCGGGCCGTGACGACGGCCGGCGCGGTCGGCGCCCTGGCGCTGCCCCCGGGCGTCTCCAGCAGCCGCGTCTTGTAGTCCGTGTCCTTGATCCACCCGCGCCCGTGCTGACCGGGACGGGACGGCCGGCGCTCCATCGCACGCGCCGCCTTCGGCGTCGGCGCCACCCCGAGGACACGGCTGAGCCTGACCTTCAACCGTCTGAGGTCCACGTTCACCCCGCGACGTTCATACGGGGATCTCCAGGGACAACGAGAACCCGGACTCCATTCCACCCCGTTTGCCGATGAGCCCGCGTAGGAATGAGTCGCTCTAGGGACAACTGGGGGCCAGATGGAGTTCGGGGTCGCAACGTTCGTGACGGATGAGGGCATCGCACCGGCGCGGCTCGGGGAGGCGCTGGAGGAGCGCGGCTTCGCGTCGCTGTTCGTCGCCGAACACACCCACATCCCGGTCAGCCGCGAGTCGCGATGGCCTGAGAGCGACGGGCTGCCGCGGAAGTACTACCGGACCTTCGACCCGTTTGTGACCCTCACGGCGGCGGCCGTGGTGACCGAGCGACTACGGCTCGGCACCGGCATCCTCCTGCTCGTCGAACGGGATCCCATCACCACCGCCAAGGAGATCGCGAGCCTCGACCACGTCTCCGCGGGCCGGGTCGCCGTCGGCATCGGGGCTGGCTGGAACCTGGAGGAAATGCGAGATCACGGCACCGACCCAAAGACCCGGATGACGCTGCTGCGCGAGCGGGTCCAGGCGATGAAGGAAATCTGGGCCAAGGACCAGGCCGAGCACCACGGGACGTTCGTGAACTTCGATCCGATCTTTTGCTGGCCCAAGCCCGTACAGCGCCCGCATCCGCCGATCGTCGTGGGTGGCAACGGGCCGAAGGCGCTCGACCGCACGCTGGAGTACGGCGACGGCTGGATGCCGACGTACGGACTGGGACCCGAGCAGATCGCCCACAGGATCGCCGAGCTGGAGCGACGCGCCATGGAGGCCGGCCGGGGCCGGGTCCCCGTGTCCGTCTACGCCGTGCCGAGCGAGCGTGAGGCCGTCGCCCGGCTCGCCGACGCCGGCGTCGACCGGGTGCTCTTCGATCTGCCCACGTTGCCGGCCGAGGAGACGTACCAGACGCTAGACGAGCTCGCGGCGGTCGCCGGCTCGTTCAGCGCGTGAGGGGTTCTGACCTGCGGCCGGTCCTCAGACCGCGAAAGGGTAAGTCTCGGGGGCCTCGCCGCGTTCCCATCGGCCGGTGCGTTCGACGGTTCGACGGTTCGCGTCTCGTCGATGTGGATGACGGCGTCGAACTGGTCCGCCATGCGCGCGGAAGTAGTGGCTCTGCCGTTCGGTCTGTGGAGGTCCAGCCCTCGGACATCGAGCGGTAGTCGCGTTCGGCGGACTGGACGGTCATCGCGTTACGCGTGACGTAGAACAGCTCGTCCTCGGCGAGCATCCCGTCCCGTCTCGCGTATTCGGGCGTCCCCTGGCTCACGCCGCGCAAGCGAGCGGCTCTCGCCGCCCCTCCCCGGGCGTCCTGCTGGCGCGCGATACACAGGTGTGTGATGGTCTTACGGTGCGTAAATATCTGCTGGTAGGGGTGCCGGGGAGCGGCAAGAGCACCCACACCGCCATGCTGACCCGGGACTTCGATCTCGTGCGGATCAGCGCCGGGGACATCCTCCGGTGGCATGTCGGCCATCACACCAAGATCGGCGCACGCGTACGAGAGACCATGGCGGCCGGCCGGCTGGTCGATGACTCCCTCGTGGAAGGGATCATGCGTGAGCGCCTGGAGCAGCACGATTGGAACCACGGGTTCGTCCTTGACGGATTCCCGCGGAACCGGCGGCAGGCGGAGTTCTTCCTCGAGCGGTACGACGTCGACGCCGTCATCTGCCTCGACGTGCCCGATGCGCAGGCTCGCGACCGTGCGCTGTCCAGACGGATGTGCGGCGACTGCGGCCTCGACTACAACCTCATCGGGGGCCGGCCCCGGCGCGAGGGCGTCTGCGCCTGCGGCGGCCGCCTCGAGGCGCGGGAGGACGACACCCCGGAAGCGCTCACTGCCCGGATCAACGACCATCGGGAGAGCATCGCCGCCCTGCTGGACCGGCTCCGGCACAAGGCTCCGGTCTTCGTCGTCGACGCGAACCGCGATCTGGACATCGTCCAGGAGGAGATCCGTACGCTCCTTGGGCTCCCCTCTTAACGTTTCGGCCGTCGGCAAGGCGGGCATAAAACCCGATTAGGCATATTCGGGGGGGAATCATGCCTTATCAATCGGTCAATCCTTACAGTGGTGAGGTCGTCGCCACGTTCCCGGAGATCACCGACGCGGAACTCGAGGACGCCCTGTCACGTGCTCGGTCGGCGTACGGGGAATGGCGTCGGCGAAGCTTCGACGAGCGAGCGGCCGTCACCAGACACGCGGCCCGGATCCTGCGTGAGCGGCGGGACGAGTTCGCCCGCCTGCTGACCCTGGAGATGGGAAAGCGGATCGGCGAGAGCGTCGAAGAGGTGCTCCTGAGCGCCGACATCTTCGACTACTACGCCGACAACGCCGAGGACTTCCTCAAGCCGGTCCCGATCGACACGCGTAGGGGCGAGGCGGTCGTCGTCAGCAGCCCGCTAGGTGTCCTGTTCGGCGTGCAGCCGTGGAACTTCCCGTACTACCAGCTGGCGCGATTCGCGGTCCCCAACGTGATGGCGGGCAACGTCGTCATGGTCAAGCACGCGTCGGGCGTACCCCGGTCCGCGCTGGCCTTCGAGGATCTCTACCGCGAGGCCGGTGCGCCGGATGGCGTCTACACCAACCTTTTCGTCACCAAGGAGCAGGTCGGGAAGGTGATCGACGATCCGCGCGTGATGGGGGTGGCCCTGACCGGCAGCGAGCAGGCGGGCAGTGTCATCGCGACGCGCGCCGGCAAGGCGATCAAGAGGACCACCCTCGAACTGGGCGGCAGCGACCCGCTGATCGCCATGCCCGACGCCGATCTGGGTCCGACGGTCCACTGGGCCGCGTGGGGCCGCCTCAACAACTGCGGGCAGTCCTGCGTGGCCACCAAGCGGCTCCTCATCCACGAGCAGATCGCCGACAAGTTCCTCGAGGAGTTCATCGCGGCCATAAGCGGGTTGGTCGCCGGGGACCCGATGGACGAGCGGACCACCCTGCCGCCGATGTCATCCCAGTCGGCCGCCGACAAGCTGAAGGCGCAGGTGGCCGAGGCGGTCGAGCACGGTGCCCGGGCGACCGAGGTCGGCCCCCCGGTGCCGGAGGCCGGAGCGTTCGTCCAGCCGACGATCCTCACCGACGTGAGCCGCGACAACCCGGTCTACGGCCAGGAGCTCTTCGGCCCAGTGGCGATGTTCTTCAGAGTCCGGGACGAGGACGAGGCGATCGCCATCGCCAACGACACCGGCTTCGGGCTCGGTGGCGCGGTCTTCACCTCCGACATCGAGCACGGCAAGAAGATCGCTCACCGCATCGAGAGCGGCATGGTCTTCATCAACCATCCCACCTGGACCGCGCCCGAGTTGCCGTTCGGTGGCATCAAACAATCCGGTTACGGGCGGGAGCTGTCCTGGCTCGGCATCCAGGAGTTCGTCAACAAGAAGCTGATCGACGTCGTTCCGCTCGACGCCGCGCCGTGAGCATGCCCGGCCACGAGCGCTACCAAGGTTGGAGATGCGCCGGGCCCGACGGAGTGTCGTTGTGGTAGCACCTATCAATGTCGATGCGCCCGGCCGCGGGCGACCGACCCGTTATCGCGTGCGACTCCGTCTGCGGCGTTGTCCACATCGGAAGAAGGCGGAGACGGCCCGGCCGAGCGTCCTCGGACTCTAGATGGTGGACATCACGCTCTGTCTGACGACACGTCACCTTCTCGTTCTCTCGCTCAGTGGCCATGGTCGCCGTGCCCGCTGGGCTCGGGGTCGGCGGTCGCCGGTTCGGGACTCGTCGGCGTCTGAGCCGCCGTCCGCGCGGAGCGCAGGGTGAAGCCGGCGGTGCGGATCTGTCCTTCGTGCTTGAAGTCCAGGAACAGCCGGTAGTCGCCGTCGCTGGGCACCTCGGCATGGAAGACGATCTCGGGTCCGGCCTTGGTGCGGCCGTCGCCGGGCGCGCCGTCGGGATGGACGTGCAGGTACGCAAGGTCTCCGGCCCGCAGGGCCACCAGGTGCCCATAGGCGCCGAGGTACGGCTCCAGATCGGTCACCGGCTCCCCCCTCTTGGTCACCCGCAACGTCAGCCTGCTCGACCGTCCGGGAGTCAGGTCGCCGCCGAGGCCGACGGAGTAGCCGTCGACGTCGACCTCGCCAGTGACCGCCGGCAAGGCCTTCGGCTCATAATCGCCTGCCACCAGCAGATCGGCGCCCAACGTCATCGCGCTGCCACCGGCGGGCGCGAAGTCGGCGAAAACGCGGTAGGCGCCCGCGGCTGGCAGCGTGAGCTTGACCGACCACATGCCGTCAGAGGTCAGAGTGGGGTGCAGGTGCTGGAATGTGCGCAGGTCGCGGGACACGACGATCAGGTGGAGCTTCTTCTCGTGCTCGACCTGATAATCGGTGACCGGCCGGCCGTCGGGGCCGGTGACGGTGAAGCGGAAGTCGGTCGCCGCGTCCGGCCTGACGCCCGTGGTGAGTGGCGTGAGGGTGTAGCCACTCTGGGCCACCTGGAGCCCCCCAGGGGTATCCTCCGCCGGTCGCCCGGCCATCGTCGCCTCGCGGGTCGCGCTCTTCGCCGGGACGTGCGCCGCGTTGTGTCCCTCGGACGTGCTCTTCACCGGTCCTACCGCCTTTCCCAGGCCAAGGGCGCCACCGAAGACCACGGCAAGGCCCAGGACGTATCCGCCGAACCTGACGCCGGCGTTCATGGCCGACCCGCCACTGCGTAGCCGGCCTCGTGGAATGCGGCCATGACCGGCGTCTTCTCGACGAAGCCGCCGCCTTCCACGATCAGCGAGCCGCCGGCCAGGCCGATCTCGACATTCGTCCTACCGGGCACCGCCGCCGCCTCTTCCTTGACGAAGTTCACGCGGGTGCCGCAGGTCATGCCCTTGACCGTGCAGATGACCACGCTCATCGGCTTCTCCTCGAGCTTGCCCTCGGCGACGACCGTCACCGCCGATGCAATGCATGGGAATACTGTACCCCCCTAGGGTACTGTGGAGAGAAGAGATGAGGTGTCGCTACTTCTGGAGCTCCTGATTCAGCGCGTCGCGGAGGCCATCGGCAAGGGCAGCCCCGAGGCTGCGGCCGGAATCTAGGAGGCCTCGAGGCCGAGGCCGGAATCATGGAGGCCTCCGACGCCATCGCCCGCTCGTCCGTGCCCGTCATGGAGAGGTTGATCCGTCGCCGCTGTGGTGGAAGCGGGATACGAGGTCGTACGGGATCCGTGAAAGGCGATGTGGCCGGAGGCGTTACGCGCCTCCGGCCACATCTCTATTCGTCACGACGTGGGCTTTCGTTTTTCACCTCACGCCCGGGTCGCGAGCCGGCCGGATCGGCCCCGGCCTATGACCTGCCGAACCGGTGCGTGATTCCGCGCGGGTGACCGGTTACCAGCGGCCGGTCTTGAGGAGCTGGCCACGGACGGCGCCGTCGGCGAACTGCTTGGTGTGCATGTTGGCGTACCAGTTCCCCGGGTTCTTCTTGATCCCCGCCAGCACACTCAGGTCCTTCACCCGCACCGAACCGAACGCGGAATTACCGCGGATCGTCCCATCGTGCAGCAGATCGATCACCACCGGACCGTTCACACCGGCCTTACCCCGGTGAACGTGGAACGCCGTCGGCCTACCCGTCCGCTTCCACTGCACCAAGTAGAACATCCGGTTCCCCTGAATCCGGAACTTCGCCACCGCGACACCATCCCGATCGTTCACCTTCTTACCCGGCTCACGCACCTCATTCCGGCCCAGCAACACCGCACCGAAGTAGTAGCTCCTCGGCTTCACCGTCACATGCCCAGCAGCCGAAACCGTGGACACGGCGGACACGGCGGACACGGCGGACACGGATGCGGCGGAGGTCGCGGCCGGGCTGGTCGCCGCGCCTGCCGGGATCGCCGCGATCCCAACGGCCAGGACCGCGGTCACCGCGCCGGCCGCGACACGGCCGGCCAGACGCTTCCAGGAGGGGGCGGTACCGGTGGTCTGCTGAACGTTCATCACAAAGCTTCTTTCGTGCGAGGGAGGCGCCGAATCGCTCGTTTCGGACATCCCAGACGTTAGGCCGACCGTCGCCGCGTCTATACGTACGAATCCACACAACGCCGCTTACGTGCACAACGGCACACATCGCGCCCCATCACCCACTCACCACGGCGCGGCGCCCGCGATTCAGGGCAGCTCTGCCATCCGCGTCCTCAAGAGCACGGGGGTGGGCGCTCGCCGATTCGCGGCACTTCCATGCCGTGCGTCACGGAACATGATCTCCGGCTCGCGCCATCCACCGTGTTCAGCAGGCGGCCCTCCACCCTTGACCTACCGCCACCAGCGCGTCGATCTCGAGATCGAGTGGCGAGCGTTGTGCCGGACGTGAGGGCTCCGTCGATGGACCGGCATGCCGCGGGTTATCCACAGTTTCCACAGAGTCGTACACAGGTTCGAATGTGATCTTTGCCGCCGCCGGATCACCACTCCCGCCCGGTACCGCAACCTGCTCCGGACCCCCGAGGTTCACGGTGCAGCACCGCGAGTCGCGCACGCCCAGGGGGACGACCGGCTCGTGGACCACGTGGCCGAGACGGCTCCACCCTCAGAAGAGCCGCCTGGCCTGGTCCCCATCCGGATCCGGTGGGGCCGAATGTCTCGGGGCACGGGGACCTTCGTCTCTTCGCTGCTGATCCCGTTCCACGATTCGATGAAGAGGAGCGTGGGCGGGGCGTGGGCGCTGCCGCGGACGGGGACGCTCGCAGCGAGAGACGGGCGCCACGCCGGCGCCCGGAGGGAGCCGATCATGCACAAGAAGGTGCGGGACGTGATGACCTGGCAGGTCGCATCCGTCAACGGCAGCACCCCCTTCAAGGACGTGGCCGAGGTGCTCGTGCGCCACGGCGTGAGCGCCGTGCCGGTGGTGGACGGCGAAGGACACGTGATCGGCGTCCTTTCCGAGGCCGATCTGCTGCGCAAGGAGGAGTTCAGGCAGCGCTACTACGGCGAGGACTACCGGCCTCCCCTGCGGGCCAGGCTGCGCCGGCGCATCGGCGGCGGTTCCGACCCGGAGGAGAAGGCGCGCGGCGAGACGGCCGCCGAGCTGATGACCGCGCCGGCGATCACCTGCAGGCCGTACGCCAGTGTGGTGGCCGCCGCCCGGGCCATGGACGTGCACGGGGTGAAACGGCTGCCGGTGGTCGACGAGGAAGGTCTGCTGGTGGGCATCGTCAGCCGTCACGACGTGCTCAAGGTCTTCACGCGCACCGACGACGACATCGCCGCCGAGATCCGCGACGACATCCTCAGCGGCCCCCTGTGGATGGACACCTCAGGGGTCCGGGTCTCGGTGTCGCAGGGTGTGGTGACCGTCGGCGGTGAGATCGCCCATCACAGCGAGGCCCGGACCATCGTGGCCATGATCGGGCGGGTCAACGGCGTGGTGGACGTGCTCGACGAACTGCGGTGGCGACAGGACGACACCGTGACCGCCGGGCGGAAATGAGGGCCGAGCCGGCCTGATTCCGGCGCGGAGTCCTCGACGAGGTCGCGGTCACGGGGCACCGCGCGACGCGGCCGTGAACCAGGGGGCGGGCGCGGGGTCTGTCTTCGCGTCCGCCCCTTCACGTCAGCGGCTGCCGCGTTCACGGCTTCAGGCTCGGAGTCGCGGGCCGGCTCGGCCGGCTTCATGAGGTTGTCGAAACCGGGGGGTGGTTCAGCCGGTCTTCACGGAGATTCCGAAGTCGCGGACGGCCGTGGCGAAGTCCTGGTAGTAGAAGGTCGAGCCGTTGTGGGCGGTGACCGTTCCCTTCGCCACGACGTTGTAGTCGCCGCTCAGGGCGAAGACCGGGCCGCCGCTGTCGCCGGCCTGGCTCGGCAGCCCGCCGTCGGTGCGGCGGGCGACGATGAGGTCCGACCAGTACTCGGTGTTGCCGTAGGCGTCGAGGTACCAGCCTCCGTAGGCGAAGTCGGCGGTGTTCTGGATCCCGCAGACGGCGCCGCTCGTGGAGCCCGACTGACAGACCCACTCGTTGGCGTAGACCCAGTCCCAGCCGGCGACGCCCTTGGTGAAGGTGCCGGAGGAGTCGCCGTCCCAGATGCGCCCGGCGGAGCTCGCGGTGATGAGGAGGATGTCGTGACCGGGGTTCTCCTGGGCGCCGGTTCCGACCCACAGGCCGGTGCCGGGGGTGGTCCAGGAACCGTTGTGCCAGCCGCCGCCGGTCCGGCCGCAGTGACCGGCGGTCAGCAGGTAGCTCTGACCACCGCCGTCGGTGACGGCCCAGCCGGCCGTGCACCGGGCGTGGTTGTCGTCGTTGATGATCGCGCCACCGCCGTAGTAGGGGTCGTAGTCGTTGTACCGGCCGTCGGCCTGCGGGACCTCCCCCGTGACGTAGGTGACCGGAACGCCGCCGACCGTCGTCGCCCGAGGGGCGAGCGTCTTGGCCGCGGCCTTGGTGGTCACGACGAGCCCGGCGCCGGTGACCGAGCCGGCCACCTGGGTGAGCGCCCCCTGCGGGTTCTTCCTCAGGTCGGCCAGCAGGCCGGCCGCGGCCTTCTTGAGCTCGGCCTGGGAGTGACGCGCGGCCTTGACCTCGACGGCCGCGACGCCGCGCGCCTTGGCCAGGGCGCTGTTCACGGAGGCGGGGAGCTTGCCCTTCCACCACAGCTCGACCGACTTGGGCTGCAGGACGATGCCGGCGAACCCGCCGGCCGCTCCGCCCTTCTCGACGGCCCAGGAGATCTTCGACGCCGCTTCCTTCAGCGGAACCTGGTCGAGCATTTTCTGCCGGATGTCGGCCGGGATGTGGCTGAACGGGACGGCCTCGACGGCGTTCTTGCCCGCGCCGGGAGCGGGTTCGGGATCGGGATCGGCCAGAGCGGAGGTCGTGCTGAGCGCGGTCACGCTCAGCACGACCGCGCTCAGGACCCCCACGTACCGTGCCGCCGACCTGCGCGGGCCGGCTAACGTGCCGCGATGTGCTGCGATTGGCATCATTTCCCCTTGATCGTGGACAGGGTGACGGAGGCCGTCATGCGGCTCCGTTTCGCCTTTGGAGGGATCCGATCCGCGGGGCGCGGTCATCGGAGGAGTCGAGTCATTTCACCGAGCGCGCCGGGGCTCCGCCATCGCCGCCGAATAACCGAACGATTCCGGCATCCGGCGACCGGCCCGTGCCGGTTCGGCCGGCATGCCGCCACAGACGGCATGCCGGTTAACACGGTCCGCCGGTTCAGAGAGCACACCGGTTCAAAGGGCATGCCGGTTCACACGTTCCGCCGGTTCTAAGGGCACACCGGTTCAGAGGCATGCCGGTTCAGCGGGCACCCCGGGTTCAGGGGGCACCCCGGTTCAGAGGGCACCCCGGTTCAGAGGGCATGCCGGTTCAGAGGGCATGCCGGGTCACACGGTCCGCCGCAGAAGGCTTGCCGGGTCGCAGGATCCGCCGGATCAGAGGGCAGGGGTCACGGTCACCGCGTCAGGGCTCGGCGCAGTTCGGCGAGGGAGCCGACGCCGAGGATGTCGTGTGCTTCACGGAGCAGCGTGGTGACCGTGTCCAGGTCGAGGACCATGCTGTAGGCGATCTCGGATTCGGAGCGTCCGTCCGCGGCGAGCAGGGCGACGCGTCGCCGGCGCGGATCCAGCGCGTTGGTCCGCCGACGCTGGAGGTGAGGAGCGTCCCCGAGGCGCCGGGCGACGGCGTCGGCCAGACCCAGGGCGCCGCACTCGTCGGCCAGGGTCAGCGCCTCCGACAGTGGCACGCGCGCGTCGTGGCCGGTCCGCGGCGAGGACGTGGGGTCCCTCCGGGTCAGGGCCGCGCCGAGTTCGGCCAGAGCGTGGGCCAGTTCGAGGCGGTGCGGGGTGGGGCGCAGGATCCGGACCGCCTCCTCGAGCGGTTCCGCGGCCGAGGCCGGTCGCAGCGCGGCCAGCGTGCGCAGGGCTCGCGCACGGACCAGCGGGCTGCCAAATCGTTCCGCCCGCCGCATCCCGACGTCCACGATCTCGCGGGCCTGGTCCGGCGCGGTGTGCCGCAACACCTGGGCGAGGTCGAAGCGCCACATGCACACCGACGGGTTGAGCAGCGACGCGTGTTCCAGCCACTGCCCGAGCCGGCGCAGCGTGGCGGCGGCGCCGGCGGTCTGGCCGCGTGCGATCTGGAGGGCGCCGCGGACCGCGTTCGGTATGGGGAGCACCAAGGCGTCAGCCGAGGAGGCGCCGTACCGGCGCTCGCCGTACACCGCCTCCGCGCGGTCGACGTCACCGCGCGCGAGCAGTGCCTCGATCAGGGTGCCGGTGGCGAACTGCTCCGCGGGCGTTCCGGGGCCGGTGCGGTCGGCCAGGCGCAGCGCGATCTCGGCGTCGGCGACCGCGTCGGCGATCCTGCCCTCCCGCAGGGCCACGTTGCCCAGGTGGACGCGGGCGAAGGTGAGGTGGGTGCCGCGCCAGCCGTTGCGGTCGAACTCGTCCACCGCCTGCTCGAACAGGCGACCGGCCGTCGCCAGGTCGTCGGAGAACAGGTGGACGAACGCGGTCACGGTGCCGACCTCCATGCCCTGGTCGAGGTCGGCGAACGACACGCCGTCGCGGATCACGGGCCCGATGGCCTTCGCGGCGGCGGTGCGGGGCTCCCCGCGCAGCACCAGGCTCCACGCGTGCAGGGTGATCATCAGACGCTCCACGTGGGTGGCGCCGCCCAGCGGCGGGGCGGCCCGGTCGAGCAGCAGCATGCGGTCGGGCCGGTGCGGGTCGTCGGCCCACCAGGTGGCCCACAGCAACTGCTCGGCCCGCAGGCGGTCGCGGAGACCGTCGTCCCGGCAGCCGTCCAGGGCCCGGTCGAGCGATCGGACGGCGTCGCCGAGCCGGTTGGCGTACCCGTACACCTTGGCGAGCGCGATCGCGGCCTCGACGCCCTGGGCGTCGTCGGCTGCCTGCTCGCGGGCGGCGAGCAATTCGGGGATGGCCGTGGCCACCTCTCCCAGCGCAAGCGCCTGCCCGTAACGCGTTCGCACCTGGCAACGCCGGGCGGGCGGGGGCGGCTCGGCGACCCCGCGCCCGAGGTAGCGAGCCGCCGTGGCCGCCAGGCCGGAGCTCATCGCCGCGTCGGCCGCGGCGACCAGCCGGTCGACCACCCAGGGGTCGCCCGCGGCGTTGACCCGCAGCAGGTGGGCGGCCACCGGCTGGAGGCCGGCGTCGGCCTGGTGCAGCGACCGTGCCGCCGCGAGATGGGTGTCGCTGCGCTGCGAGGGGTCGATGTCGTCGTAGACCGCGCTCCGGATGATCGGGTGCCGGAAGTCGACGCTGGAGTGGTCGGCCAGGATCCCGGCTCTGCAGAGCAGGTCGTACGCGCGCCTGCCCTCCTCACAGGTCAGTCCGGCGAGGTGGACGGCCTGGCCGAGGGGGATACCGGGGCCGAGCACGGCGATGGTGCGGGCCAGCCGCTCCGCCGGCGGCCCGAGCGTGCGCAGCCGCTCGTTGAGGTGCACCACGACCTGGCGTGGCGTGAGGCGGGCGACGCGCGTGGCGGATCCGGCCGTCGGCGCGAGCCGCCGCTCGCGGGCCAGGTCGATCATCCACCGCAGGTAGAACGGGTTGCCGCCGCTGTGCCGGTGGAAGGCCGCGCAGAACGTCTCGTCCGGAGGGGAGCCCGGAGGTCCGAGGCCGCGGCCCACGATGGCGCGCACGGCGTCCAGGCTGAGCGGCCGGGGCCGGATGACGGAGGTGGCGCGCAGGGTGACACGGGTGAGCGCCGGTGGCTGCGCGGGCTCGTCCGGCCGGCAGGCCAGCAGCAACACCACGGGCAGTCCGGCCAGCCTGTCGCTGAGGAACTCCAGCCAGTTCAGCGACTCCTCGTCCAGCCAGTGCGCGTCATCGACGGCCAGCAGCAGCGATTCGTCGCCGCCGGCGGGGTCGGTGGCGTTGACCAGCAGCCAGTACAGGGCTTCGGTGAGGCCGATCTCCGAACCTCGCCGGGTGTGCGGGAGGCCGAGGGGGACCCGCGCGAACGCGGCGGCGCCGGCGAACAGGCGCTGCCGGTCGTGGCCACTGTGGCCGGCCGCCCAGCGGCCGAGCAGCGTCCGGACGCCGCTGAAGGCCATCGTCTGGTCGAGTTGGTTGCCGCGCACCACCAAGGGGGTGATCCCGCGCACGGCGCTCTCCGCGCACACCCGCGCGAGCAGTTCGGACTTGCCGATGCCCGCGGGGCCCTCGACCACGATCGTGGCCCCCGCCCGTCCGCGGACCTCGTCGAGCACAGATGAGCAGGAGTCCAGGTAGTCGTCGCGTTCGAAGATGCCGTTGTCCGCGGCGGTGTGGCCGGGAAGCCGCAGCGCCTGCAGAACGTGCTGCTCGTCCAGCCCGGCTCTCCCCGCGGCGCGGGCACAGGCCACGCAGCCGGCGATGACCTTGGCGACGAATTCGTCCCGCAGTCGCCGTTTGCCGGCCATCGCCTCGGAGAAGGTGGCCGCCGCGACCCCGCTGCGGCGAGCCAGCGTCGCGTCGGTGGGACCGCCCACGACCCGCTGCAAGGTGCGCAGCCGGCGCCGGAGATGATCGTCGGGATCCGGGTGAGCCATCCTGCTCCTCACGTTCCTGGAACGTGCCGCAGGGGTCAGGCTACAGCCAGCAAATGCCGCGTACGACGCATTTTCCCGCGGCCGCGACCAGCGGCGGAGGCGGGATCACGGCGCCTTCAGCCCGTCACGCGGTAGGGGCGCATCATCTCGTTGTCCTCGTGCTCGAGGAGATGGCAGTGCCAGACGAACAGCCCTGCCCGGTCGAACGTCGCCCTGATCCGGGTGATCTCGTGGGGATAGGCGATCACCGTGTCCTTGAACCCCGTCTCCCAGCGCTCCGGAGACCGGGAGGCGCCGGTGAACGGCTGCCGGTCGACCACCTCGAACTGCGCCTCGTGGATGTGGATGGGGTGGGCGTCCACCGTCCGGTTGTGGATCTCCCAGACCTCCGTGGAGCCCGCCACGGGGGTCTCGGTGATCGGATCTGACCGCATCCTCGCCCTGACCCCGCCGTCGACGGTGCCGAGCAGCGCCGCCGTCGGCGGGGCGCCGGCGATGGTGGCCGAGGTCTGTTCCAGCAGGGCGACCTTGCGGGTCTTCGTCTCCGGGGCGAGCGGGCCGGGCGCGGGAAGGGCGAGCCGGTCGGGAGGCTCGCTGAGATCCGGTTCCACCGATTCCCGCACGAGGAACTTCATCACCTGCCCGGTCGTCGCCGGGTCGGCCGGGGTGGCCCGCGGATCCCCGCGGTAGGCCCCGTCGGGCCCTTCGTTGATGAGGTACAGCTCCGAGTCCTGGGGCATGCGGGTCAAGTCGACGATCACGTCGGCTCGCTCGGCCGGGGCGAGCAGGAGCCTGCCGAGTTCGACGGGCTCGGGCAGGAACCCCCCGTCCGAGCCGATCTGCCAGAAGGGCAGGGCCGGGGCCACCGGGCGTTTCGCGGCGGGCCGCGTGACGATCTTCAGGTCGAGGACCCGCGCGTTGCAGCCGTTCAGGAAGCGGAACCGGTAGCGGCGTGGCTCGACCGTCAGGTACGGCCAGGTGCGGCCGTTGACCATCATGGCGGTGCCGAAGAACTCCGGGTTCCAGATCGGCGGAAGATCGCTGTAGGGAATGTAGGGCCCCGCGATCCGGTCGAAGTCCCTGCGGCTGCTGCTCGCCGCCGCCGCCAAGCTGGGCCTGGACCGGTCACAGACGCAGCAGCGCTTCCCGCGGGTCGCCGAGCGGCCCTTCGACAGCGGGCGCAAGCGCATGACGACGGTCCACCGGACGCCCGGCGGCCACGCCCGGACGATCTGCAAGGGCGCGCCCGAGGCACTGCTCCATCCCTCACTCCGTCCTGACCGACGCCCCCGCGGTCCTCACCCGTGCCCGCGAGCGCGCCGACCGGCTCGCCGAGAACGGCTACCGGGTGCTGGCCGTCGCCGCGTCGGACCTGGACGACGTCCCGGCGACCGTCGAGGAGCGCGGTTGACGCTGCTCGGGCTGATCGCGATCCTCGATCCGCCGCGGCCGGCCGCGGCGGCCGCCATCGACGCCTGCAAGCGCGCCGGGATCAGACCCGTCCTCATCACCGGCGACCACCCGGGGACGGCTCGCGCCGTCGCCACCGACCTCGGCATCATCGGGACCGGCGGCCGGGTCGTCGACTGCCGCGACGCCGGCGCACCGGGTGAGGGCACCGCGACCGCGTCCTCCACCGGTCCGTCTACACCCCGCACTCCGGCCCTGGCCGGTAGAGGTCGGGGATGCCGTCGTGGTCGGGGTCGGGGTCGGCGGTCTCGGCCTGGTGGATGCGCCGGTAGGTGCGGGCGCGCGACCGCAGGATCACCGTGGCCGCCAGCGCGGCGGCCAGCGAGCCGGTCAGGACCGCGACCTTGACCGTGGCGTGAGCGCTGCCGCCGGGGCCGAAGGCGAGCTCCCCGATCAGGAGCGACACGGTGAACCCCATCCCGGACAGGACGGCCAGGCCGGCCATGTCGACCCAGGCCAGGCCCTCGTCCAAGGTGGCGCGGGTGAAACGGGCCACTCCCCACGTCGCGGCCAGGATGCCGATCGGCTTGCCGGCCAGCAGTCCGGCGACGACCCCGAGCGCGACCGGCTCGGTGAGCGTCCCCGCGAGCCCGTCGAGCCCGCCGAAGCTCACCCCGGCGGAGAAGAAGGCGAAGACCGGGACGGCGAGGCCGGCGGAGATCGGCCGGAACCGGTGCTCGAGGTGCTCGGCTGGCCCGGGCCCGTCGCCGGGGAGACCCGCCCGCGCGCCGCGCGGCACCGGGACGGTCAGGGCCAGCAGCACCCCGGCCACGGTGGCGTGCACGCCCGACGCGTGCACCAGCGCCCAGGTCGAGAAGGCGAGCGGCGGCAGCAACCACCATGAGCGCCCCCGCAGTCGCACCAGCACGGCGAAACCGGCCAGTGGCACCAGGGCCGCCAGGAGCGGGAGCGCCGACAGGTGCGCGGTGTAGGCGACGGCGATGATGACGATGGCGATCAGGTCGTCCACCACCGCCAAGGTCAGCAGGAACGTGCGCAACGCGGCGGGCAGGTGCCGGCCGATCACCGCCAGCACCGCCAGGGCGAAGGCGATGTCGGTGGCGGTGGGAACGGCCCAGCCCCGTGCCGCGTCCGCGCCGGCGACGACCAGGTACAGGACCGCCGGCACGGCGACGCCGCCGAAGGCGGCGGCCACCGGCACGGCCGCCCGCAGCGGGTCGCGCAGGTCCCCGGCGACGAACTCGCGTTTGAGCTCCAGCCCGGCGACGAAGAAGAAGATCGCCAGCAGGCCGTCACCGGCCCAGGTGGCGAGGTCCAGGTCCAGGTGCAGGGCGGCGGGTCCCACGGTCATCGCGCGCAGGTCCTCGTACGCCTGGGCCCACGGGGAGTTGGCCCAGGCCAGCGCGGCGAGCGCGGCGGCCAGGAGCAGGGCCCCGCCGATGGTCTCCTTGCGCAGGATGTCGGCGACGCGCCGCGCTTCTGGCCACGTGCCGCGTCCGAGCAGGCGTGGCGGGCGGGGGAAGGCGGTGCCGGGCATGGAGCTCCACTCGTGGCAGGGTCGGGTTCGAACCTGCCGACCAGACTTCCCGGCGCACCTGGCTCCAACGTATCAGGACCCGCGAAGACCCCCATATCGGGTTTGAACGCCGCCGGCCACGCACCCCGTATGCCCCGCGCTCATCGTCCGGGCGTGCCGTAGTAGGCCGTGCGCATGAGGGACCGCATGTCGTCGAGCATCGGCATGCGGGGGTTGGCGGGGGCGCACTGGTCCTCGTAGGCGTTGCGCGCCTGCTGGGGGAGCGCGGCGATGAACTCCTCCTCGTCGATGCCCAGGGCCTGGAAGGACGGCTCGATGCCGGCGACGTCGCGGAGCCGTTCGATGGCGGCGGCCAGGGACTCGACGCCCTGCTCCGGGGTCGCGGCGGGCAGGTCCAGCGGGTGCGCGATCTCCTGGAATCGCTCGGGGGCGCGGTAGTGCTCGTACTTCGGCCAGCCGGTCGGCTTGGCCGGGATCGTGCCGTTGTAGCGGATCACGTGCGGCAGCAGCACCGCGTTGGTCCGGCCATGGGCGATGTGGAAGCTCGCGCCAAGCGTGTGGGACATGGCGTGGACGATGCCGAGGAAGGCGTTGCCGAAGGCCATGCCGGCGATGGATCCGGCATTGTGCATCCGCTCGCGCGCGACCGGGTCGCCGGATCCGTGCCGCACGGCGCTTTCAAGTTGCCTATGATCAGCTTGATGGCGTGCAGGGCCAGGCCGTCGGTGAAGTCGCTGGCGTAGACCGAAACGTACGCCTCGATGGCGTGGGTCAGGGCGTCGAAGCCGCTGTCGGCGGTGACGGCCGGCGGCAGATCGGCGGCCAGGGCCGGGTCGACGATGGCGACGCTCGGAGTGAGGGAGTAGTCGGCCAGCGGGTACTTCTTGCCCGTGGCGGAGAGCTGGTGAAGGTGTTCGGCTGGTACGACAACGAGTGGGGTTACGCGAGCCGCCTGGTGGAGACGGCGACCAGGATCGCCGCGGAGGGCTGAGGCGGCGGACAGGTCGAGATGACGGCCGGGGTCGCGTGGGCGATGCGCCCGCCTGTCGTCGAACGGTTCACGGTTGGTGCGCCGCTTGCCGATGTTGGCGTACAGCTCCTGCTCCAGCGGGGTGGGCGGGCCGGCGTAGGGCATGTGGACGACCGCGAGCAGCCGCGGGTCGGTCTGCGGGTCGGGCAGCGGCCACGACAGCGGCCGGTATCCGGCCACGCGGACGGCCAGGCGCAGGTTGAACAGCGCGGCACCGCAGCTGACGTGCAGCGACCGGCCACGCGGGTCGGTCGTTCTGAGCCGGCGGTCCGGATCGGCGAGCAGCTCCACGGCGTTCGGTGAGATCCGGAAGCGCCACGGTTGGGTGTTGTGGATCGAGGGCGCCTGACCGGCCGCGGCGAGCAGCCGGCGGACACCGAGGTCGGTCTCAGCGGGGACAGGCATGGCGTGCCTCCTTCGTCGACTCCGAGGCTCCCGCCGGACGCCGGATGGACGGCAGGGCCGAAGGTCCCGGAGGCGCCGGGCCTACCGGCCGGTCGACGCGATCCGTATGGCACTGCTGGCAAAGACCTGGAAAAGGTGTGATCAGTGCGAACACCACGTCAGCCCCGCGATGAAAGGGCCAGCCATGTCACTCACCCAAGGGCGCCACGAAGGTGACGCCGCGCCCCGCACCCCCGCGGTGAACGCCGGCCTGCCGCACGACGAGACCCGTCCGGCCGACTACGTCTTCGCCCTCGCCCGCATCGCGATCGGCTGGGTCTTCCTCTGGGCCTTCCTGGACAAGCTGTTCGGCTGGGGCTTCGCCACCCCCTCCGCCCGGGCGTGGATCAACGGCGGCAGCCCGACGACCGGCTTCCTCAAGGGCACCACCGAGCACGCCTTCGGCGGATTCTTCAGCGGCCTCGCCGGCCAGGCCTGGGTCGACTGGCTGTTCATGGCCGGACTGGCCGGCATCGGCGCCGCCCTGATCCTGGGCGCGGGCATGAGGATCGCCGCGGCCACCGGCGGCCTCCTGCTGGTGTTCATGTGGGCGGCCGAACTGCCCCTCACCACCAACCCGTTCATGGACGAGCACATCATCTACGCCATCGTGCTGGCCGGCCTCGCCCTGGCAGGCGCCGGCGACACCCTCGGCATCGGCCGGTGGTGGAGCGGCACCGCGATCGTGCGGCGCCACCCCGTCCTCAAGTAGTCCTCCATGACCGCCCCGGCGCCCGCTCCTCGCCAGAGGAGCGGGCGCCGACGCGTGCGGTCACAGCGGACGCCCGGCGGGCGTGGCCACCCACCGGGCGGGATCCCGGCCGGCGCCCCCGGCCGGATCGGGCGTCAGCCCCCGGTCCGGTCGCCGCCCTCCCCCTGGTCGGCCTTCAGCCGGGCCGCCAGGGCCGCCACCTGCGTACGGCGCTGCATGTTGAGCTTGCTCAGCAGGTTGGACACGTAGTTCTTGACGGTCTTCTCCGCAAGGTACATCCGGTCGCCGATCTGGCGGTTGGTCATCCCCTCGCCGATCAGCTCCAGGATGTGCCGCTCCTGGTCGGTGAGGGCGGCCAGCGGATCCTTGCGGCCGGCCTGCTCGCGCAGCCGCTGCAACATGGTGGCGGTGGTCCTCGGATCGAGCAGAGACTGGCCCGCCGCCACCGTGCGCACCGCCCCTACCAGGTCGGAGCCGTGGATCTGCTTGAGGACGTAGCCCGCGGCGCCGGCCATGACCGCGTTGAACAGCGCCTCCTCATCGGCGTAGGAGGTGAGCATCAGACAGGCCAGCTCGGGCACCCTGGAGCGCACCTCCCTGCAGACGTCGACCCCGCTGCCGTCCGGAAGGCGCACGTCGAGCACCGCCACATCGGGCTTGAGCGCCGGGATGCGCGCCACCGCCGACTCGGCCGTGCCGGCCTCGCCGACGATCTCTATGTCATCCTCGGCATCCAGCAGCGCCGCGACGCCGCGGCGCACCACCTCATGGTCGTCGACCAGGAACACCCGAATCATGTCTTGGACAGTAACTCCGGTGAGCCTGTGACGGTAGGGCACCACTCCTGGAGACGACCGGCCTTCTCGACCGAGCGAAAGTCCCTGAAGCAAGGGACTTTCACCGCTGCCCGGTGCGATCGCCTTCGGGCATCGTGAGGAGGGAGAAAGGGAGGCTCGTCATGACGGTGAAAGTCAGAGACGTGATGGGAAAGGTGGCCATCACCGTGCCGCTGGACGCGTCGTTCGCCGAACTGGTCGCCACGATGCGGCGGTTCGACGTCGGCGCCGTCACGGTGGTCGCCCCCGACCGGCACCCCGTCGGAGTCGTCACGACCGCGACGTGCTGCTGAAGGAGATCCGGCCTCGTTCCGCCCCCGGCGCTCTGTTCGAGAGCCGCAGACGGCGCGGCGAGAACCGCAAGGCCGCCGGCACCACGGCCCAGGAGCTCATGACGAGCCCGGCCATAACGGTGACCGAGGACACCTCGATCCGCGAGGCGGCCCGGCTGATGCACGCCGCGCACATCAAGCAGTTGCCGGTGATCAACGTGCTGACCGGCCGCGTCGCGGGGACCGTCCACCAGAAGGACCTGATCAAGGTCTACACCCGTCCGTCGGCCGACATCGAGCGCGAGGTCCGGCGGCTGATCGAGGTTCACGAGATCACCGGCGAAGGACTGGAGGTGGCCGTCGAGGCGGGAGTCGTCACGCTGACCGGCCAGACGCTCCTGCGCTCCCAGGCCGCCCGCCTCGTCGCGTCGGCCGAGACCGTCGACGGCGTCATCGCCCTGGTCTGCGACCTCACCTTCCTCCATGACGACCAGGCCTCCATCTCCCCCCTCTACCTGTGAAACACCCGAAGGGCCCGTCCCGCACGGCGCCGTCCGAGATCGCCGGGGCCTGCGCTAGTGGCCGAGGCGTTCGATGGTGAAGGCGGTGAGGAAGCCGATCGTCGTGATGAGCCCGGTGAGGACGTGTGCGCGTTCGAACGCCTCGGGGATCATGGTGTCGGCGATCATCGCGAGGATGGCTCCGGCGGCGACGGCGGTGATGATCGCGATGGCGGCCGGGGAGGCGGTCCGCAGGGTGAGGTTGCCGACCGAGGCGGCGACGGCGCTGGCCAGCGCGATGCCGCCCCAGACTCCGAAGACATAGCGCGCGTCGCGGCCGGCGTTCTTCATGCCCGAGGCGCTGGACAGCCCTTCGGGCACGTTGGAGATGAACACCGCCGCCAGGACGGCGACCCCGACGCCGCCACCGTTCAGCAGTGACAGGCCGAGCACCACCGATTCGGGGACGCCGTCGAGCAGGGCCCCGATCGCGATTGCCGCCCCGCTTCCCTGCGCCTGACCCTCGTCGACCTGCTGGTGCCCGGAACGTTTGCGGTGCCGGGCGCCGTGGCGGGCCAGCCAGGCGTTGGCCGCGACGTACATGACCGCCCCGGCCAGGAAACCCGTCGCGGCCGCGCCCAGACCGCCGGAACGCTCCGCCTCGTCGACCAGGTCGAACGACAGCGCGGAGATCAGCACCCCGGCGCCGAAAGCCATAATCGCGGCGATCAGCCTGGCCGGCACCCGCACCAGCCAGGCGACCCCCGCCCCGGCGACCAGCGCGCCTCCCGCGACGAGCCCCCACAACCCTGCTTGCAACCATTGCGGCATGCCGGCCCCTCCATCTCGCACCGCTCCCGGGCCGCTTCAGGATGGATGGTGTCACAGTGGCCCGGCGACCCGGCGACCCGGCGACACCGCCGCCGGTGATTCGGGGTGAGACGTCGACCTCACATTCCGGGGGGTCACCTCGTCGGTCCGGTGTGGGCGCGGACGCGGATGCGACGAAGGGAAAGGAGGGCAACGCCATGACCACCCGATCAGGGCCGCAGGACGACCGGGCCGATCCGGGCCTGGCCGCGATCATGGGCGAGCGGCGCCAGTTGATCAATCTCGCCTATCGGCTCCTCGGCTCCCTGGCCGAGGCCGAGGACGTCGTCCAGGAGACCTACGCGCGCTGGTACGCCATGTCCCGGCAGCGGCAGGAGGCCATCGAGTCGCCCGGCGCCTGGCTGACGAAGGTCGCCGGTCGCATCTGCCTGGACGTGCTCGGCTCGGCACGGGCCCGGCGGGAGAGCTATGTGGGCGAATGGATCCCCGAGCCGCTGCCCGACCCCAAGGAGTGGATCTCCGGGCGGCCGGGCGGCGCCACGGCGGACCCGGCCGACCGGGTCACCCTCGACGAGTCGGTCAACATGGCGTTCCTGGTCGTGCTGGAGTCGATGACGCCGGCCGAGCGCGTCGCGTTCATCCTGCACGACGTCTTCCGCTACTCCTTCGCCGAAGTGGGGGAGATCGTCGGCCGTACCCCGGCGGCGTGCCGCCAGTTGGCCTCCTCGGCCCGGCGTCGCATCCGCGGGACCCAGGCCGCCGCTACTCCGGCGGCCAGGCAGGCCGGCATCGTCAGGGACTTCAAGCGGGCCTGGGAGGCCAAGGACATCGAAGCCCTGGTCAGGCTCCTCGACCCCGGCGCCAGGGTGACCGCCGACGGCGGCGGCGTGGTCAGCGCCGTGCCGCGCCCGGTCGAAGGCGGCGAGCGCATCGCGCGCCTGTTCTTGGAGATCGCCGCCGTGATCCCCGAACTGACGATCCTGGAGCGTACGGTCAACGGCCGGCCCGGCCTGGTCGCCCAGCGGGACGGCGTCACCGTGACGGTGGCGGCGTTCGACGTCGCCGGCGACCGGATCCAGCACATCTGGGCGGTACGCAACCCCGACAAGCTCCGGCCCTGGACGGCGAACCGGGAGCACTAGCGTTGGCGGCCTGTCCCCGGCGCGCCGTGTCCGCCGTGGAGAAGGCGCAGCGATGCCGGTGCGCCGGGGCGCGGGCGGGAGGGTTGACGCTCCCTTCGGTTCATGGCGACAATGTGGGCGCAATATCCGTTGGGCGGAATCGGGCGGCACCCGCGCCCTCGACGGGTACTCATCTCGATCGTCATCGACGTGGTCGGCGCCCGTGTTCCGGAAAGGGTCTCGTTGCGCTCGTCCGCGCTTGGACATGGCCAGGGTCTCTCCCTGCGGATACTTCTGCTGACCGTCATCGCGTCTCTCGCGCTCGTCGTCCCGGCGACGCCGGCCGAGGCCCATGGGCAGCTCGCCCTGTCGGTGCCGGCCAAGGACGCCACGGTCACCGAGCCGCTGGACGCGGTCTCGCTGTACTTCACCGAGAAGCCGCTGTCGTACGCGTACTTCACCGTCACCGCCCCGGACGGCGCACGGATCGACCGGCACTGGTCGCACGGCGAGCCGCGGCGGCTCGACGAGCCGATCAGAGAGTTCTTCCTGGTCAACGGCTCCTGGGAGCCGCACCTGTACCACGACGGGTACCAGGCGCGCATACCCGTGGCGCACTGGCCGGGCAAGGGCGTCTACACCGCGCACTACTGGACCGTCGCCTCGGACGGAGACCAGGTGCGGGGAGAGGTCCGGTTCACCTACGCGGGCAGGCGCACCACGCCGCCCAAGGGCTGGGAGCCCCCCGTCGACACGCCCAGCGCCGCCCTGCTGGCCGCCGCCGGCGTGCAGGACACGGCCGTCGGCCCGAGGCCAGGCCAGACGCCGGCCGGCACACCGTCGGCCGCCGCACCGTCGGAGGGCACGTCAGCGGCCGGCTGCACGCCGAGGACCATGCCCGAGACCGGCTGTGACAACGGCCCCACGTCGCAGGAGCCGGTCGCCGCCACCACGCCGGGCGCCGGCACCCCGCCGGGCGCCGCGGCGGAGCCGTCCGCGTCCAGCGGCGTGGACGTGCTGGTGTGGCTGCTGCCCGCCCTGCTCGTCGTGGGAGTGGCCGTCATGGTGGCGCGGGCCGCGCGGCCCCGGCCGGACGGCCGGTCGGCGCCGGGCAAACCCGCCGGTCCGGGTAAGGGGGCCGGTCCGCGCCGTCCCGCCGGTCCGGGGAAACGTGCCGGTCCCGGCCGTTCCGCCGCCGCGCCACGTGCCCGGCGCCGCTGACCCGGATGACGCCCGTTCCGCACCAGGAGTACGACGTGAGACCTCTCCCTGCCCGCATCCGCCCCTTTCCCGTCGCCGCCCTGCTCGTGGCGGCGCTGCTGTTCCTGACGGCGTGCGGCGGGGCGCAGGCCCCCGCCCCGACGACCGTCAAGCAGATCGCGGTGGCCATCAGCAAGCGGACCGTGACGCCCCCTCCGTCGCGGATCGACGTGGCCAAGGGCCAGACGGTGCGGATCACCGTCACCAGCGACGTGGCCGACCAGGCCCATGTGCACGGCTACGACAAGGCGGCCGACCTCAAGCCGGGCAGCCCGGCGACGATCGAGTTCGTGGCCGACCAGAGCGGCCTGTTCGAGGTGGAGACCCACGGGCAGGAACTGCAGCTCTTCCAGCTTCTGGTGCGTTAGGAGTCCCCGGGTGCTCCCGCTGGCCCATGGCATCGGAGGCCGTCAGGACCTGCCGATCCCCTTCCCGGCCGCGATGGCCGGCGCCGTCCTGGCGTTGCTGGTGTCCTTCGCCGCGCTCGGCGCGCTGTGGACCGAGCCGCGGCTCGCCGGCGCGCTCCGGTACGCCCGTCCGGTGTCCGCGGGCGTGCGGAGTCTGGTGAGCCTGCCGGCATGGCGGTGGTCCTGGCGGGTGGCCGGGCTTCTCGCGGCGGCGTACTTCTGCCTGGGCCTGCTGTTCGGTCCCGACCGCTCGGCCAACCCGACGGCGGGGGTGTTCTACGTCCTGTTCTGGGTGGGCCTCATCCCGCTGTCTCTGCTGTTCGGCCCGATCTGGCGGACGCTGAATCCCTTGCGTACGCTGCATCTGCTGGCGTGCTCCGCGCTCGGGCGCGACCCGCGCCGCGGCGTGCGGCCGCTTCCGGACCGGCTCGGGTACTGGCCCGCCGCCGCCGGTCTGCTCGCCTTCACCTGGCTGGAGCTGGTCGCCCCCGAGCGGGCCACCTTGCCGGTCATCGGCGCCTGGCTGGCCGTGTACTGCGTCGCCATGCTCGCGGGGGCGGCGGTCTTCGGTTCCGGCTGGTTCGACAAGGGCGACGCCTTCGAGGCCTACAGCGGCCTCATCGGCCGCCTGGCCCCCGTCGGCCGGAATGCCGACGGCACGCTCACCTGGCGCAACCCGCTGCACGGGATGGCCGGACTGGAGCCGGCGCCGGGCCTGACGACCCTGGTGGTGCTGTTGCTCGGGTCCACCATGTACGACAGCCTCTCCAACGCGCCGTTCTGGGTGCGGTTCGTGCAGGAGAGCCCGCTGCCCGCGCCGTTGCCGGGCACCGCCGGCCTGATCGTCGTCATCGGCCTGGTGCTGGCGGCCTACCTCGGGGCCACCGCGCTGGCCGGGCGCTGGGGCGGTGCGGCGCCCGGGACCACGGCGGGCGAACTGGCCCACTCCATCGTGCCGATCGCCGTCGGTTACCTGGTCGCCCACTACTTCACACTGCTGCTGCTCGAAGGCCAGCGGACCATCTCGCTGCTCTCCGACCCACTGGTCACCGGGGCCGACTGGCTCGGCACGGCCGGGTGGAAGGTCAGCGCGGCCGGCACGAGCCCTGCGGCGATCGCCATGCTCCAGGTCACGGTGATCGTCCTCGGCCACGTCATGGGCACCGTGCTCGCCCACGACCGCGCGCTGACCCTGTTCCCGCGCCGCACCGCCGTCAAGGGGCAGGTCCCGCTCCTGGTCCTGATGGTGGCCTACACGGTGACCGGTCTGCTGCTGCTGTTCGCCGCCTGACGTCATAGGACGCGAGTCACGGCAATCTGCGACATGTGCGGTGACCGCGACTGTGGGACGATGCATGGCGTCATGCACGCCAACGTGCCGTTGAGACTCGCGCGGGCGGCGGCCTTCGCCGTCGTGTGCCTGACGCTTGCCTCGGTGGCGCACTGGTTCGCGGGTGGTTCGGCCCCCGAGCCGCGGGCGTTGCTGCCGGGCGGGCTGGTCGTCATGGCGGTCACCGCGGCGCTGGCCGGCCGGGAACGCTCGCCGGCGGCCGTGACCGGGCTGCTGCTGGCCGCCCAGGCGTTCCTGCACCAGGCGCTCGGCCCGGCCGACGCCGCGCCCGTCCCGCTCCACCCCCACCACCTGGACGCCCTGCCGCATGAACCCGGCCTGGGCGTCGGCGTGGGCATGATCGTCGCCCACACGACCGCGGCGCTGGTCACCGGATGGTGGCTGTCGCGTGGTGAGACGGCGCTGTGGTCGCTGCTGCGCGCCCTCGGCGCCTTCGCGGTGCGCCGCCTGGCGGCGCTGCTGCTTCTGCTGCGGCGCGAGGCGTCGCCCGGGGCGCCCGCCGTGCGCTTGCGCCGGCCCCCGGCCGTCCTGTGTTCCCCGCGCGAGCGCGTCCTGCGGCACGTGGTCGTGCGGCGAGGTCCCCCGGTTCTCCCCGTCTTGTGAGTCCTCAGCGCGCCGGCATCCGCCGCGGCGCGTCCCTTCGCGCATCTCCAGACCCCTTGCGCGTTCACCGAGACAACGGAGAATCCCCATGCCTTCCACGGCCATCTACCGGCGGGCGGTCGCCGTCACCGCCGGCGCGCTCGCCCTCACCGTGGGCCTGGCGCTGCCCGCGCTGGCGCACGTCACGATCAACCCCGGCACCGCCGAGAAGGGCGGCTGGACCAAGCTCGCCTTCCGGGTGCCCAACGAGCGGGACAAGGAGTCGACCACCAAGCTGGAGGTGCGGTTCCCCACCGACCATCCGCTCCCGTTCGTCTCGGTACGCCCGGTTCCCGGCTGGGATGCCAAGCTGACCCGGGGCAAGCTGCCCCAGCCGGTGGTCTCCGACGACGGCGACAAGGTCACCGAGTCCGTCCTGAAGATCACTTGGACCGGCGGGAAGATCGAGCCGGGCCAGTTCCAGGAGTTCGAGGTGTCGGTCGGCCCGCTGCCCAAGGACGTCGATGAGCTGCTGTTCCCGACCGTCCAGACCTACTCCGGCGGCGAGGTCGTCACCTGGGGGGACATGCCGAAGGCGGACGGCTCGGAGGCCGAGCACCCCGTGCCGGCGCTCAAGCTGGTGGCCGCCGCCGAGCAGGCCGGCGACGGCCACTCCGCGAGCTCCTCGCGGTCGGCCGCCGCCCCGGCCGGGCCCTCGGTGACGCCCGCCGGGGCCGCCGCCTCCGCCCCGGCCGCCGGGCCGGACGGCACCGCCCGGGTGCTCGCCATCCTCGGCATCGTCATCGGCCTGCTCGGCGCCGGCCTCGCCGTGGCCGCACGGCGCCGTTCACGCGCCTGACGGCGCCGCCGGCCGCAGCGGGGTCACGCGCCGGCGGGGACGGGGGCACGCTCCCGTACCGCCGGCGCGTGACCCCACGCCCCGTTTCCTCACCCGGGAGTCCCCGTGCGATCCCTCATCATCCGAACGCTGCTGCTCTGTGCCTCCGTCGTGCTGCTGGTCCTGCCGGCCGCGCCGGCCCTGGCGCACGACAGCCTCAAGAGCAGCTCCCCGGCCAAGAACGCCGTCGTCGACGGCCTGGACCAGATCGAGCTGGAGTTCAGCGCGCACGTCAGCTTCCCCGTCGTGATCCTGCACGACGCGGCCGGACGACGCTACGAGTCCGGCGCTCCGCGCGCCGACGGCCCCAAGGTCGTGGAGAAGGTCGCCGGGCCGCTGCCCTCGGGCGCCTACGTCATCGCCTGGCGCATCGTCTCCTCCGACGGCCACCCGGTGGAGGGGGAGATCCCCTTCACCGTCCGATCCACCGCGACCGGCGCCGCCGCGCCGCCCCCGGCCACCGCGACCCCGGGACCGTCCACGGCGAACGCCCCGGCCACGGGCGGCTCGGCCCCCGCGGCATCGGAGCAGGGCGTGTCCGCGTGGGTGTGGGGCGCCCCGATCGCCCTGGTGGTCATCCTGGCGGTGCTGCTGTTGCTCGGCAGGCGCAAGGGCGCTCAGGACGCGGCCCGCCCCGATGCCGCCGCCGAGGACGACTGACGGCCGACCCCCCTCACCGCTCGCCGAGTGTCCGGGCGCCGGGCTCACACCCCCGCGTCCGGACGCAACGCGTGTGAGCACCGCATGAGACCGTCCGTGAGCGTCTTCAGGGTCGTGTCGTCGACGTCGGCCAGCATGGTCGCCTCGATGGCGTCGAGCGAGCGGTCGCAGCGTCTGAGCAGGGACAGGCCCTTGCGGGTGAGACGGGCGCACAGCACCCGGCCGCCGTCCGGGTGCGGGTCGCGGCGGATCACCTCGCGCTGTTCCAGGTCGCGGATGACGAGGTTCATCGCCTGCGGCGTGACGAAGGCGATGCGGGCCAGCTCCGCCGACGACAACCCCTCGCGCATGCGCAGTTCGCTGAGCGCCATGTACTCCGTCGTGGTGACGCCGTGCCGCGCCAGCGCCTCGTCCAGGCCCGCTCGAATGCGGCGTTCCAGACGGAACACCAGATAGCTCAGGCGGGGGACGGATGCGGCCGACCGGGACGCCCCGGGGATACGGCGGGCGGTCACCGAACGACCATACCGCGTGTCCATCGGATGTAAGTTTCGTGTCCTATATCAAGGCACTTTATAACAAGCCACTTGATAAGCAGGGCCAAGGCATCGCTCCGGGGTGCTGGTGGTGTGCGTTCTCGCGTCGTCATCTTGACCGCCGATCCGGGCCGCGTCTATTTTCCACCCGCCGAGCCCGATGTCTCCGTGAGACCGGCGCCGCCGGTTCGAGCCGTCGAGCAGGGACCAAGCCCGCACACCGACATTAGGAGAGCGGATGACACGATTGAGCGCGATACTGAGCATGGCCTGCGCGGCGCTGCTCTACGCCGCCGTCGCCCTGGTGCTGCCCCACCAGGCCGCCGCGGCCACCCTGACCGAGGTGACCGGCTTCGGCTCCAACCCCGGCAACCTGCGCATGCACCTGTACGTGCCGAACAACGCGCAGGCGAACCCCGCCATCGTGCTGGCCATGCACCCGTGCGGCGGCTCCGGACCGGGGTTCTACTCCTCCAGCGAGTTCGCCTCGCTCGCCGACCGGTACGGCTTCGTGGTGATCTACCCGTCGGCGTCGAAGAAGGCCAACTGCTTCGACAACTGGTCCGAGGCCTCGAAGGTGCGCGGCGGGCAGACCGACCCGGTGTCGCTGATGTCCATGGTGACCTACGTGGAGCAGCAGTACCACGGCGACCCGAACCGGGTGTTCGCCACCGGCAGCTCCTCGGGCGCCATGATGACCAACGCCATGCTGGCCCTGTACCCCGAGGTGTTCAAGGCGGGCGCGGCGTTCATGGGCGTGCCGTTCACCTGCTTCCCCAACGAGGCCGCCTACCAGCCCGGCGGCAACTCGGCGCCGTGCGTCGGCAAGACCGCCCAGCAGTGGGGCGATTTGGCGCGCAACGCCAACCCGAGCTACCGGGGACCGTGGCCGCGCATGCAGCTGTGGCACGGCACCGCCGACAACGTCGTCGCCTACTCCGAGCTGGAGGAGGAGATCAAGCAGTGGACCAACGTCAACGGCGTGAGCCAGACGCCGACCAGCACTGACACCCCGCAGTCCGGTTGGAGCCGGCGCCGCTACGCCGACTCCTCCGGCAGCGTGCGGGTCGAGGCGTACACCATCCAGGGCGCGGGCCACAGCCTCCCGGCGGGCGGCATGGCGGCCGTCGCCATCCAGTTCTTCGGCCTCAACGGCACCTCGCCCTCCCCCACCCCCACGCCGACCCCGACCGTCACGCCGACCCCGACGCCGACCCCGACGGTCACCCCGACCCCGACCCCGACTCCCACTCCGACCCCCAGCGTCACCCCGACCAACGCTCCGTGCCGGGTCGCCTACACCACCAACGGCTGGAACAACGGGTTCACCGCCAACCTCACCGTCACCAACAGCGGCGCCTCCGCCGTCAACGGCTGGACGGTGACCTGGACCTGGCCCGGCAACCAGCAGGTCACCAACGCGTGGAACGCCGCGATCACGCAGTCCGGCACGCAGGTCACGGCGCGCAACGCGAGCTACAACGCCACCATCCCCGCCGGCGGGAACACCAGTTTCGGCTTCCAGGCGAGCTTCAACGGCACCAACACGGCGCCGAGCCAGTTCGCACTCAACGGCACCGTCTGCGCCCGGGTGTAGCCCGGGCAACGCGCTCACCCGGCGGTGCCGGGTGAGCGTCGTGCGAGTGCCACCTCTTCCGCGTTCACCGGCGAGCGCGGAAGAGGTGGCACCGGCGACGTGTAAGTTTCATCGACGTTCACGTGCGAGTCGCGGAGCCACCCGGTCTGTCAGCGTTCACCGCGGGACGGGTGGCGGCCCCGGGGCCGGCACGTCGCCGCCTGTGGCGACCGTGCGGGGTGGTGGAGGCCCTTCGGCGGGGGCGGGTTTCCCTCGCGGCGGGCCGGCCCGCGGGACGGCCCGGCCGATCTCGGGCGCCATTGACTTCACCAAAACGATCGCTCACTATGTCACGTAACTTACTGGACACGAGAACGAAACCTCCCGAGCCACTGGTTTTTCGTCCCACGCAGGTTCAGCACAGGCGCGCGGCCGGAGAACCGCTGCAACCGGGTGGGCGGTGAATAGCACCGAACAACAGAAACATCCCCGATCGAAGCCATACGAATGTTAGCGCTCACATCGCATGGAAACCCTCGTCGGCCACATCGGCGGGAATTCTCTCCGTAAACAGCATACGTACGATGACAAACCCGATGTTAGCGCTAACAGACTTTTTCAGGCGGAGACGGAAGTACGAGCACCACCTTGAGGACCCATCGTGCGCGACCGATGGCCTTGCGTGACGGAGCGGCCCACCCCCAGCCGGCCGCCCGGTCCGACATCGAAGGAGGAAGCATTGGCCACCACTGGTGAGGTCCGACGAGCCTTCACATGGAGACGCGGCTGGCGGTCGCTGCTCGCCATTCTCGCCACGGCCATCCTGGCCGGCTCCATGCTCGCGATCGGCACGACGACGGCGTCGGCGGCGACCGTCGACACCACCGCCTGGTACGTGCTGGTCAACCGCAACAGCGGCAAGGCGCTGGACGTGTACGGCGCGTCGACCGCCGACGGGGCGCGCATCACCCAGTGGACGCGCAACGACGGCAACAACCAGCAGTGGCAGTTCGTCGACTCCGGCAGCGGCTACTACCGGCTGAAGTCCCGCCTGTCGGGCAAGGTGCTGGACGTCTACAACCTCTCGACCGCCGACGGCGCCAACATCGTCCAGTGGACCGACGGCAACGGCACCAACCAGCAGTTCCGCCTCGCCGACTCCGACAGCGGCTACATCCGCCTGATCAACCGCAACAGCAACAAGGTCGTCGAAGTCCAGGGCGCCTCCACCGCCGACGGCGGCAACGTCGTCCAGTACAGCGACTGGAACGGCACCAACCAGCAGTGGCAACTCGTCAAACTCGGCGGCGGCACCAACCCCACGCCCACTCCGACCGCGACCCCCACTCCCACGCCGACGCCCACCGGGCCGACGGGCCAGTACAACAACCCCGTGGTCTGGCAGGACTTCGCCGACGGTGACATCATTCGGGTCGGCGACGCGTACTACTACTCGGCCTCGACCATGCACTACTCGCCCGGAGCGCCGATCCTGCGCTCCTACGACCTGGTGAACTGGGAGTACGCGGGTCACTCGGTGCCGAGCCTCGCCTTCGACTCGAACGCCTACGACCTGAACGGCGGACGGGCGTACGTGAAGGGCATCTGGGCCTCGGCGTTCAACTACCGGCCCAGCAACAGCACCTACTACTGGATCGGCTGCACCGAGTTCAACCGCACCTACGTCTACACGGCCTCGGCGGTGGACGGCGCCTGGTCCAAGCGGTCGCGGATCAACAACTGCTACTACGACGCCGGTCTGCTGGTCGACGACAACGACACCATGTACGTCGCCTACGGCAACAGCACCCTCAGCGTCGCGCAACTGTCCTCCGACGGCCTCAGCGAGGTGCGCCACCAGCAGGTGTTCACCACGCCGTCGAGCGTCGGCACGCTGGAGGGCTCGCGCTTCTACAAGCGGGGCGGCTACTACTACATCTGGGTGACCCGCCCGGCCAACGGCCAGTACGTGCTGCGCTCGACCAGCCCGTGGGGGCCGTACGAGATGCGCCAGGTGCTGCTGAACATGCCGAGCCCGATCTCCGGCGGCGGGGTGCCGCACCAGGGTGGTCTGGTGCAGACCCAGAACGGCGCCTGGTACTACATGGCGTTCGTCGACGCCTACCCCGGAGGCCGGGTACCGGCGCTGGCGCCGATCTCGTGGAGCTCCGACGGGTGGCCGTCGGTGCAGACCGTGAACGGTGGCTGGGGCGCCACCTATCCCAAGCCGGCGATCTCCACGACCAAGACCGTCAAGTCGATGATCGGCCCGGACACCTTCACCACGAGCGCGCTCGACCCGCGGTGGGAGTGGAACCACAACCCCGACAACAGCAAGTGGTCGTCCGGCAGCGGGCTGCGGCTGCAGACCGCGACCGTGACCAACGACCTGTACAACGCGCGTAACACCCTGACCCACCGCATCCAGGGGCCCTCGTCCACAGCGACGATCGAGCTGGACTACTCCACGATGAGCAACGGCGACCGGGCGGGCCTGGCCATGCTCCGCGACTCCTCGGCGTGGATCGGGGTCAGACGCGACAACGGGCAGACCCGGGTGTCCATGACCAACGGCCTGAGCATGGACGGCAACTGGAACACCACCGGCACCGGCACCGACGCCGCGAGCGCGGCGATCTCCGGCGGGAGGATCTGGCTGCGGGTCAACGCCGACATCCGCCCGGGCTCGGGGCGGCAGGCCCGCTTCTCCTACAGCACGGACGGAACCAACTTCACCACCCTGGGCCCGGCGTTCACGCTGAACAACGCCTGGCAGTTCTTCATGGGCTACCGGTTCGCGATGTTCAACTACGCCACCCAGGCCCTCGGCGGGTCGGTGACCGTACGGCGATTCGACCTGACCACCCCATGACGGAGAGGCACCGGACGGGCGACGGCCCGTCCGGCTCCACCGGCATCGTCCGGTACGACGAAGGAAGCGGCGCCGGCCGGCAGTGACGACCCGTCCCCTTGGACGGACGGCACGGCGGCGGTCCGCCTCGCAGAGCTCGGGCCGGTCCGAACTCCCTCCGGGCCGGCCCGTACGCGGGCCGTCCGCCGTCACCCCCCGCGCGGCGCCGCCCGTTCCGCCTTCGGAGCGGGCGCGTCCGCACACGTGAAAAGGAGCGACCCTTGGATACCAAGAACGGGACCCCACCCCCGTTTCAACCCGACCCCGCCCCGCGTCCGGCACGGATGCGCAGGAGCGTGGCGGCCGCCTTCGCGATGGTGGCCACACTCTTCGTCGGCCTGCTTGTGGGCCTCGGACCGACCACCGTCGCGAACGCGGCGAGCGTCGACACCACCGCCTGGTACGTGCTGGTCAACCGCAACAGCGGCAAGGCGCTGGACGTGTACGGCGCGTCGACCGCCGACGGGGCGCGCATCGCCCAGTGGACACGTAACGACGGCAACAACCAGCAGTGGCAGTTCGTCGACTCAGGCGGCGGCTACTACCGGCTGAAGTCCCGCCTGTCGGGCAAGGTGCTGGACGTCTACAACTTCTCCACGGCCGACGGCGCCAACATCGTGCAGTGGACCGACGGCAACGGCACCAACCAGCAGTTCCGCCTCGCCGACTCCGACAGCGGCTACATCCGCCTGATCAACCGCAACAGCAACAAGGTCGTCGAGGTCCAGGGCGCCTCCACCGCCGACGGCGGCAACGTCGTCCAGTACAGCGACTGGAACGGCACCAACCAGCAGTGGCAACTCGTCAAGCTGGGCGGCGGCACCAACCCCACGCCGACTCCCACCGTCACCCCCACGCCGACGCCGACCGGCACGTGCAACCTGCCGTCGTCGTACCGGTGGACGTCGACCGGGGCGCTGGCGCAGCCGAAGTCGGGCTGGGTGTCGTTGAAGGACTTCACCAACGTCGTCTACAACGGCAAGCACCTGGTCTACGCCACCACCCACGACAACGGCTCCAGCTGGGGCTCGATGGCGTTCAGCACGTTCACCAACTGGTCGGACATGGGTTCGGCGACTCAGACCGGGATGAACTCGGGCACCGTGGCGCCGACATTGTTCTACTTCGCGCCGAAGAACATCTGGGTGCTGGCCTACCAGTGGGGCGGCACGGCGTTCTCCTACCGCACCTCCAGCGATCCCACCAACCCCAACGGCTGGTCGGGGGCGCAGACGCTGTCCACCGCGAGCATCTCCGGCTCCGGTACCGGGCCGATCGACCAGACGCTGATCGGTGACGGCCAGAACATGTACCTGTTCTTCGCCGGTGACAACGGCAAGATCTACCGGCAGAGCATGCCGATCGGGAACTTCCCCGGCAGCTTCGGCGGCACCTACACCCAGATCATGAGCGACTCGACCAACAACCTGTTCGAGGCGGTCGAGGTCTACAAGCTGCAGAACCAGAACAAGTACCTCATGATCGTCGAGGCGATCGGCTCGCAGGGACGCTACTTCCGGTCCTTCACCGCCGACAGCCTCAGCGGCTCCTGGACGCCCAACGCCGCCAGCGAGAGCAACCCCTTCGCCGGCAAGGCCAACAGCGGTGCGACCTG